>WAKQ01000010.1 GCA_015523295.1 Desulfurococcales archaeon | reverse complement strand
CTAAAAACATGTTATGATGCAGACATACTTAAAGCGCTGTACATCACTTAATTACCTTGATAGGGTCTTATATTATAGGTGTTGATTATGCCGTTACTTAAGTGGCATGGCCACTCCTGCTTTGAAATAGTAGACTCAGCAAACAGATCAATCGTCATAGATCCCCATGACGGAGGGAGTATAGGGCTTAAAAGACCGGAGGCCTCAGCAGACGCCGTCCTCATAACTCATGAGCACTTCGACCACAATGCCTATGAAGTGGTTCTGAAAAAAGGCGGTGAGGTCTATTCTATGAGGTCAGGACCTTTCAGAGTACTGGGACATCCAGTGCTGGGTATTAAGGTATATCACGATAAGTTCAAAGGTAGGAGGCGTGGTGAGGTAGTCAGCTACCTTATCGAGGTAGATGGTGTTAAGTTCCTTCATTTAGGTGATATAGGCCATATACCAGATGAGAACATGATAAAACTCATGGACGGCCCACATGTGCTTATGGTTCCTGTAGGCGGGACGTTTACCATAGATGCCAGGGAGGCTAAAGAGGTGGTCGAGCTTCTTTCCCCAAAGGCAATAATACCAATGCATTACTGGGTTGAGGGGGTTAATCTCCCCCTAGCACCTGTGGACAACTTCCTAAGCATAGTTAAGTATGAAGTGATAAGGCTTAGGGAGAAAGCTTGGAGAGTTACAGAAGAGGAACTGAAGAATTGGAAGGAGAATAAAGTAGTGCTTTTTCCTAAACCGTAGAAGATTATTTTAAGTCAGGACAACATATTTTACCCTTATAGAGTTTCTTTTCCCCCTCTTTAAGTTACCATTAAGGTAGTTAATAATCGCCTCCCTAATCACCTCAGATCGAGAAATACCTTCTCTTTGAGCCATACGATCGATCTTCTCCAGAAGCTTATCATCTAGTTTGAAGGTCACGATCTTCACACTCTCTCCCGATATATAACACGTAGAATCGATTAAGTGACTCCACTTAATCAGAGTCATGTATTCCTCTTTAAAGAGGAATACATATTAGAGGTAATTTTAAATACTACTCTTTCAGTATTCCTCTTGAGGGGATACGACATTCCAACAGTCCACTTATCGATGCCTGAAAGGCTCTATGAGGAGCTAAGGGAGCTTGCCAGCAGTATGGGTATTCAAATTACTGATCTGGTGAAAATGTTTATAAAGCAAGGGCTTCATGGCGATCTCAAGTCGGACGGTCTAGCAATTCAAAGTAAGATGAAGGATTACGAGAACGAGATCACTTACCTAAAGGGCAAGCTCTTTGTTATGGAGTCCATGCTTAATGAACTCCTGTCCAAGAATGAGGAGCTGGAGAGGAGGATTAGGGAACTAGAGTCACCTGAGATAATCCTCAGGAGCAGAAGGTCTGGCGGTAGGAACGTTTAATCAGTAAATAACTTGTAAGACGGCGTGCTCCTTGACGTAGGACATTAAAGTTAATTAGCAACTAGGTCAAGGAATTCATGGCCCCACTGAAGCCCTCGAGTACCGAGGGATTGTGAGGTGGGGAGGGTCACCCCTGGCATAAATACTTTACCTGGTGACTGAAGCCATCAACCTTTCAACAATGGATCTTAGTCTTGGGTCACTCATTATTTTCTCCCTTACGGGTGAGACTATATGGATTAACTCCTTAGCTACAGCGTTCTTCAGGTCTAGGGGGTGCAGCCTCCCCTCTTTGTAGAGGTTTTCAAGTTCACGATATGTATGAACTTCTAGAGGCCCGCCGAACTTTGATGGCCTGTCAATTATGAAGTCTTTTTCCCTGCCCCTGAATATTATATGCTTAGCTATAGATAGTACCGGGTTGTTCTCTACGACCCTAGGAGGGCAATACGCTTTTCTCACCTTATTAGCTATCTCCCTATCACTGTCAATTATAAAGATCGCTGACTCCGGCTTCGATTTACTCATCTTCACCTCAACAAGGAGGTCCTCACTTGTGAGGGTCCCAAGATCCATTCTCCCTGCTCCCTGCAGGGAAGGAATTAAAGGCGTGTGTATCGCTATCACCTTCTTCCAACCTAACTTCTCCGCAGTATCCCTTTGAAGCATATGTGCCCTCCTCTGATCCATTCCTCCCAAAGCAATGTCCACACCTAGGTAGTTTATGTCAGTTACCTGCATTAGGGGATAGATAAGCTTAGAAAAATCTGTCTCGCCCTCGCCCATCTTCCTGCCCATTATGGTTAAAGCCCTCCTAACCCTTGCCAGGCTGGAGGCTTTAGCCGACCTAAGCAGCTTCTCCCAGTAATCCATGTCGCTGACTAGGTCTTCAGCATATACTAGGCTAAAACGGTTCTCCAGACCTAAGGCATTGAGGACAGCTACTACATGATCGGATGAGGCTCTAATTAGCTCCCTATTCCCTCCAAGCTTATCGTTTATCCATGCATGCCACGTTGCTGACAGGAGGGTCATCCGAATCCCGGCATCTACTAAGTCCTTAAACTTGAAAGCCCAGACAAGCCATCCTATGTGGAACACTCCACTGGGTTCGAAGCCAAGATAACCGCTCCCACCACCGGTTTCCAGTAAATGCTTCAACTCATTCTCAGTTATCACCTCCTCAACATCTCGGAGTATGAGATTTACTCGCTCCTCTACATCCAACCCCGATCACCTAATCATGTCCTGAGTTACTTGCCGACGTTATTAAGCAACTAACTTCGTGAACTCCTCGACAGCCTTAATTATATCAGCAATGACCGCGTTCAGGAACTCTTTGCCCTTCTCCGCACTTGCTAGTGTGGCCTTCCCATTCACTGCCCTTGGGAAGAGCTTATCTTCCAGCACTCTTGAGTAGATCTTAAGCCTCGGATAAGGCATTACATGATCTTCAGCATGTTCCATCTTAACGAGTTCAGGCCTGATCGCCATAATCGCTGACGTTTCATCCTCTCCAGCATGCCCCGGATATTGGAATATCTTGAACCGTTTGTCTTGAGCCACGTCACGCCACCAGTCAATGAGCAATACAGAAGCTTCCGTCTCAGCAGCTACTTCCTTAGATATGACCTGAAGCTCCCTGGTGTTCCCTCCATGACCGTTTATAACTACTAAGTACTTGATGCCGTTCCTCACCACCTCAAGCATTATATGCTTTACGTAATTCATGAAGGCTTCAGGTGGTATGCTTATAGTACCTGGGAACTTAGCCAACGTTATTGAGACCCCATACTTGACGGGAGGTAGGACTACAGCATTCTCAAGCCTCTCAGCAACTCTTTCAGCAAGCCATTCAGGAACAATATTATCAGTTCCTAATGGAAGGTGATCTCCGTGCCTCTCAACAGTCCCTACCGGGAGGATCGCTATCTGAGGCTTCAGCTTCTCGAAATCCTTACCTGTTAACTCACACCATCTCAAGACCATCACTGCCCACCACGCAACCTTCTAATGAATTCCTCTCTGTTAACTATGTACCTTTCATGTAGCCCCTGCCCTATTTTGACATCTCCCCACCAAGCCTCAACCCAGAAGGTCAGCCTTCTACCATCCATGCTGAGAAGTTTCCCCCTGACCTTTATTTCAGAGCCTGTCGGCGCTGCCTTAAAATGATATACGTCTACATGAATCCCAACTGTCGTTTCCTTAGGCCTTAACCCCTCATCAGAATACCTCCTACATGCTTCCTCCATAAAGAGGATCATTGAAGGCGTTGAGAGGACGTCCACATCTCCTGAACCTAAATGCCTTGCGGAGTGCTCATGCCCTGTCTTAAAGACGTATTCGAAGGAATCACCTACCTTCATGACTTAAGTATCACCCCCTTATCATTAACAATGTGAAGCTAATAATTCATCCTTTAACTGCTATGGCATGCTAGTGAACCACATGAAGGCTAAAGTCAATGAAGAGGCAGTTAGTAGGGCAATCATCAGGGCAGTCTCGCTCCAATCGTACCAGAATGTTGGCCTGAAGAGCCCCTTCTTCAGATGAAGACCTTCCTCGTAGTAGCCACTGTATTCTTCCAGGGCAAGGAAGCTGATCGCTAGGCCCTTCCACAGTTTCTCCCTTTTCAATGCTGTCACTGTCAACGCGTTCTCAACGTCCTTCATTAGGTGAGGTGTGACCTTCCAGAGAAGCGGTAAATATAAAGAAGACCCTCCTATCCCTAACCTCCTGCCTATATATGCTAGCTCCATAGGATTAAGTCTTTGCAGGACGGAGGTTAGGGCTGCAGAAATTATGAGGACTCTTAAAGCAATTAAGCCGGAGTAATGAGGCGATAAGGTAAAGGGTAATGTGGTTATGAAGTACCATGTTGCTGGGAGGCTTCCAAGAAGAAGGGAGTATATTAGCCATTCATGAGTTTTCTGAAGCCCCGATTGAAGAAGGAGGAAAATGGTAGCTATTACAATGCCACACAGCCCTTCCCTCGCAAGTAGGATCTCGGTGGACGCATATGCGGTGTAGATTACAAAGCTAACATGCTTGGCTGGTAGATCATCCCCTATGAAGATCGACCGGTATACGACCTCAGTCGCTATGTTGAGGAGGTTGCGGACATGCCTAACTACTTCCAACATCTACCACCCTGTTTGAGATGTTGCGGAGGATTGGGTCATGGGTTGCTATTAAGAAGGCACAACCCTTTTCACTAGCTCTAATTATAGACTCAAGCACGTTAACCTTGTTTAGGGGGTCGAGCCCTATTGTGGGCTCATCCGCTAGAATTACTGAGGCTCCTCTTGAGATGGCTGAAGCCACCGCCCCCCTTCTTCTCTCACCAGTACTAAGGAAGCCTACGGGAACATTGGCGACCTTGGTTAGCTGAAACACCTCAAGGAGGGATGCATTGGATTCACCCACCTCCTCCATTAATGTGGGGGCTGTGAAGAAGAGAAGAGGGTTATCTGGGATGAAGAGCAGCTTACCTGAAAGCGTGACCTCAGCGCCAGGTCTCGGGAGAAGTGATGATGAAGCAATCACCTTAAGGAGAGTGGTCTTTCCAGCTCCAGACGGACCGTATATAGACACTATCTCTCCCTTATGGAGGGTAAGCCTAAACTCCTTTATCACAACTCTCTTAGAGCCTGGGTGCCTGAATCTTCTCACATGGACGTCGAGCACCTCTCTTCCTCGGCTATTGGGAGGGTTTAAAGCACTTAACCTCTTAATGGCTTCAGCATATACTGCATCAGTGTAATCGATGAGGTTCCCATCCCAGATAACGTACTTCTTGTCCACAATACCTTCCCAGAATGCAGGATTATGGTCAACGATAATCATTGACCTGCCTTCATCCCTTAAAGCTTTAAGAGCCTCCCTAACTCTCTCGGCATTACCTATATCCAAGTGGGAGGTTGGCTCGTCCAGCAGGAGAACCTGCTTACCTGACTTCTCAGCCACGAGAGTGGCAAGCCTCTGAGTTTCACCAGCGCTCAGGGTGTAGGTAGTCCTCATAGACATTCCGGACATCCCATACCTTGATAATATCTCATCAACTCTTTGAACAGGCTCTCCACTGAATGATGTGACTTCAGACCATACATAAGGTGTTGCAATGCCGTACCAAGGTTCCTGAGGCAAGTAGGCCATATATGACTGCCTTTCAACGAGGCCCGGCTCTACTCGGCCGCTCACCCTGAAATCTTTGAACCCAGCCGTCAAACCGGCTAGCGTTCTAAGTAGAGTTGTCTTACCGGATCCGGATGGTCCTGCGATTAATATTGCCTCTCCATCTGCAAGGGAAAAAGTGACTGAGTTAAGTACCTTGCGTTTTCCGAAGGCGACGCTAAGGCCTTCAACTCTCAGCCTCACTACCTGAAGCCTCCCTGACGAAGGAAGTGATGGGTAGTGCCACAGCCATCCCTACGAACACCTGTCCGTAATTCACTGGAACCTCCGTAAGTGCCTGCACTGGTGGTGACTTAAGAATGATGGGGTTAACGATGAAATATTCGTATAAGAGGTAACCAAGCACCATGAGTGAACCTCCTACAGCTATTGCGAGAGTGAGGTGAACGTTCCTACCTCCCTTCACGACCGTGAAGTAGAACAGTAGCCCTGCCACGATCACGCCTACAGCGGTCCAGAAAGCTGCTGGAAGGTATACCTGTACCTGCAGTGAGGTCAACTTTACTCCTAATACTTCAATAGGAGCTGATGATATTGTCGATGCTCCTGAGAGCTGGTAAAAACCTACTACAGCTATCACAAGACCTACAATAACTGATGTTATTGCGGAGGCATACCTGCTTCGTGAGAGGCTCCAACCCCTAAGCTTAAGGGCTAGCCAGGAGACTGTGAACCCTTCAACAAACTTTATCACCAACGTTGCAGGCGCGTAGTAGCTGTACCCTGTGGTGAGGTCCGCCAATGCCGAACCTACACCACCAGCTATCCCAGCTGTCAGGGGATCGCTTAAGAGAGCGGCAACATAGATGGCCGTCTCACCCAGATTGAAGTAACCTCCTGTCGCCGGAGTGGAGACCTGCAGTATAACAGTGGCTACATACACAGCTGCCGTATAGAGAGTTGCCTTAATCACATCAAACTTCATGTGCTTCCCCCGCCTAATCACATTAGCGGGCTTTAGTAGGTTAACCACAATATAAGCTTCAATATCTAGGGTGTGTCTTTACTTTAAAGCTTGTAACTTCTTTCCATCCTACCTTAAAGCCTTTAGTGCAAGTGGTGTTAAGTCGTATAGCTTCCTTCTTCTGCCGTTCACGTTAATCACTCCTGAAAGAGTGATGTACCCTGCACTCTCCAACTCGTTGATATGCTGGTAAACAGTCCTTAGCCCAAGCCTGAAAGAATTCTCCACTTTTAGAGTTCTCCATATCTCGTAGGGATGTATTGGACCCTTCAACGCAATAACCTCCAGTATCTTAATCTTGGTGGGACCCAGAGGGGTTTCACGCTTTAACCTCCTCTTCCCAAGCTCTAGCATCCTATAAATAGCGGCTGGGTCAGGCGGTGAGTCACCGCTGACTACACTAACTATGATGTCCTCCTGCATAAAGTCAAGCTTTTTTAAGGCGGCTATAGTGGAGCTGCCTACCGGACCCGCCAATATCCCCTCATATCTAGCTAAATTTGATGAAGCCTTCAGGGCTTCATCCTCACAGACTTCAACAATCTCCCCTCCTGTCTCACCAACAATTTCCCCCACCAGATCTCCGAAAAGGGGGTTTCTAACGTATATATCCTTGATTAAGGGTGTGTCAGAGCACCCCTTCACACCTATGAATCTTGCCCTGCCCTTAAGGTCTTTGAATGCACTCCATAAAGCAACCATTAAAGCTCCATTACCTATAGGAACCAGGATGTTGAGCCTTCCGTTCAGCGAGGATGTAGAGTGAAAGATTTCATATCCTAAAGTCCTATAGCCGTCGATGAGGTATGGATTATAGGGAACTCCTAACAACGTGCCGTCAACCCCCTCATACTTTATCGCTTTCTTCAGAGCCTCCTCATAGTCCTGCGTGAATACCACGTCATCAGCTAGAATAGCCGCTCTCGCTGCCTTGCCCGTCGTCGTAGCTGACGGCATGAAGACCTTAGTCTTTATGCCGGCCTTCCTTGCATAGGCTGAGATGGAGATGCCAAGATCGCCTGCAGCAGCTATTACTACATTCCTTAACCTCAAGGCCTTAGCGACACTTAAAAGAGTCGCCGAACCGCGGTCGATAAACGTTCCCGTAGGGTTCCTTGACTCAAGCTTAACGAACAGCCTTCTTAAGCGATAGATCTTGCCGAGATTTTCAAGCTTTAAGAAGGGGGTAAAGCCCTCCCCTAAGGAGAGGTTAACCCTCAATCTGCTACTGAAAAGATAGTTCCTCCAGATCCACACTCCAATACCCGGGGAAGGCTTTAGGGAGGTCGACGCCTCTAAAGCAGGGATCAATAGCCCTCCACAGACCGGGCACCTCACTTCCTTGTTTACCGAGTTGAATCTTTCGCCACACTTAAGGCATCTCAAGTACGTAATTGCTGCTGAAGCCAGCTTCTATCGCCAGTTAATATTTCTCTTCCTGATTTTAGTATTCAGTGATAAGACATGACAGGTTGGCCTAAAGTTGCTGTGGGCGCAATAGTCCTTAAAGATGGGGAAATTCTCCTAGTTAAGAGGAGGTTTAATCCATCATCAGGTAGGTGGGCCTTGCCGGGTGGTCATGTAGAGCCGGGTGAGTCGCTTGAGGAAGCTGCCGTTAGAGAGCTCAAGGAGGAAACAGGGCTGAGGGCCGTAAATGTCATTCCCTATGCTATCACTGAATATATTGAAGTAGGGGAAAGAAATGATTTAATGTATCATTACATAATGTTCGACTACCTTATAGACGTGGAACCCTCAAACCCTGTCCCGAACGAGGAATCCCTCGATATAGGGTTCTTTCCTCTTAAAGATGCCTTAAGGCTTAACTTAACAGTCACAACTAGAAAGCTCTTGCACACTCTCATCACCGGAGAACCGCCCGGCAGGCAAATGAGGTTTATTAGGGTATCCCTCACCTCAGAGAGATATGAGTCCATTCTCAGTGAGTTAATTAAGTATGAGATGAGAAGAGGTTTGCGGGGTTGAAAGCATCCTTAAGCTCTTGTGAGAAAACATTAGATTATCAGGTAGGCTTTCTTCAGCCTCTCATCCTTCAGTAACGCCTTACCCTCACCTTCGAGAACTATCTGACCCATCTCCATAACATAGGCCCTATCCGCAACCTCTAATGAGTTCTTCACGTGCTGCTCCACTATGAGGACAGTCACTCCCGAATCCCTTAACTTAACAACAACGTCGAAGACCTCCAGCACTATCTTAGGTGCCAGGCCTAGGCTTGGCTCATCGAACATTAGGAGCGTAGGCCTTGCCATCAGCGCCCTAGCTATTGCCAGCATCTGCGCCTCACCGCCTGAGAGGGTGCCGGCTATCTGGTTCTTCCTTTCCTTAAGTCTTGGGAAGAGGGAGAACACGAACTCTAATGAGTCCTCAATCTTCTCTTGAGCCCTCTTCGTGTAAGCACCCGCTAAGAGGTTCTCATAGACTGTGAGTGGGTTGAAAATCCCTCGCCCTTCAGGAACCATCGTTATGCCTTCCTCAACTATCTTATGAGTAGGTATCCTGGTAATGTCCCTGCCCTGGAATTTTATTTCCCCTTCATAACGGGTAGTCATATTAAGTATAGTCCTCAGAGTCGTCGTTTTACCGGCACCGTTAGGGCCTACAAGAGCGACTATCTCACCTTTATCTACCCTCATATTCACTCCATGTAGGACTCTAAACTCCCCGTAGCCTGCGTGGACATTCTTCAACTCTAGCATGGAAGCCATTCCCCTTCACCTCATCTTACAAAGGCTTAGTGCCTAAGTACGCTTCTATCACTCTCGGATTATTCGCTATTTCCTGAGGTGTGCCTTCAGCTATCTTCTCACCCTCATGCATCACGATCATCCTCTGACTTAAGCCCATAACAAAACGCATGACGTGCTCCACGACAATCATCGTCAGGTTTCTCTCTTTATTAACCTTCTTAAGTATTGACGCAAGCCTCTCCATCTCATTAGGTCTTAGCCCTGCCGCCACCTCATCTAGGAGAAGTAATGTTGGCTCTGTTGCTATAGCTCTTGCAAGGTCCACCAGCTTATGCTCTATCAATGTTATCTCCTTCCCCATAACCTCGAACTTATCCTCAGGGAACTCGATAAATTTAAGGATGTCTTCGGCCTTTCTCTTAGCTTCTGTAACGCTGTTTGTTCTAAGCAGTGCTCCCACGGTAACTGTGTCGAGAACTGTCATCTTCTTAAATGGGCGGACCTTTTGCCATGTCCTTACAATGCCCTTCCTTGCAATTACGTGTGGTTGCAGGCCAGTGATATCTTCACCTAAGAATACTATCCTGCCCTCCTCAGGTCTGTAAACACCTGTTATGCAGTTAAATAGCGTCGTCTTACCGGCACCGTTAGGGCCTATAAGCCCTAATATCTCGCCTTTCCTCACATTAAAGGATACTCTGTTGACGGCTGTAATCCCCCCGAACCTTTTAACCACGTTTTCGACTTTCAGGATTTCCTCCCCACCGCTCAAGGATTACCACCTCCTGAAATCTTCTTTCTGCCAGAAGTTCTCCTCTTTTTAAGGGACTCATATATCCCTGCAAGCCCGTCGGGCTTGAATATGCCTATTATTATTAGGAGGAGGCCGTAAATCAGGAGATGTATTCCGGGAATGGTAGCTCCGATTGACGCCCTCAGGTACTCCTCAACCACCTTCAGGGTTATAGCAGAGGTCAGGGCACCTGCTATAGAGCCTAGGCCTCCTATGATACCCATAATCGCAATAGCTATTGAATGAGGGCTGTCGAATGTATGGTATGAGTATGTGCCTGCTATCACTATATATACGTAACCCATGAAACCCAGGATAGCTGCGTAGAGGACTAGGGCCTCAAGCTTATACTTCCTCACGTCAATACCTAATGCCTCGGCGGCGAGCTCATCCTCACGTATAGCTCTTAGATAGTATCCTACCTTAGACTTACTTACCCATAGGTTGATGAACACTACAATCGCCAGCATAGCTAAGATGAACCAGTATATGTTCTCATAAACAGGGAACTTCAGATAATACCAACCGTTCGCGGGTGGTAGATAATGGTCAAGGGAACCTAGAACCTCTGGGAGATGAAAGATATTATTCAGAATAACAACTAGGGCGGCTGTCAGGAGTGCATACCATACCTCCTTAATCCCGAACCTGAAAGTGGGGTAACCTATGGCCGCTGCCAGTACAGCGGATACGCCAGCACCTACGAACATCCCTATCCAGGGAGTTATATTATACACTACGAGAAGCTGAGCTGCTACTATCCCGCCTAATGCTATATAGGCGAAAGCTCCTAGATCTAGCTGGCCAGCATATCCCCCTATGATGTTCCAAGCCACGACAAATACGGCGAATATTGCTGCAGTTGACAATATGAGGAGGAGGTATTGATCGAAGCCTATGATGAAGGGGATGAATGCCAATACCAGGACCAGAATTATAGTTCCGAGGATGTATTTCCTACTCTCCCTAACCCATTCACTGAGCGCCATCGCGATCACCTCCTAGCGAAGAGGCCTCTAGGCCTGAACCACAGAAGCAAGAAGAACGCTAGGTAGACCACTGCAAGCCTAGCACTAGGTGTTATGAAGGTGCTCCCAAGTGCTTCTAAGACCCCCACGATGAGGCCGGAGTACAGCACCCCTATAACTCCACCTAAGCCTCCCATAGCCACTATAACCCACGAGAGTAGGCTGAAGGATTGCCCTAGGTAGGGGTTCGTCTGACCCCAAGACATATACAGGGCGGCACCTAAGGCTGTGAGAGCTGTCCCTATACCGAACGTGATTGCATACACTTTCTTGACGTTTATACCCATAAGAGGGGCGACCTCTCTATTAGCTGAGGTAGCTCTAACTGCAAGACCGAACTTGGTTTTCGTAAGCATGTAATGTATCAAGTATAGTGAGATAATTGATATCCCGCCAGCGATTAGCTTAGCCACTGAGAGAGTTATCCCGCCAGCAGAGATGCTGAAGTTTAGCCAAGGAGCTGGGAATGACTTAGGCTCTGCATGCCATAATGCCAGCGCAATATTCTGGAACACATAGCCAAGACCTACCGTGACAGCTATCTGAATTAAGGGTTCAGCACCTAGCACTGGCTCGATCACTAGCTTGTAAATGCCTATTCCGATGATGAAGAATAACGGTACAGTAATTATGGCAGTCACTGAGGGATCCACCCAGAACGCCATCGCCAGCAGCCATGCCGTGTATGCCCCAATCATGACGAAGTCACCGTGAGCAAAGTTGATGATGTCCATCACACCGAAGATTAAGGCTAGCCCCAATGCAACTAGAGAGTAGAGCAAGCCCATGAGGAGCCCGTCAAGCACGTTATTCGTTACTAGTATTGGATCCATCATGACTCAACCTCTTTGGAATGAGTTCTATCAACTTGTTAAGAATTAACTTAAAAGCTTTAGTGGTTTTTAAAAGTTTTTAATTGAAGCAGATTGATAAAAATAAGCCTTTTTTCATTTTGAGGTTTTATCTTCAGCATGTTATTTTATTTTAACCTGAAGGTGTCCAGTCAGGTCTCGGGAAGACCGGCTGTACTCCGGGCTGTGGCTCAGGCCACACCAGCACTGGTTGCAGTGTCCCGTTAATCCTCTGCACCTGCAAGATTGCAGTTCCTGCATACTCGTTATCGCCGTTAGGTAGGAACTTGATATGACCTGTCGGGTAGAGCTGACCTGCGATGCTGTTATTGTCTGTCAGATCTAATGAGAGGAAGACATTCCTCAGATTGTCTGGATTGAGTGGATCGTTGGGATACATCTGCCCTGCCTTCTCAAGGCCTGCATATATTGTGAACATCGTGTATAGTATAATGCCTCCTGCCTCAGTAGGTATCTTACCGTACTTCTCCTTGAACATGCTTACAAGTTTCTGATCCCATTTTGTAGGTCTAAACGGGTTGAAGCTGTACGTCTGTGTATAATAGAGCACTGCATCTCCAGCGGCCTTAATTGAGTCAGGATCCGTGTAGCCACAACCTCCAGCACCAGCAATGAACATAAGGTGTATGCCCTGAGACTTTATCGCCTTAGCTATGAGGACAGCATCGTGGAAGTATGGTACCGAGATGACAACATCCGGCTTCTCGGACTTTATCTTGTTGATTATTGAGCTCACATCAGATATATCATATGGATATGTTATATGGTCAAGCACTTTGATACCGTTCTTAACTAGCTCTAGGGTAGCGCCGTTGCCCACATACGTTCCGAACACTGAGTCCTCGTTCAGGACTATAGCGGTCTTAACCTTAATGCCTTTCTTTTTAGCCATGTCAATGATGAAGTCAACTGCTGACTTACCATGAGCGCTTGCCTTCGGAGCTGCTCTAAACACGTATTTCCAGCCATGTTGAGTTAAGTCGTCGACCAGGCCGTCCATGAAGAGGATTGTGTGTGATCTCTCCGTCACCTCAGCAACCGCTGCAGTTAATCTGCTTATGTAGGCTCCTATCACTATATTAGGATGATACTGTGAGATCAGCTTCTCAGCCGCCAACCTAGCGTTATCGGGTGATTCACCAGAGTCCTGAACTATTAACTGAAGCTTCGCACCTCCTAGTGACTTGATACCTCCTAACTCATTGTTTATTACATCTACAGCCAGCTCTGCTGCTTCCTTAGCCTCCTGACCGAAGACAGCATGCGATCCTGTGAGAGGCTCAATCAACCCTATCTTAATCACCGATATTTTAGGCTTAGTAGCGGCAGTGGAAGTGGTGGTTTGCGTGGGTGAAGGCGATGATATAGTGGAAGTGGTGGTAGTGGCAGTAGGTGCCGGTGCTGCTGACTGGTAGTAATAGTAAGCTATTCCAGCTGCGACTGCTATTATTATAATTACTATAATTGAGACTGTTGCCGCTTTTGATAAAGCTTTTCTGAATTTCCTTGTCATTAAGCTACACCACACATAAATGTTTAATCTGTTATAATAAATTTTTTGTTTTATATTACATCCATCTATACTAGGATATGTTCTTCATTATGTTCATTATTTGAAAATATTTTACATCATTTCAAACAAAAAAAGTTTGTTAATCATTTGCCTTATTTGTAGACTCATATTAAACTATTATAGCTAGCCGGACTTCATCTTCTTACTGGCAAGCTCTATAGCTTCGATTATCTTCTTATAGCCTGTGCATCTGCAGAGATTACCCTCTATAGCTTTCTTTATCTCCTCCCTAGTAGGACTGGGGTTCTTCTTCAGGAAGGCATAGACAGTTAAGAGGAACCCAGGTGTGCAGAATCCGCATTGGACAGCTCCTACATCAGCGAAGGCCTCAACCAGTGGCTTAAGCTCCCCGTTTTCCTTCAGGTATTCTATGGTTGCTACTTCCCTTCCATTAACGTAGGGCGCTAGGATCATGCATGAATATGTTGGCTTGCCGTCAAGAAGTACTGTGCAGGTTCCGCACTCCGCCCTCTCACATCCCCTCTTGACACTCTTGATCCCCAGCTTTAGCCTAAGGACATCTAGCAGCACCTCGTTAGGCTTTACATCAACTTTAACAGGCTGACCATTTAGTTTGAAGAATACCTCCATGCTTACTCACCTCCTAAGTTAATGCCTAAATCCTTTAACGCAGCTAGTAATGCATCACGAGTTAAAACCACTGACATCTCTTTCCTGTACTCAGCTGAAGCCCTGACGTCAGTTATTGGGGGGATATGGAGTTGAGCACCAGCTTCGACACATTCTCAATATTCTCTAGATTCACTTCCCTACCCTTTAATGCGTTCTCAGCATCATAGGCTCTTACAGGTGTTGGAGCCACAGAGTTCAGCGCTATTCTCACATCGCTGAACTTTCCATTACTCACCTTAACTAAAGCCGCTACTGAAACTATGGAGAGAGTGAACGCATCCCTCCTTCCCAGCTTAATATAGTGCTGCCCGCTACCCCTCTCATAAGGTATTATTATCTCTTTCAGGAGCTCGTCCTTCCTGAGCTCAGTTTTCCTAGGTCCTTTGAAGAACTGGGTTATTGGTACTTCTCTCTCTCCTTCCCTGCTCGCTAGTATTAGGCGTGCCTCAAGAACCATCAGCGGCGGGGCGCTGTCAGCTGCCGGAGAAGCATTACACAAATTACCCCCAATAGTGGCAACATTCCGGACTTGCCATGAGGCCATCTCATTCACAGCCTTTACAAGTACAGGAGCTTTAGCCCTTACAAGGCTTGACTCCACTATATCTTGAAGAGTGGTTAGAGCACCGATCCTTAGATAATCCCCCTCATCTTTAATGTACTTAAGCTCGTCAACCCTAGATATGTCTACAATGGTCTCCGGCCTTATACGGCCTATTTTCAGATCCATCACTAGGTCAGTACCACCCGCTAGAACTCTCGCGTTGTCCAGCGTGTGTAAGACCTCTAGGGCTTCATCAAGTTTTGAGACATATATGTAGTTTATTTCAGGTATCCTGTAGAACATGCTCTCACCCCCTATCTCTTCCCCTTAATCAGGAAGTAAACATTCTCTGAGGTTAGAGGTAGCTTAGTAACCTTGATCCCTAAGGCATTCGACACTGCATTAGCTATTGCTGCGGGTGCCGGTATCAATGCCATCTCACCCACACCCTTAGCTCCGAAGGGTCCATACTTGAATATGTCTTCAACATATACAGGCTTCATTATTTCAGGCGCATCTAAAGCTGTCGGGATCACATAGTCAGTCATATCAGCGTTTAGTATCCTGCCCTTATCGTCGAAGACGAACTGCTCCATTAGGGCATAGCCCATTCCTTGAACTGCAGCTCCTTCTACCTGCCCTTCTACCTGAGTTGGATTTATTATCTTCCCCGCAGCCAGGCCAGGCCATATCCTCAGAACCCTCACCTTCCCCGTGTATGTATCTACCTCGACCTCAGCTATCATAGCAACATAACTGAAGGCTGGATAGGCATAGCCCTGCCCTTTCTGGTCATCGAACTTACCCTTAGGTAGGAAGAAGTAGCCTGTCGCGCTCATCTCCACTCCTCTAGCGTAAGCCTCCTTGATGAGGTCTTTCCAACTAATACTCTTGCTGGGATTGCTCCTAGCATAAGCCTTACCATCCTTAATCACTATGTCGTCAGGTGATGTCTCGAGGAGCTCAGCCGCCAGCCTGTTTAGCCTCTCTCTAAGCTTAGCTGACGCTACATAGACGCCTATAGCACCGATACTTGTACCTCTTGATGCATGCGTCGCCCCAGTGTCAGGAGCGTCAGTGGTGCCGAAGTCAACAGTCACCAGATCTATGGGTGCACCTAAGATCTCGGCAGCTATTTGACGGTGGGAGCTTACGGGAGAGCCCTGCCCCATCTCAACAATGCCTGTATGCACACTAACCGACCCGTCCTTCTCTATCTTCACTAAGGCGTTAGACCAGTCAGGCACGCCTCTGGAGGTGCTTATGCCGTGCCAAGCGACTCCTATCCCTATACCTTTCCTATACCTTCCTCCGTTTTCCTTAGAGTACCTCTCCCTCTTCTCTCTCCACCCAGCCGTTTCAGCTAGTTTTGCAACTGCATCAGCCACACCTACGGAATGGTCTAGGAGCTGATTAGTGATTGTTGTATCTCCAGGTCTCAGAAGGTTCTTAAGGCGGAAGTCCACTGGATCCATTCCAAGCTTCTCAGCAAGTCTATCCATTTGGGCCTCGGCTGCAAACTGCACGGATGGATTTCCGAATCCCCTATAGGAACCTTGGTATACTTTGTTGGTATATATGCAGTATCCGTCTACCTTTGCGTGCGGCACCTTATATGGCCCTGAAGCGTGAACTGTCGCCCTCCACAATATGAAAGGTCCTCTATTAGTGAATGCACCTGTATCATGAATTATTTGCACATCAATGGCCTGCAGCTTTCCATCCTTTGACGCGCCACTCTTGTACTTAATCACAGTAGCTTCTCTCTTAGGATGCATTATGAGGGATTCTTCCCTTGTGTAGAGAAGGAAGGACGGCTTCCCGGTAAGCCTTGCAACCAACGCCGCCTTAGCAGCAACTAAGGGGCCCTCATCATCCTTACCGCCGAAACCACCTCCCATATAGGGTATTATCACCTTAACATGGCTCTCTGGAAGGCCTACAACCCTCGACACTATGGCCCTCACTAGGTGGGGATACTGGCCTGCCGATATGACAGTAAGCCTGTCTCCCAGCTCTGGAAGGGCTAACGCGCCCTCTGTCTCTAAGTAAAGGTGGTCTTGATGATGGGTCCTATATTCGTTCTCTACGATCACGTCTGACTTAGCAAACCCTTCCTCCACATTGCCCTTTCTTACCTTGGTTCTAAAAGCTATGTTAGAGCCGACCTCCTCATGAACTAAAACGTCGGTTCTCTTCATAGCTTCAAGAGGATCTAGAACATAGGGCAGAGGCTCATATTTAATCCTGACCTCTTCAGCAGCCCTTATCGCTGTATCGAAATCCCTGGCGGCTACGAGGGCCACAAGATCGCCGACAAACCTGACCTTGCCATCAGCTAATAGAGGCTGATCAGGCAGAGCATAGCCGACCTGATTTTCCCCAGGAATATCCTTTGCTGTGAATACCCCCTCAACACCTGGAATCTCTAAGGCTTTCGAAGCATCCACACCTAATATCCTTGCATGGGGTTCAGTGCTTAACACCTGCTTAACAAATAACATATGGCCTGGCATATAGAAATCTTCAACGTACCTAGCCATTCCTAAAGCTTTTTCAATAGCGTCAGCTCTCCTAACGCCCTTGCCAACCACCAAGAACTCCTTCGCCTTAAGCCATTTCTCCATTAAAGTATACGGATCTTCTGCTGCACTCATTAAATCACCTCTTTAAAGTTTAGATATCCATAGTAACGGAGGATTATGCGTTAAAAAGCTTTTCACTTTTTAACCATGAATTAATATAAATCAGATATTCTGACTTGTAAACAATACCTGTTTTTTTCATTTAATCAAATAAATTAGTATGAAGAGACTTAAGAGGCAGGTGAATCGAAGCATAGGCTTAATATTACAGGGAAACCCAATATTTCAAGGTGTATTAAGTTGGGATTCAAAGAAGGCCTCACCTATTCACCTGAGCCTGAAGGTTTAACAGATGAAGAGAGACGGCTTCTACATGAAGCAATTGAAAACGCTGCCAAAGAAGAAAGAGTTAGCGAAGATGATGTTAGGGTAATTACAACCGACTTAATACCTATCAGACTCCAGCACATCTTCAGAAACCTAGGGAAGGAAGGCTATATAGTTAAGGAGACACTTGTCCTTAACGGTAAACTCTTCCTCATAGCTGTAAAGAAAGGAGAGAAGTTAGACATAGCTCCAGACTTCGAGCATAGAGAGTAAAATCCCCAGTAACATGGTTGATTCTTTTAGTAATGATTCCCTGTAGATCTATGCAACTAGGCTTTCTCTACCTTGGAGCATTCCTGACTAGGTATAAGGCACTTTCAGCAGCTTATTCCATATACCTAAAATTAATATATAATTAAATACGATGAATTAATTAGCAATTCACTGATGCTTTTCTAATTTGCTTTTTAAGATTTAGGGGAAGATAAGCAGTAGTTCAGAGTAGGATTAAGGAAAATTATGTACTCTAATCAAGATAATAATATAATTATTTTTGCATTCATCTACATAATTCAGAAAATAAATTTGAAATTAGAGAATTTAATTTTATTACTCCGTATATTAACTTAAGGTTTAATGAAAGTGCCTTTCCTAGGTTGAATGAGCTTGCCATCCTTCGCTATTATCTGCCCTCTGAGAATAGTGTATCTGATACTTCCCTTCAGTTTCCACCCTATATAGGGAGTTATTGGATATTTAGCAATCAGCCATTCCTTAGTAATGGTTGTTGTGCCATTGGGGTCTACAATTGCAAAGTCGCCATCACTTCCAACCATGATTGCGCCCTTCCTAGGCCATAGCCTGAAGAGCTTTGCAGGGTTTTCGCTCATTAGTTGGGGGATCTTATTTATCGGGAGTCTCCCCTTAAGCGCTTGGTCGAGCATCAGGGGGAGAAAGGTTTGCACCCCTGTGAAGCCTGCTGCACATTTCCAAATGTCTCCCTTCTTTTCTTCTGCTGAATGTGGTGCATGATCTGAACCTAGAGTATATATCGTACCGTCCAATACTCCTTTCCATAAGGCCTCTTGATGTTCCCTATCTCTTATAGGGGGGTTCACCTTTATCGCCGTCCCATACTTCTTGTAATCCTCGGTGTTTAGTAGTAAGTAATGTGGACATGTCTCCCCCGTGACTTTATATCCCATATGCTTAGCCTCCCTCACTAGCTCGACACCCTCCTTAGCCGCTATGTGTACTATATGAACCCTCCCATTCGTCCACTTAGATAGTATAATTAACTTCCTTATCGACTCCTCCTCACATATAGGAGGTCTGGCATCGGTGTGTGCAGAAGGATCTGTTCTTCCGCTTGATCTCACTTTCTGGGTGAAGTACTTCACCAGGTCAGCGTTTTCAGCGTGGAAAGCTAGTGGGACATCATACTTAGCTGATTTCTCTAGCACCTCATATAATGTCCCATCGTCGGGAGGTGGTATGTTGCCTGTAGTGGGTCCTAAGAATATTTTGAAACCGACTGCACCTGCGGCAACTATATCATCAAAGTTATGTGCATTAGTATTATGGATGACGCCGTAGAGCCCAAAATCCACGTTTGCCTTCTGCGAGAGGAGCCTTTTCTTTTCCTCCAATATGGTTGCTGAATCAACAGGTGGCTTAGTGTTAGGCATTTCCAAGACTGTAGTAACACCCCCTACAGCAGCTCCTGCAGTACCATGGGTGAAGTCATCCTTATACTCAAGTCCGGGTTCCCTCATATGCACGTGCTCATCGACAACACCGGGAAAAACGTACATTCCTGATACGTCAAGAACCTCTTCAACGCCTGCATTGTTTAGCGCTGCCCCTATTTCAGCGATCTTACCATCGACAACTTTTATGTCAGCTTTGATGGACGCCGAGGGAGTTATCAGAATCCCTCCTTTAAGTAGGATGCTTCCTCCGCTCATAACAATTACCGTCTTTCATAGATGAATGTGAAATAAATAGGTTTTCCTTTTATAAACTACGAAATACTTTTAACAGAATTCATGAGGTTTTAATCGTGATCCGATATTGGAGGAACCGAAACATATCTTCATTGGTAAGAAAACAATTAGGAAGGATGGTATCCCTAAGGTAACTGGAACCCTGAAGTTCTCTTCCGATATCTATGTTCCGGGAATGCTGGTTGGCAGGGTCTTTAAGAGTCCTTACGCATTCGCAGACGTTAAGAGGATAGACACCTCAGAAGCTGAGAGGATGGGCGCTGTCGTGATAACGCCTGACGATGTTCCTGACAAAATCTTCAATCCTAGATTAGTCAGCATCTTTGAAGTGACCTACAAGGATTACAGAGTCCTAACTAAGCACCCTCGCTACTTAGGAGACGCGATCGCGGCGGTCGCTGCACCTACGGAGGAAGCAGCCCAGAGAGCTCTTGAGGCAATAAAGGTTGAATTCGAAAGAGTGTATGAACCTATACTCGATCCTTTCGAAGCGATGTCACCTAGCGCCCCATTAATACATAAGAGGATATTGAAGGGAGATGAGTGGATCGATGTTAAAAACAATGTTGGATGCACTCTCGAGTACAGTGAGGGTGATGTAGATAAGGCACTGAAGGAAGCAGACGTGGTTCTTGAGAGAAGGTTCAGAACTAACAGAAGGTACCACATGCAACTCGAGCCGAAGACATCTGTCTGTATACCCCATAGTGATGGGAGCATCACCATATACTCCACGACCCAAACAATCCATAACACTAGAATTCTGATCAGCCAGATCTTTGACATCCCTATGAGCAAGATCAACGTAGTGAAGGTGCCTATAGGAGGCTCCTTCGGGTCAAGCATCCAGATAAATCCGGTAGTGCCAATTAGCGTTGCATTATGCCTGAAGGCTAGGAAACCCGTTAAAATATCAATGACACGTGAAGAAGACATTTATGACCATGCTGCGTACCAGATGCATTTCAAGATACGTGCTGGAGCTAAAAGTGATGGCACGCTTATTGCCGGAGAACTTGAGAACATCATGGACATAGGGGCACATCAGATTCAGGCATATCCATTACTAGGAACTGCTTTAGGATGGTTTGTCTCCCTCTATAAATGGAAGAACATAAGATATGTTGGTAAAGCGGTCTACACAAATAAAGTACCAACATGCGCCTTTAGAGGTTACGGTGCACCACAGGTCTCTTGGGCTGTTGAGACCCTAATAGATGAGATGGCTGAGGAACTTGGGATTGACCCGGTTGAGTTCCGCCTTAAGAACTATGTGGGTAAGGGCGATATATTCTGGGGACAGGGTCCTACCGTGAAGAGCATTATAAGATCTGATGGAGTGCCTGAACTCCTGCAGAGGGGTAAAGAACTAATCGGCTGGGAGAGGAGGAGACCACCCTCTGAGAAGACGGGGAGATATAGGAGAGGTATAGGCGTCGGCAGGTCTTTCCACACCTCAGGTGCAGGAGGGCCTATCTCCGGCGAGACAATTGACTACACAGGCGCTATACTGAAGTTGAATGAAGATGGAACCATTGACTATATAACCGCGTTACAGGATCATGGAGGCGGTACACTTGACGCTCATGTAAAGATAATTGCTGAGGAGCTTGGGGTTCCACCTGACCTCATAAACCTTGTGTGGTCTGACACTCAAACAACGCTATACGACGTATGTACGCATGCGTCGAGAGGTACCTATGTGGGAGGCGGTGCTGCAGTTCAGGCAGCTAGAGAATTAAAGAATAAGATATTCAACTATGCCATAAGAGTCCTGAATAAAGCGGTAAATCAGGACATGCTTGAGCTTGGCTATGATAAGGAACTTGGGCAGGCAGTGGTGTATGTCAGAGATAACCCGCAGATGAGGATAACGCTTAAAGACCTCGCAACTATAGCATGGCAAAGAAACTGGGGAACAATATCCACTACAGTCACCTACAGGTCTAAGGCTGCACCGCCCAGCTTCACAGTATACTTTGTTGAGGTCGAGGTAGATACATACACGGGGAAGGTGAGGCCAGTTAAGGTAATTGCAGGCGCCGATATTGGAACCGTGATAAACCCAGACTATGCTGCAGGACAGCTCCATGGAGGATTTGCCCAGGGTTGGGGGATGGCTACATTAGAAGACACGATATACGATCCCAGAACAGGTGAGCTAACGAATAAGGGCTTCATAACCGACTACAAGATCCTGACAGCGCCAGACATGCCTAAATTAGATGACTTCCAGGTTATATTCGCTCACACCTACGAACCCACAGGACCTCACGGAGCTAAGGGACTGGGTGAAGCCGCACTTAACTCGGTTGCTGGGGCCGTCGCTAACGCTATCTACAACGCGATAGGAGTGCGGTTCTACGAGCTGCCCATAACCCCAGAAAGAATCCTTGAAGCCCTTAAGAAGAAAGGGAGGTGAAAGACATGACCCAAGTCAATATAAGGCCTTCAAGACATAACCTGTATAATACGCATATAATACCAGTAAGGTTCGAATACTTCGCACCTTCATCGCTTGAGGAGGCATTGGAATTACTGAATAAGTATGGTAGTGAGGCAAAAGTTCTTGCAGGTGGCACTGACCTGCTAGTGAAGATGAAGATGAGGGTTGTCGAGCCGAAATACGTGATCAACATCAAGAAGCTTAAGGAACTCAGCTACATACGCGATGAAGGCGGTGAAGTACGTATAGGGGCCCTCACCAAGTGGAGGGAGCTTGAGAGATCTGACGTAATAATGAAGTACTTCCCTGCACTCTACGATGCAGTTAAGGCTATGGGAGGAACTCAAATAAGGAACATGGCCACTATTGGGGGTAATTTGTGTAATGCTTCTCCGGCAGCTGACAGCGCCCCGCCGCTGATGGTTCTTGAAGCACGCCTAATACTAGCGAGCAGGGAAGGGGAGAGAGAAGTACCAATAACCCAGTTCTTCAAAGGACCTGGTAAGACAGTGATGAGGCCTGACGAGCTCCTGAAAGAGATAATAATACCTAAGCCTGAACCAGGAACAGGTTCAGCGTTCATCAAGGTGGCCAGGACGGCAATGGACCTAGCTAAAATAAGTGCAGCAACTGCAGTGAAGGTGGAGGACGGCAGAATTAAGTTCGCTAGGATAGCAATAGGGTCGGCTGCTCCCACACCAGTACGAGCTTGGAAAACAGAAGAGGCCTTAAAAGGCAAACCCTTCACCCCCGAGGTCATAAGGGAGAACGTAAAGCTTGTTGAGACGGAAATAAGCCCTATCGACGACGTCAGGTCAACAGCGTTTTACCGTAGAGAAGTCTCTAAAGTTATAGTTGAGGACGCGCTCATCCTTTCTCACGAGAGGGTTGTTAAGGGGTGGATGAAATGAAGATACCTATAGAGTTCACGCTTAACGGGCAAAAAGTCAGGACAGAGGTCGAGCCTAACGAGCTACTGCTAAACCTGCTCAGGGAGAAGTTCGGATATACAGGACCCAAATATGTTTGCGGAATTGGTGAATGTGGGGCCTGCACCGTGTTACTTGATGGCGAGCCGGTCCTCTCATGCCTTACTCTGGCAGTTGACGTAGACGGTCATGAAGTGACTACCGTGGAAGGCCTTGCGAAAAGCAGGGAGCTAACTTTAGTGCAGAAGGCTCTTATAGAGGAGGCCGGTGTCCAATGTGGTTACTGCACCCCAGGCTTCGTCATAATGATAGATAAGCTACTTAAAGAGAATCCCAATCCAACCGAGGAGGAGATCAGGGACTATATAAGAGGAAACCTTTGCAGATGCACGGGCTACGTGAACATCGTAAAAGCTGCAATGAAAGCCGCTGAGGAGCTCAGGAAAGGGACGACAAAAGTTGCTGAGATAAGCAAAGAATAGCTTTTTAACTAAAATAAATTAATTTTTAAATCAAAAATCTTTAAACGCTTGCTAGGTATATGTACGAGGTGTACATAAAATGAGTTTGAAAGGAAAAGACATATTATCAGCATTTGATTTTGAAAGAGAAGATCTTGAGAGGTTGTTCAAGTTAGCTGATCAGCTTCGAACTGAAATATCCGAGAGGGGAGTTCTGGACTATGCTAAGGGCAAAATAATGTTGACGGCATTCTTCGAACCCAGCACGAGAACTAAGCTGAGCTTTCAGTTCGCTATGGAGAAACTTGGCGGCCGGGTAATTAATTTCGATGTAAGCACTTCAAGCGTCCTTAAAGGAGAGAGCGATGTGGACACTATGAAGATCTTAGACGGTTATGACCCAGATGTGATAGTTATAAGGCAAAAAATACCGTTCTTCCCTCATAGGGTTAAGGATATCGTTAAAGCCCCTATAATAAATGCAGGGGATGGCCCCAACGAACATCCCACTCAGGCGCTGCTAGACCTCTACACTATATGGAGGGAGCTCGGTAAGATAGATGGCCTGAAAATTGGGATTATGGGTGACCTTAAATATGGGAGGACGCCTTCATCCCTTTCATACATGCTGACTAGGTTCAACAACGTGACAATTTACTACATCGCACCTGAACAGATACAGATCAGAGATGAGATTCTTGAGAAGATAGAAGGAAAAGTGAAGTATGTTAAGGTTGGAAGGCCTGAGGATGTGATTGAGGAACTTGACGTGCTCTATGTCACAAGGTTACAGAAGGAGAGGTTCAGTAATCCTGAGGAATATGAGAGGCTTAAGGGTGCCTACAAAATCGATAAGGAATTCCTGTCTAAGTTCAAACACATCCCCATCATTATGCATCCGTTGCCGAGGGTATGGGAACTGGATCCCAGCGTAGACGAGCTACCTCAAGCCAAGTACTTCGAACAGGCCAGGAACGGCATGTTTGCAAGAGCTGCACTAATTAAAGAGGTATTAGGCATCTGAATGGGAAATAATCTTAAAGCTTAAAGAGGGAGTATTTTTAGATTTTATTTATTTTCTCCTCAATAAACTCAGCCATAAGCTTTATACCCTTATCAAGCCTTTCGGGTTCCTGAGTCACAAAGGTAACCCTAAGATGATTCCTCCCTGCCTCTCCGAATATAGACCCAGGCAACATAATCACTGCCTTCTCCTCCGCAAGCCTGAAGGCAAAGTCAATGTCGTTAAGACCTAACCTGCTTAGGTAGTAGCTCATGTCAGGGAATAGATACATACCTGCAGGAGGCTTCCATATCTTAGCTTCGGGCAGGTATCTCCTGAATGCCTCATATGCTACATCACGCCTTTCCTTGTATATAGGGAGTACGTATTTCAAGTACTTCTCCTTAATGTCTGTGGTAAGAGCATAGTAAGCCATCCACTGACCGGGTACAGGGGCAGTAAGTGAAAGTATGCCTTTTAGCTTTGCTGCCTGAGTTACCACCTCTTTCGGGCCGTAGATGTAGCCCAGCCTGAAGCCAGGTATTGCTATATCCTTCGAGAAGGTGTTCACGCTTATAAGCCTGTTAAGGGTATCCCCATACTTATGTATCCAGATATGCTCGCCTTCGTATATTATGTGCTTGTATGCCTCGTCGTAAATTATCCAAGTATTCTTCTCAGCAGCGAGATCTGCTACCAACTTAAGGATTTTCTCGTCTAATATCCTGCTTGTAGGGTTATCAGGGCTAACCATGATCACCGCAGATGTTTTATCAGTAATATTTTCCTTAATACATTCTTCATCTGGCTGGAAACCTGTGTCAACTGTCTGCGGACATTTCCTGATCTTCAATCCTAGGAACTTGAGGAGATCCCAGTAAACACTATATGAAGGATCTAAAAGGAATACCTCGTCCCCAGGATCCGTTGTAATCTCTAGAGCGAAGTGAAAAGCCTCAATACCGCCTGTGGTAATCACGATATTCGAGGGAGGTATGTCGATACCACCATACTTCTTAAGATCTGCGCTTACAGCCTCCTTGAGTGAGTACATACCGCTCGCACTGAAGTACTTAAAATGCACGAACGGCTCTTCCTTCGCCTTAGTGCAGAGCATATCAATGAGTTCCGATGAAGGTGGCAGGCCTGGCTGCCCTACCGAGTAATTGTAGACATCTCTTCCAGCTCGCGCAAGTTCCTCAGCCTTAGCAGCTAACATTCTATGGGGGGATGGTTTGAAAACATTTACTCGGTTTGATATCTTTCTCATATTGACCACAGGGGGATCTAGAATGTTAGGCTTAAATAATTCTCTTCCCATCTTATCATATATACGTTAACATCTGAACCAAAAGTGCTGGCTCTTATAAATGAATATTAATGGCTACCTTAATTAAGGTTTAAAGTGATAGCAGATCAGGATGAGGAAAGCCGTCGCTGCAGAAAATTAATGAAGATAGAATCCCCGACTGACCGCTTGGCTACGTGAGCACTATCCTCTTAACCCTGTACCGAGGTCTGCGAGTTGATTGAAGAACTAAGTTCTTAATAGCTAACCTAATAACATCAGACCTGCTCATCCCATGCTTTAAAGCATACATATCCAGCTCCTCGAGCAGGGCGTCAGGCAACTTAAATGTCACAACTCTCAACACATTCACACCATGTTGGTGTATGGAGGGCAAGGTATACTTAAGTTATTCTGGAAAAAGTTTCCTCAGAGGGAGGGTTATATGAAAGTATATAGATTTATGTGAAAAGCCAAAGTAGATTAATCAATTACTCCACTCTGTAAAATAATCAATAAATAAGGCCTCACACAATACACCATGGGTGATGTAATATTGAAAACCTCGTTTAATGAGGTCGTTAATGAAGTTAAGGATATGGTCTGGCCTAAGCCACTCAAACTATTTACAGCAGGACCTGTTGCATGCTTTCCTGAAGTCCTCCAGGCTATGAGTTTCCAAATGTTCAGCCACCGATCCAAGGAGTACCAAACGCTACATAAGGACACTATTCTAAGGCTCACATCCTTTCTTGAAGCTCAAGAATCTATAGTTCTTCTATTCCCAGCAAGCGGCACTGGAATTATGGAGGCCTCCGTTAGGAATTTTGTTTCCCCAAATGGATCTGTTTTGGTTACAGTTATCGGAGCGTTCGGGAAAAGATACAGGGAAGTAGTTGAAAGCAATGGAAGAAAGGCTGTGGTCTTAGAGAAAGGTCTTGGGGAGCCCGTCCTGCCTGAGGAACTGGATGATGCCCTAAGGAAGAATCCATCTGTGGAGGCCGTTACTATCACATATAATGAGACCAGTACTGGAGTGCTCAATCCTCTTAAGGAACTAGCCTCTGTTGCTAAGGAGCATGGGAAACTGGTATTTGTTGATGCGGTATCAGCTATGGGTGCTGCAGATATAAAGTTCGATGAATGGGGAGTGGACGTCGTCTTCAGCAGTAGTCAGAAGGCCTTTGGCTTACCACCGGGGTTGGCTATTGGAGCCTTCAGCAAGGCCGCTCTAAAGAAAGCTGAGAATATACCCAACAGAGGATGGTATTTCGATATCTTGAAGTACGTGAAGTACCAGGAGAAACAGTGGTCAACTCCATCAACACCCCCCATACCTCAGATCATTGCCCTTAATGTGGTACTCAGAATTATTGATGAAATAGGAGGTAAGTACGCTTGGTTGAGCCTATATCAGGAAAGGGCGGCTAAGGTTAGAGAAGGGGTCAAGAAACTCGGGCTATCGATCCTGGCTAGAAAAGGCTTTGAATCACCTACGATTACCTGTGTGAGAGCACCTGAAGGTGTAGATGGATTGGAAGTATATGAGGCCATGAGAAAGAGAGGTTACGAACTTGCTAAAGGATATGGCGAGCTAAAGAATAAGAGCTTCAGAATAGGGCATATGGGCTATATGCCCAATGAATACATTGATGAAATGCTTGAGGAGCTTGGCAAGGTAATAGAGGAATTGAGAAGGTGATAATCAATGGTCAAGATCCTCGTAGCCGCACCCATACATCCAGATGCCATTAAAATGCTAGAAGAGGCAGGATTTGATGTTGTTTACAGGGAATACCCAAGCGTTGAAGAGTTAAAAGACCTTGTAAAAGACGCTGATGCGCTAGTGGTTAGGAGTAAGCCAAAAGTACCTAAGGAGGTAATCGCCGCAGGGAAGGGGCTTAAGGCCATTGCCAGGGCAGGTGTTGGGTTGGATAATATAGACGTCAGTGAGGCGAAGAAGAGGGGGATAGCCATATTCAACGCTCCAGCTGCACCATCTAGAAGTGTAGCTGAGCTCGTCATTGGCCTGCTCCTAGCGGTTGCCAGAAAGATTGCCTATGCCGACAGAAATCTGAGGGAAGGCAAGTGGGTTAAAAAAGAATGTTTGGGATATGAGCTTTACGGTAAGACCATAGGAATTGTTGGCTTCGGAAGGATAGGAAGGGAAGTTGCGAGAATCGCTAAGTTCGGGCTAGGAATGAAGGTGATTTTCTACGATGTGGTCGAACCACCTCAAGATATAGTAAAGGCACTGGAAGCTTTAAGGCTGGAGCTTGATGAAGTTTTCAGAAGGGCTGACGTAGTATCTCTTCACGTTCCTCTACTAGACTCAACATATCATTTAGTGAATGAGCGTAGGCTTAAGCTAATGAAGAAAACAGCTATACTTATTAATACCTCTAGAGGCGGGATAGTCGATACCAACGCTCTGATTAAAGCTCTTAAAGAGGGATGGATAGCTGGTGCGGGCCTCGACGTCTATGAAGAGGAGCCTCTTCCCGAAGGACATCCCCTCACAAAGCTGAACAATGTTGTTCTAACCCCTCATATAGGGGCCTCAACCATAGAGGCTCAGGCTAGGGCAGGCATAGAGGTGGCTAGTAAGCTCATCGAATTTTTCCAGAAGGAAACTCGGTGATGCCTATTGTCACTTAAGATAAGACTTCCGAAGTACGACCTTCCTGTGAAGAGGATCACCCCAATATTGCTAAACGTTAATGACCTACTCCCTCACGAGGAGATCGTTAGTGAGAGACTTAACTCAGTCATGCAGTCAATAATGAAAATGCAAGCAGTAGACATGCCAATAATAGCCTCACCCATTCCAGGAACAAAGAAATATCTCATCGTTGACGGGCACCATAGGTGGGCAGCACTTAAGCGCCTTGGAGCATCCAAAATCCCAGCAATAATAATTGACTACTTCGACCCATCTGTAAAGGTTTATACCTGGTATCCAGCCACCGACCGTCCACCGATATTCATTGCTAATATTGCAAAAAGCGTTCATCTAAGGGCTCTTCAATGCAGCCATGATCCAGGAAAACTTAAGCCAAGAGACCTTGATGGACGGGCATTCATTGTCTTAGGTAATGACTCATGCTTCGAAGTGCCTGGAGGGATTGACGAGCAAAAAGCAATTCTAAAGGAACTGGATAGACTGAATTTGAAGGGCTTAATCTCACTAGCATGGTATGGACTGCTTGAGGACGCACTTCAGGATCTAGAAAAAAGTGAGGTTCTATCTGTATTAGTGCGTCGTCCCCTTAGCAAGAAAGAGATTATGAGCATTGTCAAAAACGGAGGTGTTCTTCCACCAAAGACAACACGCCACGTTCTTCCCTATATTCCAGCAAAAACATATACGCCATTGAGAATACTTCTTTAAGATTCAATTACTTACTATTTCTTTATTCCAAGTTCTAACATAGAGTATCGAGAAATCTGAGCCTCTTGGCAGGGTCTGGATGGGTTGCAAAGATCTCTAATGCCATGAGCTTTGGCCTTGACTTGATCCATTCCACCACATCCTGAATGTCTCCCCTCCAGCCACCTCTTTCCAAACCTACTTCGGGGTCTGAAATGAGCAGCGCCTTCATTTTACTGGCATCGCTGATGAGCCTTGGGTTAAATTTCTTCACTTCCCCAGAGATCAAAAGAATTCTTGCGAGAGCTCTCTGCAGTTTCCTAGCCCCATCCGGAACGACCTTAGCGGAATGTGAGTCAGCGTAGTATTCACGGAGGCGACTTACGTAAAGAACTATGATGTTAAAAACGAATGATACCGCTATTAAAGAGATTCCTACTATAGGTAGGAGAGAGGCCTCACTCTCATCATCACTGCCTCCAAACCATCCCATGAGCATTAGGGATCGGCCTAGCCATAGTATCAGTGCTGGTAACAGGCTGATCACCATCATTAGCTCGACATCTCTATGCTTTATATGCCCAAGCTCATGCCCCAGTATCGCCTCCACTTCTTCATAAGGAAAATCAAGCAACCCTTTCGTTACTGCCACCTTATACCCTGTGAGGATGTTGCCATAAGCGAAGGCGTTTGGCACAACCACGTCAGCGATCATCGGCTTTGGTTTTTCACTCAAGCCTGAGGCAGTTGAGAGCCTATCCAATAAATCGTTAATCCAAGTATACTTCCCATCTTGCAAGGGTCTGACATTATAGGCTAGCTCGATTATCTTAGGTCCTGCAAGCCATTGAATAAAGTGGAAAGTTACTACAACACCCAGCGTTAAAGTGATAAAAGCACCTACATTCCCACCCGGAGCTATAATCAACAATAGCGCAGTAAGGAGAAGCGTGGATAAGGTTATAACCCCTCCTAAGGCGAGAATCATCGATGCCTTAAGTCTTGTTACGGGATTCAATGTCTACACCATCAGCACATAGTTTAGAAGAATTAAGAATTGATTTGCTAGCTTATTATATCTGATGTTAATTGAACGCATTAATGTTTTGGGACTCAGTATCTAAAGGCTGATGAAATAGCTTTCCTAATCTCAGGAGATAGGGTTTTATACTCAATTTGCGAATCCTTTACTTCCTTAAAGCCCTCTTTTTCAAGTAGATCCCATTCCTTCTTCTCTCCTTCACCTGCCTCGTACGCACCTCTCAGAGTCTTATGTATTACAACATAGCTCTTTCCACCAGGGGTTCGCATTAACTCGATAACCATTTCCTCCCTACCACGCCGTACATTGTAGACTGCTTCTCTAAGAGCTTTTAGCAAGTCAGTCACCTACACTACTCTGAGTGCGGGTATTTTAAATTTATCTTGTCAGCCCCTGCTATCCCTTTTACCTTCCTTCTGGGTGAAGATACCCCTTAACACCTGCTCAGGTATCTCGTATGCTACCTGCGCCACCTTTCTGACATAATCATCGGATGGCGTGGATCTCTCTATACCGGTCTCAAGAGAAATCACCTGTTTTCTAATCTCCTTATCCACCTTAGTCTTAATATTTCCTGTAAAGATTTCCTCAGCCAACTTAATAGCTATGAAGAATCTGGTGAACCTCCTTATAGTTTCAGAGTACTCTGGGAGGGCCTCATTCAACCTTCTTATTACCTTAGTTACGAAGTCATAGGGCTTGAAGTCAAGATAGTAGAGGGTCACGGCAAACCTTAGGATTCTGGCCACATCATTCTCACTCAATTCAGGAAAAAGCGATTTGATCGTTGTCCTTACCTGCTCTACAGGCTGATCGCTCTCAAGCGCCTTTATCACAGCCTCATATTTCATCTCCTTACTAAACACTTCTTTAAAAACACCTTCAAACTCCTTATTTATGCCTAAACCTCTCGTCCCTACAATGAATAAACTTATCAGCTCCTTATCATAAATGTCTTCAGGCTTGGATGCACCTCTAAATGGCTCAACCCCTGTTGACTCAAGATTCCTTTTAACAAGCTCTACTGCTTTCTCCCTGCTCCAGTCTTTCGAGAGAATGAGTTCACTTATAGCATCAACGTATGCTTTCACACGTTTTCTTTTAGTGTTCACACATACCACCCTCAGGAACTAATTGTTAAGGCATCCAATCTAAGGCCTTCCCAACGATACCCGGTAATAACAACTCCTTAAACACGTTTAAAAGCTTGACAGAAGCCTAGAGAGTGACTAACAGCCCATAGACTTTTCTCATAGACGTTCCTTTTCCGGATAACCATATAACCTAATAATATAATACATAACTTAAAATAAATAGCATATCTATTATTCATAATTTAGGTGAATTGATGACCTTAAATATGAGGGCTTTGGTCGTCACTTGCCTACTCATCCTAGCACTGTCGGAAGCAATTACACCAACAGCATGGGAATTATGGACTCATATAGTAATACACGATGAAATCGGTGATGTGAAAATCTCTAACTTTGGCGCTCTCCCAAACGTTTCTGTTAGCTCTATTGACATAACGGAGGTTGAAATTGCCTTAGAAAAGGGGGCTATAGAGGTAGTGTTTGAATTAAACGGATATCCTTTGGAGATTGAGGATGCTGGGTTAGGAAATAAGTCCCATTACATATTCTCATATACTCTTATGGCTCCAGCCCTTGTAAACGGCTCTCCAGCGTATTTAACAGTTAGCTATGATAATACTGCTCCCTCCATAGATAAGGTATCATCATTAAGTATTGTTGGCAAGGGGTTCTCCTACATGTCTAAAGCATCGATACATGTAGAAGGGACTAGATTAATTATCACTGCTAAGGCGCCACAAGGATTTCAAGGCTTAACAAACGGGACGGTTATGGCAATGGCTTTGATACAAAGTAGCAAGGAAGCCCTAACGGGTGCTATAGATGAAGCTGAGTACGTTCTAGGAGGGGGCGTGAAGACAATCACTAAGACCTCGGAGAATAATAATGCTTCCTATCCGTGGTTTAACATACTTTTAATTATTGTGGGTGGCTTGGCTTTCGTCCTAACTATAACGGTGTTGGGCTATTACCTATACATTCGGAGGGAGTAATTAGGTATTTAATAAATGATGGAGGCCTGTCGAAACTTATCAGGGCGTGATTTAGATCTTCGTAATACATTATGTAACCCACACCTCTAAGTATTGTGCCTTCTTTAAGCTCAGTTAACCTAGTTCTAAACGTTAGAAGGTATGCCTTCTTAAGCACGGTTGATGTGCTTAGCAAATCTGCTGGATATATGGATGGACATCGATAATCACTTCCCCTGAGGATTATAGTTAATTCAGAGGTGAGGCTGTAAATAGGCTTAACATTTAGATCCTTACCTCTCCTGCAGTTAACGATTTTCATAGTATATGGATAGCCTTTAAATATCCCTTGAGTTAACCTTCGCGAGGCTAACACAGTGTGCAATTGCTGAGAGATCACCTCCTTAACTTCCCCGATTTCCTTTACCGTGTATTGAGGATAGAGAGGCTGGATGAGGCCCTCTTTTCTCAACTTACTTAAACACTCATACGCCCCCTCTCTATCCATACATACTATGTCAATATCAGATGTCTTGGTGGCGTAACCTCCGAGCAGGCTACCTGTTATGCCGCAGGTGAGGTTGCATTCATCCCTCAGGAATGTTATCAGCTCCTCTGCTACACATTCAATGGGTTTCTTCAAGTCACTTGGTTTCCAAGCAAGCGCCTCCCTGTATACGAGGACATCTTCCTGAGGAACTACAGGGACTTTATCATCGATTTCAGGGATTTTCTGGAGATAATGCCGATAGTATCTTTTCACTAAGGCGAGGGACTCCTTGAATGTTTTAACCTTCCTACCCTCTACTCTACGGGGCATCGCAACGTATTTTTTCGGTGGGTGATAGCATCCTTTAACGATCCATATAGATCCATCCTTAAGAATTAATTCATCCCCTTCCAACGGCGGCAAGTAATCCGCACCCAATCACTTCTTCCTTATTCTGGAGAGATGGGTTCTGCTTTTCAACCCTATAACAGACTCTCTGACCTTGTAGATGTTGAAACGACCCCTCCTCCTTCTGTGGAGCTTGAGGTAACCTTTCTCGCTTAGCTTCTTAAGGATCTGCCCAGCCGCCTTCGTGCTTATCCGGAACCTCTTAGCCACTTTTCTGGAGTTCACGAAGGACTCCTTCCTATCCCTAATCCAGTTAAGCACGTCATCAGCGTCTATCAAGATAGTGGACACCATTATAATATATCCTAGCATCCTAAATATATGAGTTATTAGTTAATAATGTATGTTCGAATAAATGAGTAAGTAGTAAAATCCCAAATTTATAGAGTTTCAGGCTGGTCTAGGTTCATCACATACTTTCTAATATATCAGGTGGTTCTCGTCATCATCAGCTAAACCATCACTGTTTTATTAGATTTTAGCCCCTTTAATTAAATGATGATGAGGAAGAGCCGGAATGATTTAATGATTGTATTGTCCTCGACTGAGGTTCAGTCTCACTTAATAAGTACTCAAACCTTAAGTTGATAAGGTGGTTGAAGTGGTGGTAGTATCTCCTACACTAATAAGCAAGCATATCAGCAGGTCAGAACTGCTTAGAAAAGCATATGAGATCTTAGAATCTGATGATGAGGTTCAAGAGCTGATAAAGATGGCTAATATTATGGCCGTAGGTAGGTTGAGATATAATGATCATGGAATTGTACACTCAAGGATAGTGAGTGGGTCAGCTTTAGAGCTGTTCGAGATCCTTCTGAAGGCCGGCATAAAGCCAACCACTATTGCCTACGGTACTGCAAAGGATCTTGAGGAAGCTAAGCTTGTAGTCCTCCTAGCTGCATATCTCCACGATATAGGCAATGCTGTGCACAGAGTGAATCATGAAATGATAGGGGCGTTACTGGCGAAGGATATTCTAGACAGGCTTATTCCAGAGGTGATACCCTCCATAGGCTCTAGAAAGTACCTGCTAAGACAAGAGGTTATGCATGCCATTTATGCCACGGAAATGAATACAAGAGCTCTAACAATGGAGGCAGGAGTAGTTACAATAGCTGATGGTACCGACATGGCGGAGGGTAGAGCGAGAATTCCTTACAAGTTAGGGAAGCTTGATATGCATGCAGTATCAGCCATCAGCATAAAGAAGGTGGAAATCCTGGAGGGAAGGGAAAGACCGGCGAGAATAGAGGTCCACATGAACGATAAGGCAGGACTTTTCCAGATAGAGGCCGTGCTAAAACCAAAGATCATGACAAGCGGTCTGGATAAACACATAGAGATCTATGTTAGAAACGAGGAGGAGCACCTCAAAGTATTCCCCTAACCATGTATTACCAACACTTTATTCGCCAGATAAGCTTTTATTCCCCCTGAAATTATTGGATAGGGTGTCCAATGAGTTGAAGGGTTACACATGGCTTCTGATAGGCATTTCCCTGATAGCGGTTGTTGTGAGCGGTATAGCCCTCTATATAATATATGCACAGACACAAGCGGTAACTAACCTGATTGCAAGCCAATCAGCAAGGTTGGAAAGCATATCATCTCATATAGCTTCGTTGAAGGAAGAAGTGAGCGGCATTAAGGAAAATGTGAGTAAGCTGTCTACCAACATTAAAGGAGTTCAGTCGAGGATAAGTGAGCTCTCTTCAAAGCTTTCGCTACTTAGTGAGAAGGAGAGCTCCTTAGAGGGTAAAATACTGGATCTTGAGAAGAAGGTTGAAGAAGCTAAATACCCCATTACAATTACTGATGCTTTAGGCCGATCAGTCACTATATCCCATAAACCATTAAGAATAGTTTCTACAGCACCCTCAATCACTGAGACTTTATTCATGATAGGGGCTGGAAGCCAGGTCGTTGGCGTGGACCAATTCTCGAATTATCCTCCAATAGTTAATGAGTTAAAGAAAAACGGTAGTTTGAAGGTCATTGGGGGCTTCTCAACGCTTAACATTGAAGAAATACTTAAGCTCAGACCTGACCTCGTAATAACGTCAACAGGTGTTCAAGAAAAGTACGCTAGAGAACTGTCAGATATGGGGTTAACCGTCATAGTGATGAGGACCTCGTCAATCTCCGACGTGTTCAACGATATCTTAACCTTGGGAGTTGTGACGGGACATCCGGATAAAGCTGTAGACGTCGTTAACAACATGAGAGAAACGATCCTAGAGACCCATGAGAAGGTTATAGCCTACCTAAATACTAGGGGAATTAAGCCTGTTAAGGTATACTATGAGATATTCCCTGATTACTGGACTGTCGGAAGCGGATCATACATTAACGATGTGATAAAGCTTGCAGGCGGGGAAAACATCTTCAGCAACGTTACTAATGCGTACTTCGTCGCATCTCCTGAGGCAATACTCAAGGATGACCCCGAAATAATTCTAACTAACTATAACTACGGACAGTTCGGCAACCCACAGGAACTCATTAACCACATCATATCCAGGCAGGGATGGAGCAATATCACAGCTGTTAAGAAAGGCCACATATACGTAATACAGGGAACCCTTGAGGACATTATCGATAGACCAGGGCCTCGAGTAGCGATAGGCGTTGCAGCGCTTGCAAGGATCTTCTATCCTCAAGCCTTCAACCTTAAGGGAGTACCGCAAACAATTAACGACACTGTACTAGAGTCATGGGGAATAAGTCTTTCGGCGGGCTGAAAATGAGAAGTGTTGAGGAATACGTTAAGGTTAGGAAAAGGAGATTTTTCACTGTTACCTTCACCCTCCTCAGCCTTTTAATAACACTTGCTTTAATTCACGTATCCGTGGGGTCAAGTACAGAGAACCCATTCAAAATAATGAGTGAAGCTATTTCAGAGATCCTTCATGGATATCCAGGGATAGCCTCCTACCGTGTAATGAGGCTTACCGCTTCACTACTTGGAGGCATGGCACTCGCCCTTTCAGGGCTGCTGATACAGACAGCATCAAGAAATCCTTTAGGAGACCCTTACCTTTTGGGCATCTCGTCAGGAGCGCTTTTCGGGGTAGTTCTAACTTTCGCCCTGCCCTTAATACCCCTATATACCTTAGTTTTGAGACCTATCGCAGCCTTCATAGGAGGGGTTCTCGCGTACTTATTAACCCTTGCCATAGCATCCAAGGCAGGGATGACTACAACTTCCTTAGTTCTCGCAGGGGTTGCAGTAGGCACAACTCTGTACTCAGCCAGCTTACTTCCCCAGTACTTAATCATTCAGAACATTCATCAATTGTTCGCGTGGAGCCAAGGCTCCTTTGTAGACCCTGAGCCCCTTGGTGAGACAATGATATTCCTCTCACTGGTTATATCCCTTCTAATCCTGTATAAGTTTGTAGATGTGATGAACGCTTTGAACATCAGTGACGATTTCGTAAGGGAGCTTGGCGAGGACCCTGCGATGCTAAGGAAGCTCCTCACCCTTATAGCATCTCTCATAGCATCGCTCACCGTAGCTTGGTATGGGATCATAGGCTTTGTAGGTCTAGCATCCCCTCACGTTTCTCGAAGACTCATAAAATCAGGTGATGTAAGGTTCGTCCTGCCTCCAGCGCTTATCTTCGGCTCTCTCATGACTGTAGCCGCCGATGCTGTGGGTAAGTCAATCATTTATCCTGTGGAGATCCCTGTAAATATAATAGTTTCGCTAGTTGGAGGGCCTGCCTTAGCTACGATTCTGATGGGGTTGAAGCATGAAACTAGAGGTTAAGAGGCTCTCAGTTGATTATGGGGCTGTAAAAGCATTAAGAAATATTGACCTAGAATTAGGTGAAGGTGTTACTGTCCTCATAGGACCTAATGGTGCAGGAAAGTCAACCCTCCTAAAGGCATTAGCATGTATTGTCCCCTATAAGGGTAGCGTGGTCTTCAACAACCACGAGATCTCCTCACTCCACCCCAGCGAAAGGATGAAATTAATAACCTACATACCTCCTTATGTTCCCGCACTGCCTGACATCACCATAGGTGATCTTCTCCTTGTGGACACATCCATGGATAGGAGTAGGCTTAATTACTATGTCAACTTCCTCGACTTAAATCACCTGCTTGAGAGAAGGATATGGGAAGTAAGTAGTGGAGAACTTGAAAGGGCCCTCATAGCTAGAGGGCTTTCAAGGAATTCAGCAATTTATGAAGTCGATGAACCCCTAGCCCATACCGACATCCGGTACCAAGTAAGAGTGCTTAAGGAGTTAAGGGAGTTAGCATGGAGAGAAGGTAAGATCGTATTAATTGCTTCTAATCAGCTAAACCCCATAATGAATTTCGCTGACTACGTGATAGCGCTTAGAGGTGGTGAGCTCTTTTTTACAGGGCCTGCAAAGGAGTTTCTTAAGGAGAAGATTATTGCGAAGCTCTATGGGATTAAGGTTAAGCTTCTTAAGGAAGGGCCTTACGTTGACATACTGCCTATAGCTTAAAATCACTACCTTGCAATCCTTAACGGATGCAACGACATGGACTACGAGAAAATCATGAATTTAAAAGCTCTTGCTAGAACAGGTTGGATGTTAAGAGGTGTTCCCCACGAAGTGGCGGAGAGTGTAGCCGAACACACTTTCGAGGTAGCTTTCTTAACTTTACTCATTACTGAAGCATTAGCGAAGCACGGAATAGACATTGATCAAGGAAAAGCCTTAAAGATAGCAATAATACATGACCTACCTGAGTCTATAAGCGGAGACATAGTGAAGTGGTCAAAAGATCATATCACTTCTTCCCTTTCAAGCAAATTAGACCTTGAAGCACTAAGAGAATTAGGCCTGGAGGACTATGCAACGTTAATCAAGGAGCTAAATGATTGTAAATCCCTTGAGGCTTGTATTGTTAAGCTCGCAGATAATTTATCAACTAATTTGCAAGGCGCTAGATACTTAAAAACGGGCTATAACGATGTTAAGGAGATAGTTGAAAATACTGAAGCTTTTGTTTGGTCTCTTATTGAAAGGGAACCTCTAAATAAATACTATAGTTTTTTGAAAAGCCTTATTAAAGAGTTACTAAAGCCAAGGACGCATTACTAAATCCGAAATATTCGCTCTGCACATCAACCATATATTACCTTAGTTGATTTGGTGAGAGTTTTTTGATATCCATCAGTAAATCAGTCTCTCACTTGTGTAGAAAAACTGAGGAAGAAGTAATCCCTAAAATCAGGGAAAGAACCCGCTAGATGTTCTTCTTGACGTAACTCGAGGTTACCACCTTAGTTAAAACTAGACATTATCAAACCAGGCGTCATTTTCAAGAATAAACTGCTCCAAGGGAGAATGCGTGATCCCAGATGAGGTAGCCAGAATGATTCTCATATTAGCTACTGACCTAGCTAACTATGTTAATGAGAGCTGTAATTCCTATAGAGGGTTCCTCTCGTCATAAAGAATCCATTAAATTATTTAATGCTAATCTAAATAGAATTCTGATTGAGTTCAGGGCCCGTCGTCTAGCCTGGTCTAGGATGCCGCCCTTACACGGCGGAGGTCCGGGGTTCAAATCCCCGCGGGCCCACCAAAATACATCTGTAAATAATTATATTCTTTAAGAATTTCCATCTATTTTTTATTGTTTTTCGAGTGTATATAAAAGCTTATCAAAACTTTTTTCAGAGATCTCGTTAAGTTTGGGAGAAGCCTTCACGATCTCAACGTATATCGGGAAATGTTTCTCTACTTCTGGCCTATACATGCTGATAAACCAATTATTGTTTACGGGATAGTGGTAGTAGAGCGTTCTTCTCCACGCCTCAAGCAGGAGTGGCTTTCTACCCATGTATTCTGCAGCTGATTGTATCAGTGTGTCCTTTAAGGCCTTTTTCATCTTTGCAAGCCATTGATAGCCTTCGTCATGCCTGAGAAGGTGGTGATCTATGATCACTTTAGAGGCTTGAGAGGTGATTATTTTGAGATTTCTCTCAGCAGTTCTCAGCAATGTATCCATGATTTCAGGCCTGCTCAAGTACCTATATATTGGAGGTCCATCAGTTATTACTAAATCAGGCTTGAGCCTATTTATGAGGTGGGCAGCCTCTGAATTTAATAGCTGAGTATCTGAAGCATGCACTATCCTCTCATCTGAGTCTATGAGAGTGATCATTACAGTTGAACTATTGGACAATCCATGAGCATATGGTCTGTAGACAGTTATTGGACCTTCTGAGAATTCAGTCCCCCTTACCTCACTTACTTTAACACATTCCAATGACTTTATCTTACTTAGTCTTTCTCTTTGAACACGAGAGGGGCCACCACCTGGCGGGGCAATGATCTTCAAACCCTCCCTACAGGTTAATCTGCTGAGATCCAGCTGAAAAGGATTAGCATTAAAGAGAGGAACGTGATCTCCATGCATATGGCTCAAAACTACATAGTCCGCACTCCTCCAATCGTCAATGATCTCTTTCCGAATGATATCACCCGCCACTGCTTGGACAGGATGTGGATGAAGACCCCATCTTGTGAAGCCTAAGGCAATACCAGGGTCTATGAGAATCCTAGCATCCCTAGTTTCGATTAAACATGAAAGCCCCCTCACACCTAGGCTCTCGCTTCCGAGAATCTTTACTTTTATGAATGACCCCGATAATATAATTACGAGTAAGGAAAGTTAAAGTTAACATAAAGATAAATTGTATTCCTAGTCTCGAAAGATAATGAAGGTGAAGGTCAAATGAGTTAATGAACCAGTTTTAAAGTTTGAGCTTGCCTACTGCCTTAACCCTTATCTTCACGGCATTTCCTGGAAGATATGGGAGAGCGATCTCCTCTACCTCCATGATCTCTACCGTAGTCGGGTCGGCACCAGCCATGATAGCCTTCCTCGTAGCTTCCTCTGAAGCTATCTTGATGGCATCCTCTCTCTTTATGTGATCATATGAGAATGCCTTCTCAACAAGCCCTCCTACCAATGCTGTCGCAGCCCCTAGCGCGTTGGCTGACTGTGCGTATTTAGGTCTGATGACTTCCTTTGCCCCTCTTAGCCTCTTAGGCCACATGAGTGAACCGCCACCTACAAGGATAACTGTTTCCGGTTCGGGAGAGGTCTTAACCTTATCTATGGATTCCTCTAGCTTGCTCACCATGTACTCATAGGCCTTCTCCACAATTTCAGGAGGTATAAGCTTCTTAGCTCTCTCAGGATCGCATCCAGGATCATCGATCTTCATAACCCCTTTAGCTATCGCTATGTCTGTGGCCGTTATTGTGCTCCCTCCCCATGAAATACCTTCCTCTATAAGCTTATATCCAACGCTTACGGGACCTACCCTTACCTTACCATCAGATACCTTCACAATGGAGCCCCCTGCAAGACCTATAGCAACTATGTCAGGGGAACGAATGTTAGTTCTAACGCCGCCTATCTCTATCTCGAGGGCCTCTCTAGGATAGCCCTTAGTCAGGACACCTATATTGCTTGTAGTGCCCCCTGTATCTACAACTATCGCGTCTTTAATCCCTGTTAGAACATATGCGCCTCTAAGGCTGTTTGAAATTGGGGCAACTACCGTGAATATAGGGTACTTTTCTATGAAGTCGGCTCTAGCCGTAGTACCGTCGTTTTGAGCAAAGAACATTGGCGTGTCCTGAAGCCCGAGATCATTAAGGCTTTCTCTCAGGCTTCTTATAGCTTTCCTCATAGCGCCAATGGATGCAGCATTAAGGATTGTTGCATTCTCTCTTTCAAGGAGACCCATACTCCCTATCTCATGCGACATCACTATAGGGATGCTAGGGAGAAGCTCTCTTATAATTTCGGATGCTCTCAACTCATGCTCGGGGTTTACTATAGAAAATACACCGGTTATCGCAACTGAGTCTACACCTCTTTCAGCGAAATTCATAGCTGCCTTCCTAACCTCTTCCTCATCTAATGGTGCTATCTCATCACCAGTATACTCATGGCCTCCTCTGACAATGTATTTTGCTCCTTCAACTGCAACTCTAAGGTCTTCAGGCCAGTCAAGCATAGGTTCAATAGCTGTTGTTGCAGGGGCACCGATCCTCAACACCCCAACCTTGCTCAAGCCTTTCCTCTGCACTATTGCGTTAAGGATATGAGTTGTTCCGAACATTACGGCGACTACATCATCAGTTTTTAGGTTACCCCCTATGATGAGCTTGCGCAAGCTCTTTATAATGCCTGAGGTCACGTCTGAGGTTGTCCTAGCTTTAACTGCGTGGATAACCTCGTTTCTCTCATTAATGGCTACAGAGTCTGTGTGAGTGCTTCCTACGTCTATCCCGATTCTTACCTTAGCCATCGGTTTCACCCCCACTTTTTCACAGCTTCCTCAATGGGTACGTACTCAATATCATATCCGAAGTACTTAGGGCCAACAACCTCTAACGCCTTCTCACTCCTCCATTTAGGATCGCAGGGTATTCCTAATACAGCGACCCTCAATCCGTACTTAAGCCTCTCAGTAGTGATAGGCCTTGCACTATCCTTGTCTACAACGGTTATTAGATCAGGGACTGAAGCCAGGACTTCACCATCCCTAATAGCTATGAGATTCTCATTCTGGAATCTGATCACAAGTTTAGAGCCTTTGAAATCCTCCAAACCCTCTATGACAGCCTCTCCTCTAGCAAACCCACCTGTCGCTCTCCTCACAACGTCAACAATCTTTCCTGTGAAAAGGTGGTAACCTCGAGTTACGTCAAGAAGAACATCTAGCGGGTTCTTTCCCTGCTTCTTGGCATCATTTAATGCTCTTCCAATCTCTATTTCTTTAGTTAGGGAATATTTAACTGCCGCCTCTTTGTATTTTCTCCCACTCATCGGATATATGGATATCCAGGCGACACCGCCAAACTTCACGGTGATAGCCCTAGCGATCTTCTCAGCCCAGAAGTTATCTACGGTATCGAGGATAACTGAGTTTCCTTTCTCGTCAGCCATAGACATCGGTGTCGCCTTCACCCCATAAAGATGGAAGGTTACCATCTGCAGCTCAGGGAATGCTCTCCCCATGCCATCCCCGTCAAGAACTGGCCTCTTCAGCTCAGCAGCCGTTGCTAAGGGTATTGTCGAGTTAAGTCCCCCCGCCTCAATACTTATGATGTAATCCGCCTTCCTACCGAAGTACTTCTCTAAACTAATTAGTGAGGCAGCAGCTTCCTTGCCGCTAGGAGTCTTCTCAATCATCACTACGGGGGCTCCCATCCCTGCCACAGCCACCACAAACGCGTCATCATCAACCACATCAGGATCCATCAACTCAATCTCGCCTCCTCTCTCGAGGGCTTGAATAGCCATCAACTTACCAATGTAGGGATCGCCTCCCCCTCCAGTACCTAAAACAGTTGCGCCTAAAGCAAGGTCTTCAATATCCTGACGAGTTAACTTCGTGACTACCACCTCGACCCAGTTACGTTAGTGGGGAGAGCTACGGGCTAAAAAATCTTATTCTCTAATAGGAAAAAATCCACAAGATTGAAGGATTTATTCAATTGTTGCTAAACATTAATCTAACTATACAAATATTCATTCTGGGATGCTAATCATGTTTTTACAATAATTTTGTTTAATAACACTTAAAAAATATATACATTTAATACCCCTTAAGGTGTGACCTGAATGTCACAGGCCGAGAAGCACGCTGAAAGAAAAGATGTGTACGGTGATTACGCAACATTAACCATCCCTGAAAGTGAAACCAAGTCAACCTTGAACATCTTCATGATCTACATGGGCGTTCTCGCGGTCGTTGCAGCAATCTTCGCTGGTTCAGGCCTAGCCCAAATGTATGATGCAGCAACGATGCTGGAGGTAGCGTTGTTAGGGAATATCATCCTTGCTATCTTCGGCGGCCTCATCGCTTATATTGGAGGTTCAACAAGGGCAAACACATACATGATCCTACGATACCCCTTGGGAAGAATTGGCTCCATAATTGGCAACTTGATAGTATCCGCCATACCACTGATTGTATGGTTCGCTGTCGAGACCTGGCTCTTTGGGATAACCGTTAATGTAATCTATCCCCATAATGTCCTTACTTCGATAGCTGCCGCCTCCTTATGGGGTGGCTTTCTAATGATGATCACTGCATACTATGGATTTAGGGCGATGGCAATACTTAGCTATATAACCGTCCCCTTCTGGTACACTTTAGTAGTTATAGGGTTCTTCGCTTCTATAGACCTAGCCGGTGGCTTTAGCAAGGTATGGACAGTAAGGCCTGAGGTAATAGCCCCTCTAGGAGCAGGAATCACCTACGTGGTTGGAGTCTACGCGTCGGGTTCAGTGATAACTTCGGACGTTGCAAGGTATGGTAGGAAGCCTTGGTCTGGTGCTGTAGCTTGGGCGACGCATGTGACTATCTTCATGACTGCACTTCTGTTTGCTGGAGGAGTAATGACTCTACTGACTAAAACGCCTAACGTAATAGTAGCAATAGCTCAAATAGGCCTAGGTGTAGGTGCACTCCTCCTAGCAATTCTAGGGCAATGGACCACCAACGACAACAACGTATGGAGCGCCGCTCTAGCATGGATAAACACTACAGGCAAGCTGAACAAGAAGGCATGGGTGCTCATCTTGGGTACTATAGGAACCTTGATAGCTGGCGTATGGGCAGGCCTATGGGGTATGAGCTTAGATCCCTTCATCCAATTCGCGTCGTTGTTGGGTTACTTCATACCACCTGTGGGTGCAGTACTCATTGCAGACTTCTACATATTCCGGCCTTATGTGTTAGGGCTCAAAGATATAAAGACCAGGTATAAGTTTGGGCCAGGCACCAAATACGCAGCAATAAACATTCCAGGATTAACGGCAACTCTCCTAGGAGGCATTATCGCATGGCTCTCAGGGGTTTACGGCCTCGGAACACCAGTAGTGAATGGAGTACTATCCGCGTTCTTCCTCTATTTACTAATAGCAATACCCATGGCAAAGGCCGGTATCAAATGGGAGGTGGGTGAGTGGATTGAGAAGGAAACAGGATTCTGAGGTGGGGCTAATGGATAAAGGGAATGCACTCAAGAAGAAATCCTTAGGTATGCTATCTTTCATGCTAGTGCTGGGACTTATAACCTTAGCCATGGGAACCATGGCAGGTAACTACAGGGGGTTCTACCTTTCGCTAACTCTAGGAACTATAATAGTTCTTGCTTCGATCGTGTATATACCGGTTGTCTATAAAAGAGACCCCGGTAACCCTCAAGGGATTGCCGTACCCACAATTCAGTCCCTGTGGATATCGACTTCTATGGGGTTGGGATATGTGGTCACTGCTTACGCACCATACTTCATGTTGCCTTTCCCGATAGCTACGGCGCTCTTCATCCTAGGCTGGATAATGCTGATAGCTGGGCTCTATGCACTATTATCTATAAGTAAAGAAGCTAATGTTTCACTGGCTGTATAAATCTGTATTAAAAAGAAAACCTTTTTCCTACTTACAGAATATCTTGACCGTTTCTAAGCCCTCCATTAGATAACAGAACTGATTATCAGCGTTACATGACCCCCTCCCCCAGTTTAAGTTAATTTCCTTGAAATCCCTATCTACACTTAGGAGTTAGAAATTGATAGTGTTGAGCAGGAATGAGTGTCCTTATCCTCCGTCCCCTAAAGTACTAGAATATCTTGGAAAATATGTAAAGTTCGTAAACAGATATGAGGTTCCCGAGCTTACCAAAGAACTTATGATGGAGCTCTCCAACTATACCAGCTTACCGGAAGGATTTATTGAAGTATTGCCTGGGTCTGAGGCCTTATTCATCTACATGTCAGAAGCATTAAGGAGTTTAGGACTCACTTTAGTTTATTCATCACCTACATTCATTCCAGCAATAGAGGACCTTAAGATGAGAGGGGTGCAGTTGAAGGACGTGCCATTGGATGAGGATTACAGATTGAACATAGAGGAGATCTCTAAGGCTGGAAGCAGAGAGAGTATTCTCTACATAGTTAACCCTAACAACCCCACAGGGGGGAAAGTACTTGATTGCGATGTTTTACCTAAGCTCTTAAGGATGTATAGAGCCGTGATTCTCGACGAATCATATTATGAATTCAGCGATCTAACATGTGCTGACCTTCTTGAAGAACATGATAACTTACTGATCCTGAGAACCCTATCGAAGGCGTTCTGCTTAGCTGGGGCCCGTGTAGGCTATGTCTTAGGAGCTGCAAAACTTAGGAATGCTCTTCTAAGGACGAGGAGACTCTACGACGTTTCCCTTCTCTCCATGGCCGCAGCGATAGGTGCCTTAAAGGACTTGAACTACATGAGGGAGACAGTTTCCAAGATAAAGGAGACTAAAAATTGGTTCATTGCAGAGGTGAGGAGAATAGATGGCACAGAGGTCATCAACACCTTAACTAACTTCGTCCTAATTAATAAGAAAAACTATGACTCTAGAACACTTGCAAACTACTTCAGGCGCCATGGAATCGATGTCAAGGATTTGACGGGTAGGCTGAATAAATTCGTGAGAGTATCCATTGGAACTCCAGGCGAGATGCGCACGGTAGTAAATCTTCTAAAATTAGTGGAGGTTGAGTAGTCAGGCCTTGTAGATAAGCCTTCCAAAGCCCTGAGGAGTGGCGGATTGATCATATATTTCATTAACGAGGAACTCATATGCAGGGTATTCGCTTCTCCCAGTATCAGGTGTGTGGAAAACATCGTGTAAGAGGTTGAGATATTCGTAAATCCCATCACCCTCATGTACCTTTACACTGCATCGCACTTCATAAGATATTGTAGGAGGAGTATAGAATAGCAATGTTGCCTTGCCTGTGGCTCTAATGTTATTCCATGAATGCCTAAACGCCATCTCAAGCCCTCCAAACCGTCCAAGATCCATGATGTTCTCGTCATATACCATGGTCACAAATCTAACCATGAATTCCTTAAAAGACATTGAGGACTTATGACTGAGCAATTCTCTAATATTTTTAACTACCGTAGGTAATGAGCCTGCTTTAGGGAGAAAGCCAACCATTTTAATTGAGCCGCTTAGACCAGCAGGTCCATAAGTTATCACAGCTGGTGTTGTCCTTGTGAACTCAAGAAGAATTTCTTTATCGGTTAATCCTCCCTCTACCATTTTGAGAACGGATGCTTTACGTCTTCTAAATACGTAATCAATGAATTCCTCTGGGAGATCCTTCAAACTGATGTCCCCTTTGCAATGCCTTTAAGCATAGTTAGCTTATGATTAATATAAGATTTAGTAGTTCATGCAGTTCTAAGGGAAGTCAATTACCGGGACGTTAATTGAGTAAGGCTAACATCTTTAATTCGCCACTCACTCTAAGGATAGGTAGGTAAAGTTGAGTGACAAGGTTCAGAATTTAATAACTAAGTGGTTGATTGATGAGGGCTTCGAGGTGAAGAAACTTACTCCATCGCCTCAGGTGAGGTTTAAGTGGGGCGTAGATGTCTTCACACCTCCACCCTTAAGGGTTAACATTAAAATCTTCAAGCCTGATGAGAGGCCGGACAGGGTGATACTCTTATTAGGTGTTGGGGTCTCACCGGAGCATCAGGCAGCATTAGCAAGGTTGAAAGACGAGGGAAGACTTAAGTTCTCATCTAAACTTCTTTCAAGATTGATAACCGCTTGCAATACTTGCAGCATAGCTATCCAGCCAAATCCCATAGACCCTAAGGGGGTCAGTGTAGGGTTGACCATTTTTGATGATGAAGTTGACGAAGCTTTTAAACCTAGACTACTCAGTAAACTCATGGTGTTAGTAAACTCATTCCTCATAATAGTCTCAACATTTAATGAAGACTTTCCTATAATACCTAAAGGAAGTGGTAGAGAATCGACTACAACAACGATGTAGTTTTCAATCTGCTAGAAAACAAGGCGTTGACTTTTCATTTAAAAAGCACACCTACTTACTTGTTCAATCTTCAAAATCCATTGCATTGTAAATTTCCTTAGGAAGATCAGGAACATTTTTGTCTAGCCAGTACTTGCTTTCCTCTATTTGAGCCTTTAAGAGCTTCCTGAATTCCTCTAAGGTAAGATAATTCGTCGGGTCAAGCTGCTTTAATCTCTCTTGAGTTAATCCGGGCACGTCCTTAGGTATTAACACCTTCTCACCCCATACGGGATGAGGCTTATATTCTACAGCTCCCCTTGTTGCCTGAAGGATGAAGAGTTCTGTTTCCTCTATAGTGGGTCTCTCACCTCCTACGGGCCTCGGCCTCCCCTCTTTCTCGACAAGTATAGGTTCTGGGGCCTCAATTACCTTATTACCTAGCTTCTTCTCAACCCATTTGTACTTAGCTATTATCCTACCAGTAGTGTTGAACATGTAAACCTCTATGGGATCTCCTTTCTCTATCCTCTTTTTAAGGAACTGATAGAACCTTACCACATGAGCCGTGCTGGGTACCCCCATGGTGAACGGCAAAGCGAATCTCGCAACGAATCTAAGCCTACCTACTACTTCCTTCGCCTGCGCAGGATGTCCTATTGTCCTCCCGTCCGCTAAGGCTTTAGCTGCTAGCGCTGGATCCACTATCTTAACCCATGCCCACTCTGTGAAGTACCCAGGACTCAGAAATATAGCAGTGTTTAACGGCCCACTGGACTGAACATCACCGTCAAAGTAACCCGTGTCTTCAAGTCTAAGCACGGATCTGGCGTTTTTGTTAGGGGCCCCAAAGTATTGGAAGAGCTCCCCCTTAAATGAAGGATACCCCTTCTCATCGAATTCAGTGTTTTCATGTAATGCATGAGGGCTGTTTGCCGCACGCCATATAGCTACCTGCTCAGGAGTTAGATCCTCTGTTTTGGTCCAGCTTCCTGCCTCTGACCCTATGACTGTATCCTCAAATATTCCTATAATGTCATCATTCTTAATAGCTTGATCTTTCACATAGTCCAAAGGATTTACGCCGAAGTCTTTAATGTACTTCTGCGAGTTTTCAGGTGTCCATACGTATAGCCCGTGTGTTGACTTACCTGTCCCTGTAAGACCCCACACACCCATAATGATCCTCTTCCATTCACCATCAACTGTCTTGACCGTGAACTCCCTGAGAGCTGCGTGTTCCCCCGTACCTCCCTGTTTATAAACATGGTAGATCCAGTGTGTGAGAACCGCTTTTTTAACTTCTCCTTGATAGGAGGAGACCGTCACTATCGTGAAGTTGTGGTGGGGGAACCTCATAACCATCATCATTCTGTCTGTACCGGGTATGTTAGGGTTGCCCAAATAATGAGGGACTACGAAGACCTCGACATCAGGTTTTTCATCCGGCGGGGCTGGGAAGACTAAAGCCTTCCACCTCAAGGCGAGGTCGGGGAATTGAGGGTCTACATACACGGCGGTATGCATCTGAGCCTTAGTGCCTGGCTTCCCTGCATACCCGTCAACTTTAATAAACGGGCCTTGGGCTAGAACGTGTTCAAGTACTCTCATCATAAGGAGCTTGTGCTCCGTCCTTATCTCATCATCGTTCTCTATCACTACGGTATTAGCTGCTGATCTACTCCATATATTGGAAGCCCAGTTCCAGGAGCCGTTATTGTATTGCATCCCGTACATCTTAGCTCTTTCGAAGAGGTCTGGGGGATTATCTCTTAAAGCTATTAAGCCTGCCTTTTTCTTCAACTCAATTATCCTTTGGAATGTCTCCTTAAACTTCTCAGGAGTTATTTCTTCAAGGGGTGGGATAACACGTTGCATTTTGATACATCCTTAAAAGGATAAAACCGTGGAGTTAATTAATTCATCGGTCTTTTTAACCAATTCACTGATTATTGAACATATCCCAGAAAAAATCTAGACGTATAAAATTTTTCAACTAGGCAAGGAGTTGGTGGGGCCGCGGGGATTTGAACCCCGGACCACGGGGGTTCCTGCCGTGTGAGTGAGGACCCAAGCCCCGCATTCTCCCAAGCTAAACTACGGCCCCCTAACCGTTTTCTCATGTAGGGGTTTTTTATTTATTTTCCTGTATCATCGAACTCAATTCCTTTAGAACCAGATTCGAGAGCGTTATCGTGTCCTGACCTTTAGATAGGATTTCGTTCAGTAAATTTCTCATAACAGTGCCTTTCGATAGATACGCGTGAAGCTTATTTTTGAAGGTGTCTTCCGTAATGAGCCTTACCTCAAGCAACCATCTGTTTGCCCTCTTTTTATGGAGGAGGTCAGTACGCTTTCTCAAGTATTCATCCCTCTTGAAAAGAGCTTCAACAAGGCCACGTACCCTTTCCTTACTAAAAGCAATAGTTTTGACTAGGCATGGTTTCCATCCATTTACTAACACCCCACTTACTGAAGCCTCTATTTGGGAAGCCATTAAATCAGCTCCTGGAAGGTCTGCCTTATTAACCACATAAATATGACCTATCTCCATCAGACCAGCCTTTAGCGACTGTATCTCATCCCCTAATTCAGGCATTAAGACTAAAACTACCGTATCAACAGCATTCATTATTTCAACATTGAATTGACCGACGCCCGGAGTTTCTAACAGGATATAATCGAAGCCCACCCCCTCTAAAACCTCAACCGCTATCAAGGCCTTCCATGGCAATGACTCCTCAGCAGCCGTACTCATAGACCTTATGAATACATCTCCCCTAACATCCCTCATTCTCACTCGGTCACCAAGCAAAGCCCCTCCGCTTATAGGCGAGGAGGGATCAATGGCCAGAACAGCGACACTTTTCCCTAAATCTGTGAGTAATTTAATAACTGATGATATTAGAGTTGACTTCCCAACTCCCCCCGGACCTGTAAACCCTACTACGTGGGAACGAGGGTTTCTAGGCCATAATTTCCTCAGCAATAACGTAGCCTTATCAGGATCTCTCTCAATCAAGGAGATTATCCTAGCCAATGCCTTCTTATCTCTCTTTAGGGCAAGGTAAATAACAGTGTCTTCATATTCTCTCACCTCATAACCACCATTTACTAGGTATCTACCTTTGAGCTAATTAAGAAATAAACAAATTAATGTATTAGATTCCTTAATGTAAAATACTTTCCTTTTATTTGAGGGCACTATCAATCTCTAAAAGGGCTTAAGCTAGTAGATCACGACGAGATTAGGGTTGTCAACCAAGTTTTGGGAGCCGTCATCTGCTTCAAATTGTTTATAATTAGGATCTACCGCAGCGCTTTTCTCAAATTCACTGAGAAACTCGTTAAGTGCGTCTCTTATGAAGTCACTTTTAGAAAAGTATCCCTTTTCCCTAACAATTCTTTCAATCTCATCATTGAGATTCCTAGATATTCTTAATGTAATCGTTCTAGTCTGTTTCATATCAATTTCGATAATCTTCGTAAGCATCACCTATTGATATTTGATCCTTCAAGTAATAAGTATTGGTCAATTACTACGCTTAATGATCAAGTAAGCCCTCAATTGCATGTAGTAATACTGGATTTAGGTTCAATAATAATACCGATATGCGTATTATTGATGTTTTATTTATCTTATTCATTGCTTAAATTACTTAACAGTCTATCTTCACGGTAGAGCCATTGGTATAACTCCGAAATGCTTAATCTCAATGCGAGGCCTTTCAGTAATTATTATCCTCATACCCACCGGTCTTCCCTTAACTTCATGCGCAGTAATCAAATCCCTTCCAGCTCTAACTATTAACTCCTTATCTTTAGGTACACCTACCATATCCAGCCCAGCCACACAGTAAGCAGGATACATGGTTAGGTGATGTAATCTTAGCTTCCCTTCGCTTACGAGCTTCTTAAGTATGTTATCCTCACCCACGGGAAGCATTAATTCGTTAAAGCCTAGCGAGGGAATTGAGGCCCTCTTAACCGCTTCCTCAATAGCCTTATTGATTGCTCTAATACCGCTTGCAATACCTACCGAAGGAATTGAAGCCCTTGAGGCTGCCTCAACTATAGGAACTACTGACTCATCCATCCATGGAGAGAGTGATGCATCAACCCCCAGGTAGGGAACTCCTAACCTCTTGGACTTACCTTCAACCTCATTGCTATACATGCTCAAAACACTGCTAACTCTTTTCACGTAGTCATCTGGGTGAAGACCTTTTAACTCATCCGCATATCTGAGGGATACAGCTACACCGTACCTCTTAGGGAAGGATAAAGGAAAGTAGGGACTCTCAACCTCACCTCCGATGGAAAATGCAACTCTGGTAAGCGAGTCAGCGCCTAATATATTTGAAAGGCTCTCAAGAATCTCTGGGATAAGATCCAGTTCTTGGTTAGAAGATACCTTCAAGGAAGCATACGTGTTACCATAACTCAAGTAGTTTACCAGGCCCCTTAATTCAACTTCCTTAAGGTGAGAATGATAGGAAGCTATGAGAACACCTTTCTCTGCTATCTCTTTTATGCATCTCTCAGCGAAGACCCCTCCCACAGATACCCTGATAGTCCAAACATCTCTTAGCTCCCTCTTCAAGGAGGTAAGTTTCCTTACTTCATTAAATAATGAGCTACAACCGCTTATCTCCGGGATCATCAGCGTAAGAGCCCTGATCCTAGCCAACTTTTATACCCTCTTATTTTTGGTGCGGGGGGTGGGATTCGAACCCACGCAGGCCTACGCCAGCGGGTCTCTCCCGCATAGCCGGAAGGTCTTGAGCCCGCCCCCTTTGGCCGAGCTCGGGCACCCCCGCCCAAGAAAGAAGGCGTTAGGAGGTATTTAGGTTTGCGCCTTAAGCTATTATTCAACTAAAGTGCCTACCGAGAAATCTCCTTTAAGGGCGTGCCTAATTTTCAAGGGTTTTAAGGCGTTTAAGAAAACAACTCTTAACTTAGACCTCTCTATAATTCCTAGAGCTACGGGATCTAGTAATTCATACTTCCCGGGCATGAAGGACTGTTGAAGATATTCTCTGAGCTTCTCAACCTTAACATGCTTAAGTAACCTAGCATCAGCGAATCTGTTAGGGTCTTTATTATATACACCGTCAACCACTGAGGCATTTATGAGTACGTCCGCAGCAATTAGCTCTGCAATTGCAGCAGCTACCGCATTTGTCGACTGACCAGGTTGCAGGCCACCCATAATTACGACCTTCCCTGACGACCATGCCTGAAGGAAATCCTCGATAGACTCAGGTATAGGCAGATATGCGTGTTCATCCAGAAGGGAAGCGAATAGTAACGCATTAAGGCGGGACGCGGCAACCCCTATAACATCTTGCCATGACCTACTCCTTAATCCTGCCTCAGCCCCTAATTCTATGTAGTCCCTTGCCAGTTGACCCCCTCCAGTAACAACCGCTATTCTCCCTCCACTCCCTACAAATTCAGTGATATACCCGACTATCTCATTTATTTTATTGGCGTGTTCCTTCCTGAAAAGTTTACCCGTTAACTTAAGCACTACCTTTCTCACACGCTACCCTCACTAATAGGGTAAGAGGAGCTTTAAAGAATGACGTCCGGAAACGTAGTTTAAAATATACGGAACTAATCCCTGACGACCTCGATTGAAAACTCTTGAGCCATCTCCTCTACTGCCCTCCTAACAACTCCTCCAGCCTTCCTCAGAACTACCGCTCGCTCTATCTTCACTGACGACTTTGTCAGGGCTGAGCGAACAACCCTCTTCAAGTTCTGGGAATCATCCCTCAGCTCCTTCAGAGCGTATCTCGGTATTATATGCCCGTAGCACTCTCCTAGTTCTAAGGCCCTTCTCGTGAATTTCTCTGCATAGTGTTGGCCTCCGAAACCGGCTGTAGGTTTACAGGAGATTTTTTCAAGCCCCTCCTTCAACGCCTCTATGACTACCTCCCCAACTAGTTCATGGGCTTTCCTAAGCCTCCATTCCTCAGGAGATGAACCTATCTCAATGAAAGTTAATGGCTTGCTGAGGCTTGTAGGGCCGTGATGAGTTGCTTCGTAAGTCACCTGGAAATCTCGCAGACTTGATGAACTGACACGGTTGTAGAGACCTTTAAGGAAGGACCATGCGAGTGGGGGGTTAGAGACTGACAACTCATATGGCTTCCCTCCAGCATCAGCCCTACTTCGAGGATTTCCTGTGTGATGGGTGGTCAGTGACTTGACATGTGCAGAAGAAGAATGCCTTGAGAGAAAAACGAAGTATTGAGCATCTGGAAAAACCTCGTCTAAGAAGTCGAAGTAAATAACGTCCTCTGCAAAGCCAGCCAACACAGCTTCAAGTCCTTTAATTTTCCATGCTCCTCTAGCCCTTAATACATCGATCTCATCCGCTGAGCACGTTTCCTTAATATATTCGGCGATGCCAGACCCCGCAGGATCGGAGAGACTATAGACTATACCGATCATCGCCATCACCGACTCTTATTAAAAAGCAAGATATACAATTTTAAATTAAGTGAAGGTGTTGGAGGATAAGGCTTTGCACATCAGGTTTGGGTACCTAGCTAACGGGATCCCTTTCCTAGCAAAGGAGGATGAGATCAAATCTCTGCTTGAGGAGATGCCACCGAGCCTCAAGGATCTCTTAAAGCCTACTGCCACCAAGATTATTGAAGTACCGGCTAAATGCCGTCAAAGCATGTTCACAGGCATAATGGTTAATGGCCCTACACCTACCGGGAGGCAAGGCTACTACCTTGAAGTGTATAGAGGGCCCTTACTGCCATTCATAAATAAGCCAATAATTCAATGTACGGGCGATAACGATGACCAACTACTGGGTTGCCGTTTAAGGAGCGGTAGTTTTGATTGGTTGGAAACTATCCTCCCCCGCGTAAAAAGATTCTCCAGTGAGAGGAGGAGTAATTACCGAATTGTTTTCATTCTCTGCGGAAATGAAGTTATTTGGAGTGCGAAGACCTAATGCTTTAGATCCTTACGCCATACCTTATCTTCCCACATGCCTCAACCCTACTGCTTACCGCATCCACTAGGTAAAGGATCTTAGAACCCAAGGCCTTAATGAGGTCGGCTTTTTCCTCAACACCCTTCAAAGTAAGGGGTATTTCTATCCTATTACCCCGATAGATTATTGACGCCTTACTAGGCTGTAGCTCGAAGGCTAAAACAGGCATAGAAACCTTGAGAAGATTCTTTTCAGAGTCATGCATCAAAGCTAGGGCAGGCTTCAGTTTGCTTACAGAAGTGATCTTCTCATAATTTACGTAGTTCCAAGAGTCACATATTTTTCCAACGGTACCGCTCACTCCAGCTGCCCGCTCTATCTCCGAAAGGTACTCTACAGCCTCTGTAAGCCTAGATATGGAGTCTCCTAGAAGATGAAAGGCTGAGATCTTGAGAGCGCTGACAGCCTTTACGGCCTCCTCCCTAGTAGACTTAAACCTTTCATTAATGGTTTCCATCATCTTCGCAGCTTCAGCAAACGACATGCTACCACCTAGGTGTGAGTTACTATTATAAAGTTTTAAGCTTTAAGCACCCTCAGATATCTCGAGTAACATCCCCTTAAAACCGGGTACTTTCTAAAATATTCGTCAAGCTTCTGAAAACAGTCCTTGCAAACTCTGACTCCAGGCTCTATTTCCACAGAGCATTCTCTGCAAATTAAACGGCCGCAGAAGGGGCACCTACCTACTGCAGGTTTTAATTTTCCTTTATACATAACCATAAGGTCCCTGCACACGCTGCATATGCCGTCAGCTATATGATCCTCGCAGACCTCTCTCCCACAAATCTTGCACTTCGCGACAGCTGGTTTGTCCTCGCACACCTCGCATTTTCTGATTTCTAAACCCTCGGATTTTTTAGTGATGTACCATTAAATGGTTTTAGGGATGACCTGACGACACTCACTGAGTGATGATGTGGATGGAGCGACGGGGACCTTCATTGACTGAATGATTAATTATTAATTCCTTTCAACACTTTAATTGAGGTGGCCTTAATGGAAAAATATGATGTTGTCATAGCTGGTGCAGGTATAGCGGGTGCCTCAGCTGCTTACTTCATCAGCAGGAAGGGGTTTAAGGTATTGTTAGCTGATGTGAAGCCCTTCCACCGCGCCGGTGATAAGCCCTGCGGAGATGCTATTGGAAAACATCACTTAGATGAGCTTGGCATAGAGTATCCCAGGAATGGGGAACTTGAGGGTTTAGTAAGAGGTATTGACGTCTACTCCCCTTCAGAGGGGATGAAGTATAGGGTTCTTGGGGAGGGCTTCGAGGTTAACCGAGTTGCCTTCACACAGAGATTCATCAGGCTAGCTATTGATAACGGTGCTGAATACTTCCAAGAAACCCAGGTCAAGGATCCCGTTATCAAGGACGGCATAGTTAAAGGAGCTGTCCTTTGGAGTAGGAGGAAAGGTTCATGGGAAGTTAGCACCAACCTCCTGGTCGATGCCACGGGAATGTCTAGAGCACTTATAAGAAAGTTACCGCGTGAGTGGCCCATACGGGATGAGCTGAATCCTACTGAAATGAATGTCGCTTACAGGGAGATACGGGAATTGAAGAAAGATATTGAAGAGCCTGAGATACTTAGGATTTACGTCTCTAAGGATAAAGCCCCTGGAGGGTACTGGTGGTTCTTCCCCTACTCGATGGAGCCTCACACTGTTAATATAGGTTTAGGCGTTCAGGGAGGGAGGGGCTATCCCCATCCGAAGGACCTATTGTATACCAAAGTACTGAACAGGGCTGAACTTCGTGAAAGCAAGGTTATTGAGTCAGGCGGTGCTGCAGTTCCCACAAGGAGACCTATCAACACTCTTGTGTGGAATGGAATAGCAGCAATAGGGGACTCTGCTTACACAGTAAATCCAATACATGGTGGAGGAAAGGGCTCAGCTATGCTCTCCGCCTGGTGTCTTTCTCACGCTCTTGAAGAAGCCCAAGGTAAATGGGATAATGACGCCCTATGGGAGGTAAATAAATGCTATATGAGCAGATACGGTGCTAAGCAGGCAGCTCTAGATGTTTTTAGAATGTTCCTTCAGGAATTAAGTGATGAAGAACTGGAATACGGTATGAGGAAAAAGTTGATTAAGGAGGAAGACCTTAATACTGTATCGCTTAAAGGCGACCTGGAACTGGGCATTGTTGATAAGGCCATGAGACTCCTTGCCGGACTGAGAAGGCCGTCCCTCCTCCTCCAGCTCAAGATAGTAGCGGATTACATGGGTAAAGTCAAGGATGCCTACATGAACTACCCGCAAAAAAGTAAGGGATTGAAAGCCTGGGTCAGTAGGGTGGATGACCTATTCAGTGAGTATAGAGCTAGGTTATACAAGAAGTGAATCTGTAAAGCGAAAACTTTGAAAAAGCTTGGCTTTTACTCTTTCAGCTCAGTACCCTCAATATTGAGCCATGGATACAGCTTCCTCCACCTATGGATGAAGGGTCCGTATGTCTTAAGGTAGAGTGGGTGAGAGGTCATCTTCTTTATGAGTTCCAAGTTTCTTCTATACTTTATGGGTTCACCCACAGTGTTTTCTCCCTTGAGCTTCTTCCACTCATCCAGTGGTATCATATACTTCTTTTGGACATAGTCTCTGTAGATATCGTTAAGGACGTTAAACGTGCAGAAGGGTATAATCCTGCCATCTGGCATGAGGTAGTGAATGTTGCATCTCATGACTCTCTCAACATCGTAGTTGTATAAGTCCATGAAGTGCATCATCCCTAAGAACATGAATTTGTAGTGCCATTCACCTAACGCCTCATAGGACTGCTTCGTGAATATATTGTATAACACTTTAGGCAGCGTCTTCTTTAACTCTGGAGGAACGCCATCCCACTTGATGAATTTCGTAAATATGTTGAAGAGCGTCTTAGTCCCTACCAGTAGTTTACTCTTGCCCGACTTCAGCTCCATCGCTTTTTCCATGAGGTAGGTGAGAAAGCCTTCAACATCGATCATTCTCGTTATGGGTATGTATTCATAACCTTCTCCATTCTCTTTCTTCCTATAATAGACGTAGGTTCCGACACCGCATTCAGGATGGTTGGCCATCTCAAACTTGAATCCATTTGCTAAGGCCTCAGCGAACTCAGATATGGATACAGTCACTGGCACAGGATACCAGTCATTGACTGTTATCTGGCCACCGGTTTGCTCTTCAATAAGTTTTACAGTATCATACATCGTGACTCTCAACTTTTCCCTATCGCCACGCTTGATCGCTCCAGTAAGGGACACGGGCTGGAAGTTAACCGCTCTAACAATATCGTTATTCATAGCTGCAAACCTTATTATATCACCTAATTCCTCTGTGTTAACGCCTTTAATCACTGTCGGAACCAGAACAACGCTAGTCATGCCTGCTTTCCTGAAGGCATCGAACGCAAAGGGGACCTCCCAATGATTCTTAGGATTGGCCTTTGGTGAAACTCCATCAAAGCTCATATATACAGTGTTTACCCCCGCTTCCCTGATCTCCCTTGCATATCTAACAGCTGCTTCCTCCCCTTGAGAAATATATAACTTAGCGAACTTAGTGATGTTAGTATTCAGTTGAATATGCTTGACACCAAGCCTCTTCAACAACTTAATTATATCCACAAGATCCTCTCTTATTGTTGGCTCACCACCGGTAATCTGTATAACAGGGGTCACCCTCTGCTTCAGATATTCCTTAACCATGTGTTCTATCTGCTCAAGTGTTGGTTCATACACATAACCAGCTTTCTCCGCAAAGAAGAAGCAATTGCTTACTAGCAGACCGTCTGAAGCGATGAAGTAGTGATCTTCTGAATCGACTTCCAGGTCATAAACATAGCCGCTGTAGGGAATCCTGGTAATTTCCTTAACAGTATCAACACAATAGTCACCTATCTTCTTAACACGTGCTGGCCTCCTCTTCCCAACCACCCCAAGCTTCTTAAGGTGTCGTGGCACCAGCTCTACCAGCTCGAGGAATTTATTGATTTCCTCCCCTGAGATCTTTATCTTGTAAAGATCATGTTTTGCTAGAGCCATCTTCTCTTTAGGTACCTTGCTCACTCTTGCAAATATGCCTAATGATGTAAGGAGGTAGAGGAGATCTCTGATCAGTCCTTTTGAAACGCTTGCATAACCTATTGCGAGATGCCTAGTGCCTTTCTCCACGTACCCGTCTCCGTTAAAGAGACCACTCAACATAGCTAACTTAACTTCCCTTGGGAACTCCATGAACCTCTCAGGTAGTCTCTTATCAGCAGCACCCTCAGGTATTTTGAACACATGCTTAAACACTAATCTCATAAGCCTACTTCCTATAACTATCTGTCTCGCCTTACCTTCCCATTCAATAAAGCTATAGGGAAGTCCAAGCCTTTCAAGTATTCCTAAGATTTCCTTCTCAACATCATCATCACCTACTGTAATTCTTAGATCCTTGTACGTATAGTGCCCATCAGCTATGAAGTATCCTATTAGCTTTCCTAAGTCAGGAGTTAACTCGATTATGGAAGGCATCGTATATGATGTGGCATCTCTTCCCAGCTCAGGATCCATGGCTAAATTAGAGCTCATCTTATAGTAAGCTTCCAAAGGCACTGATCCTTGACTTCTCCAGGAGTAGACCTTCTCACCGTAGATTTCTTTAAGAACAGAGAGATCCTGCCCTTTACCGATATGGACGTAAATCTTCCTTTGCTCCTCCTCGGGAAGATTTTTAAAAGCTTCTAAAAGGTTTACCCGTCTAATAGATCCTTCTTGACTCATGCTGCATAGAATCCTAACTCTATCCCCTATCTCCACCTCGTCAGCTCTTTTCTTCACAAGGCCTTCAGGGCCCTCAACCATAATCTTGTGTTCTGGGGTTACATGAATTTCTCTACCTGAGCTTGTCTTTATCTTTACAAGATCGCCTTCATGCCTTCTTCTAAGGAACTTAGTTACCCTAACCCATTCAGCCTTACCGCCTCGCAGTGAAAGCACGTATAAATCGTTTGGTATTGAGTACTCCCCCCTGAACCCATCTATCTCGACTTTATGCTCAAATCCGAACCTTTTCGCAAGTTCCCCGAACTTAACCAGCTGAATTTTCCCATTAACCTTAAACAGAGCTTCCTCCCATTCAGGGAAGCAATACCAGCAATCTAGGTCGCATCTGTTAGTAGCCACCAGGTTTGCTAGAGCTGTGTGGTTTTTGTGTAGTGGGCATAACCCACAGCTGAAGGGACATGGTGCTGTAAAGTCAGTATAGACGTAGCGGGTTCCTCTACCTTCTATGAAGAACTTCTCTATGCGCTTAGCCCACTCAGAGCTTCCTTGATAGACTTCTTCAATCTCACCATGTTCTGGACATATTTTTCTTATATAGAATTTCCCGTCTCTTTCCACTATTATTGCAGGAAGCAGTCTGTAGCAGTAGGGGCAGATGGACTGAGTGTATCTTATCAGCTTCTCCCCTTCCCTAACCTTAGGGAGGGGCCCACCTATTTTGATCTCCCTATCTGCTATCCTAACAACTCTCCTTATCGGATCGAACACAGACACTTTAAGAGGGGCCTTGCTTTTCGATGCACCTTCAGAACTACTGGATTCTGTACCCATCTTCATGTACCTCTGTAATGACTTATACAGTGTTAAAATTAAAAGTTATCTACTGATGTAAACTATTTAGCTACTTCATGAAGCCGAGGAAGTTGTCCCAGCCCCCTCTTAAAACCTTATCCTTATATAGTATCTGGCCTGAAGGACCTTCCACTATCTCACCAAGGTAATGTCTCCCTTCCTCGCTGACATAAGCGATAACGAACTCCTCACCCAAATACCCTAAGATATCACTTACTGTTAGACTGTACATCTCTGCGAACTCTACTGCCTCCTTGCAGAGGGGGGGTTCCTCAGAAATTTTTAGTGCCACACCGCTTAAGTTAAGGGCTTTCCTTAAGGATTCTAATCCATCGCTGATGTCAGTGGATGCCCTTACTTTATTCTTAACGCTTAGAAATTCCACTGGAATATGTGGGTTAACAACTCTCCCTTTCACCCTGTTAATATATTTATCTTCCAGGCCCTTGTAATGAATTAAGGCTGGGATAGCAGATAACCCCAGGCAGCCAGTGATAAAGATCTTGTCCCCAGGTCTGAGAGGTTTATTAGGGATAAACTTGTCCCCATAACCTAATACACCTATATCAATCCACCCATCTCCGATGGATGAGTTGAGATCTCCGCCTCCGTAAATAAGGCCGTATCTCTCTATGAGCCTTGATAAACCATTACTTAAGGGATCTAATGACTTAGGCAACTCATCTGCTGGTAACCCAATAGACGCGGTAATGACTGTAGGCCTCCCACCCTTAGCGATAACGTCTACTATGGCGCCAGCTGCCACCCTATAGATTAGGTCGTCATAACCCATCCAAGGATACATTGATGACTTAATTGAGGTGCCGTCAATCTTAATGAATACTAAGGTTTCACCTAAGCGTATCGCATACGCATCATCCATGAAGCCAATTCCGCCTTTCTTATATGTTTCAGCAAGAGGCTTTAAGAACCTCCTAATAGCTGAGAACTCATCCATCACCATTACCGCACCCCAACATATCATGTTATCAGTTCAAGGAAGGCAAAATAGTTTAAGGGGCTTAAGATACCTTTTTCTTAAGGTATCCAGTATTGAAAGATAGTCGCACAGTATTTAGCAAGTCTATGAGTTTACTGCTCCTCTTTATTCTCTTACTCTCATTAAACGTGAGCAGTGGTGGTGCAGGACAGACCAGCTACTCAATAAGCAGGAACGTGTTCTACTACTTTGACTATGCGTACGTGGTTTACAGCAACAATGAGTCCCCCGGTTACTTCGAGACCCCGATAAACTATAGTGATGGCACTGTAAACCAGACGGTCACCACTATAGCGATAGGGGGTGAGGCGAGGGTAGTGAACAATACCCCGCCATACGCGATGAACATGAGCAATAACACCTACGGCTATGTGGTCCTCAAAATAACACAGCAGGTGAAGAACATCTCAGGATTAGTGTTTGAGATAGTGAAGAATCCCTTGATTTTTTCAGGGATCTACAATAATACTCCGCATGAGATAACGTCGAAATATATTAAGAAGCCGTTACCCATAGTGAACACCACAGTTAGAAGTGCCTTCGAGTCTTGGCTAAAGAAGAACAGTTACCTTCCAAGCAATGTGTCTAAAGCTTTCTTAGGTGTAGCTGCGGCTATCTTTATCTACGGGCAATATTATATAAAATACAGTGCATCAGCCCTACCGCGCTCCATCGAAGACGTCGTGGAGAATAGGACAGGCGACTGCGACGACATGTCAAGAGTCCTCATTAACCTCCTATGGGGCTACGGCATACCTGCGAAGATCCAGTATTCCTATGTCTACCTCCCATTCAACTCCACCTTCGATGTTGAAGGCTCGTACATCACCTATATAAATGCCGGTCCGCATGCATATGTGCTGATGTACCTTCCAGGCAAGGGATGGATATCACTCGACTTCCTGGCAGGTGCATTGATTAAATACCCCTCCATAATAACAGGTGAGACCACGGAGGCTAATGTAACTAGCAAGGAAGTTGAAGAATTGAAGCAGGAGTTAAGTCTCTACAGGTATGCTGAAATACTGGAAGTGTATCCTGAAGGTTCCGTACCGGAAGACCTCCTCAATGCCTTAAAGACGGGGAACCTCAGCACAGTACTTTATCCTAAGATTAGCAAGTATATCCAGTTGATCAAGGAAGCGCTAACTGCTGAAACCCCGCCGCAAAACTCATCAAGAATCAACGTCTCATCTACGACCACGCCAACAACGCATACTAGTTTCAACACAACCACTTCAACAGCTGTAAGTACCACCCAACCTCAATTGAATAATGGAAGCGAATTCACACCCTCAAGCACAACTTCCATTACACCATATAGCTCGTCTAGAACCACCAACATCCCAACAACATCTCAGCAAACCTCATTAGCTAACTCATCATCAAACCCAGAACATGTAAACGTAGTGTATAAAGACCACCTGATCCCAGCAATAATAATTATACTTGTTGGAGGTATAATAGGAATACTTCTAACTACATCACTCAAACGTCGCCACTAACTAATTATTATATGAGAGGAAAGGAGCCTTCCCAAGCAATCAATCTATTCACATCCAAAACCTTAACCCATATTAAAGACCATATCTCAAGAAAACATCCATATACTTGAGGCCTGAGCCTGTGTTAATCAGAACTACCTCCTCACTCTTATCTATCTGTCCGGCATTCACCATCTTCTTGAGACCTGCTAATGTCGCAGCCCCTTCGGGGCATGGAAGGAGGCCTTCAAACCTCGCCATCTCCTTAACTGCCTCAATTATTTCAGCATCAGTAACTTCCAAAGCTAGACCGCCGCTCTCACGAAGAACCTTAAGAATAAGGTAATCTGCATAGGGCTTAGGAACCCTAATGCCTGCTGCTATGGTCTGGGGGTTGGAAGGCGGTTTCACCTCCTCCCAACCCTTCCTGAACGCCTCAACTATAGGGTTGCATCCTGTAGACTGCACTGCAACCATCCTAGGCATACTCTCATCTTTTAACAGGCCTGCCTCCCTCAATTCAAGCATCCCTTTCCATATCCCTAGGAGGCCCGTGCCTCCCCCCGTAGGATAAATTACAACATCTGGAGCCCTACCCAACTGCTCAACGATCTCGAAGCCCATAGTTTTCTTACCCTCAACCCTGTAAGGCTCCTTCATCGTAGTTATGTCGAAGACGTCCTTTTCCCTCTTTGACAGCTCTCTGGCCGCATCCGAGATGGAGCCCTCCACAAGGGTTAGCCTGGCGCCATAGGCCCTTATCTCCGTAATCATCGCTATGGGGGTTGACTTAGGTGCATATATGACTGATTCCACACCTGCCTTAGCGGCATATGCCGCTAAGGCAGCACCCGCATTCCCAGCTGAAGGCATTGCAAACTTCCTAACTCCTAACTCAATACCTTTAGAAAGAGCTACAGCCACACCCCTAGCCTTGAAGGTCCCCGTAGGGTTTAGCGACTCATCCTTTATATAGAGGTTGCTGAGCCCTAATGCCTTACCCAAACCGGCTGCTTTAAGCAACGGTGTCGCCCCCTCACCCAAGCTCACCACGTTTTCACGCCTCCTAACCGGAAGGAGCTCATAATACCTCCAGAGCCCAAGGGTTCTCGGCCTACTCTTAATAACATCCCATGTCAGTCTCTCCTTAACCTTCTCGATATCGTATTCAGCGTAGAGAACCCCTTTACATGCAGGGCAAACAGTGTTCAACTCGTTAGGGTCGTAAGTCTTACCGCAACGTGTGCATCTAAGGATAGATAAAGCTGAGAACCATTCATCCAGCACGGAAACCTACCACTTTGTACTTGATAATTTAGAGTTAAAAATAATGACCTAGGCTGCCTCCTCCTTTTTACCTTCAGCCCACACACCTTTACTGAAGTCTATTAGATGGAAGAGCTTAGCCGTGAACGTCGTCACGGTTAGGTCACCAGTCACGTTATTCATAGTCCTAATCATGTCAAGGATGACGTCAATCCCTGCCACAAGACCGATGACCTCGAAGGGCAAGCCTACAGAACCTAGGGTTACTGTAAGCATTATCAGACCTGCGCTAGGCACACCTGCAGCACCCACTGAAGCCATCACAGCGGCAGTAACTACTGTGGCAATCTCGCCTGCAGTCAAAGTCCTCCCGACGATATCCGCAGCGAAGACGGCGACCGCCGTCATGTAAATAGCTGTGCCATCCATGTTAATCGTAGCACCTAAGGGCAGGGTGAACGAATACAGACCTCTGTCTATACCTAGCTTCTCTTCAGCGGCCCTCATCGTAACGGGCAACGTCCCAGAGCTACTCCTGGTTACGAAGGCTGTGACCATAGGCTCTGCCGCCGCCCTGAAGAACTTAATCGGGTTTATCCTCCCTATCAACAGTATCGACGTATACACCACACCTATCTGTATGGCCACGCCCAGGGCCTCAACGCCGATTAATCTGCCATAAGGTATGAGGAGGCCTATACCCACCTTCCCTATATTTATTGCTATGAGAGCAAAGACACCGTAAGGAGCCACCTCCAGCACAAACCTAACTATCTTATACATAACCTCCGATAACGCATCAAAGACCTTATACGTGACCTCAGCCGCTTCTTTAATCCTGCTTACCTCAGAGACCCTCAGGTAAGCTAGAGATATCCCAACAAACAAGGCAAATATTATCGTAGGTATGACTTGAAACTGGGCTAAAGCCCCGAAGGGGTTGGTAGGTATCCATGAAAGGACTGTTTGAAGGAAGTTCACCGGCTTAGGTGGCTTATACGTAACACCAGCTAACGTGAACCCCTGACCAGGATGGAAGGCTAGAGCTAGCGAGATGCCTATAGTGGCCGCTATAAACGAAGTTATGATATATATTACTATCACTACACCTCCAGCCTTACCCAAAGTCTTCGGATTTATCGAGGCAGCACCTAATACTAATGTGAAGAATATTAACGGCATCACTATCATCTTCAAGAGCCTTAGGAAGAATGTGCCTAGAGGCTGCAGCACTACTGCTTGAGGACCTACTATTAAGCCGACGATAATCCCTATTATGAAGCCGATAGTAATTTTCCAAATTACAGGGAATTCAAGGTATCTTTTCCAGAAGCCCATTGCAGGGCACCACGTGAATATATAATGCAAGTGAATTAAATGTTTTTCTTTGGAAGCCCTCTGAAATTCCATAGAGTTTATTAAATATGCATAAACTGTTATATTGAAGATTTAGATCCATTTCTTTAATTTAAAGTATATGATCTCGCCTAAAGCTATTAACGCCATAACTATGAGGACTGCTGGGTAGCCTAGGGGATAGTTTAACTCTGGCATATACTTGAAGTTCATGCCGTATATGCCTGCTATAAGTGTGAGAGGAAGGAAGATGGCAGATATTATAGTCAACTTGGTCACTACGCTGTTCGTTCTCTCGCTAGTAACTGTATAATGGAGGTCAAAGGTTTGCGTTATTCTGTCGATGGAAGTACTATACATGTTTTCAAGCATGACGGCATCGGTGATTAAGGGGTTAAGTTCCTCGAATAGTGTGGAGAGCTTCCGTAAAGCATAGATCATGCCGTGAACACCTCTATGAAGTTTCATCGACCTAGTATATGTTTGATAAAGGCTGTATGCCTTGACACCGCCTTTGACCACATCGTGAATATTCCTTTCTATCACCTCATCAAGTAGGGCGAGCTCTTTATGGTAATGACTGAGGAACACCGTAAATAAAGCCCTCAAATACTCACCGACTTCCGTGATGCCTGAAGTGATGGAGCTCTCCATAGCTTCCTTCACTAACTCTGCTAATTCTTCAGAGCCGTGAACCTTTAGAAAACCCCTCCTATCGGCATCGATACATACGTTAGTGATCCTTCCTTTCAAGGTAGCAGGGAATGCGAGGATTACCTCATCCTCACGTATATGAGAGGTAAAAGACCTTCCACACCATTCATGCTTTTCAGTTGAGAAAACCCATTTCCCCTTACCTTCGCAAGCTTCACCTTCGAGAACTTCATCCTCTATTAAACATACCTTTAAATGGGGGGTACCCTTGACCATAAGCATTTCCACCTAGAATTCTTATATAGAGTAATAAGGGATGTCATTTCTTCCTAAGGCATCTATTACAATGCATCATTAAATCTTAAGGTTTGATTTATCTGTTCATGACCTTTCTAAGCAGATATAGTGTCTTAGACGATTTTTAGATCTTTAACAGAACATAACTTCCATTAGACGAACTACTATTATAAAATTTATTCATGGCGATCACAGAGACTTCATCTAAATCTATTCTTAGATTTAACAATTTTGAAGGTTTTCCTATGGGCCTTCATGAAGTCCTTCAACAGCTTATCCGCATCGACAGTTGCTTTATAACTTCCTTGACATTGACTTAATAGATAAGATACGAAGTCAAGGAAAAAGCTGTAGAGCTCCCTAATTCGGCTGTCACTTTCACTCAATTTAAGGATGCTCTCACCTATTCTATGAAGTCTGCTCTCCTCCATGTAGATATAAAGGGCAGATGCCGCCATCAGGCCAACACCAATAATTCCTAGGGACGCTACAAGAATGCCCGAAATGCTTGACCTAGTGAAAGATGCTACAGCAGCTAGAAAGAAGAAAGCGAATGATGAGGCTGGAAGATATGTTCTCAAAGGATCACCTAAGTAATGAATACATGAGATGGCGAGCTTCTCCACACTTGTCCCCTCCTCAGGAAGTTTGAATATTATGCTGGCCTTACCTCCATGTTCCCTTACCACGCATTTGGCCATTCCTCCATGTCCAGATAATTTTATTGCGATCTCTACGATCTTAACCTTATCAAGGAACTCAAGTAAATGGTTAATTGCTCTAAAGAGCAATTTCCCTGCCGAATCCACCAAGCATCATCACGCTGCTCTCCCATAATTCGAGCTCTTGTGATAATATCCTAAACCAAGTTAAATAAATCCTCGCGTGAAGTTACTTATCTAAAATGGCCAGGTGAGTACTTTTTAGAACCTTCTGCTAATTAGTAATTAAGGGTGTTAAAGAATATGCTCTCAAAGAACCCCCTAGACCTTCCCAAGGATAGGAAGTTAGGGCCATCAGAAGTTGCTCAGGCTTTAAGATTGGGCATTATCGCAGAGCTCGACGCTATTAATCTTTACTACCAGCTCGCCAACTCTATTGAGAGAGAAGATATACGCAAAGTATTTGAAGATATAGCGAAGGAAGAGAAGACACATGTAGGTGAATTTCTAACGCTTTTAAAGTCGGTCGATCCAGAGCAAATTGAAGAGCTTAAGGCAGGCAGCAGCGAGGTAGCTGAGCTCACAGGAATTAAAGTCCAAGATGACCCACCATCAGACAGGAATGCCTCTATAGTAGAGCACCAAACACCAGAGATGTTTAAAGAGGATGAATGGGCATCCCTACTCAAAGCATTTAAGGATGCCTTCACCTCCTCCAGAAAACTTAGGGATGCCTTCACCTCAATAGAATTAGGGGAAGGGGTTGAGGCAATACCTCTTGAAGTAGTTGAGGTAGGAGACCTCATAAAATCCGCTTCAAGAAAGCTGATTCCTTTGAAGGAACTAAGTGTTAAGTTCAGCATAGCCGAACGTGACATAGCGTCATTGAGGAGATTAGGGAAAACGCCGATATCCTCAAGCACACTTTACGCCGCATCAAGACTTGGACGTTTAGAAGATGAGTTCCTCCTCAAAGGCGATGAAGAGTCAGGTATTCCAGGGCTCCTCACCTTCAAGGACTCCTTAAAGCTAGACCTTAGTGACTGGGGAGTTAGTGGGAGTGCAGTAAATAACGTAGCCAATGCTATCTCGGAGCTCGCTAAAGTGGGGGCTCCAGAACCCTACGTATTAGTCTTGAACCCTGTAAGGTATGCTGACCTTGTATCAGTACATGAAAGAACTGGGGTTATGGAACTCAACAGGATAAAGGCCCTAGTCAACAAGGTGATTACTACTACAGCCATACCGCCAGACAAGGTCATAGTTCTCTCAGCGAATTCCTCAGCTATAGACATAGTCGTAGGAACGGATCTCAGAGTAGACTATCTAGGACCAGAGGACTCGCAACATGTGTTCAGGGCATGGGAGACAATAGCTCCAAGGATAAAATTGCCTTACTCGATAGCCCTCCTTGAAAAAAAGTAATGAATGAGACTAAAATGTAAGCCCATTTAAATCCAATATTTTTACATCATTTTTAAGAGGAGAGTTCTCTTGAACGTCAACGAAGATCGTTTTACCAGGCTTAAACTGGTCAACGAGTTTACAGAGGCCTCATTAACCAGGTTAATGGGGTCTAAGGTAGTAATTGTAGGCTGCGGTGCTACCGGCACCCACCTTGCTGAAGCGTTAGCAAGGATAGGCATCCGAACCTTGAAAGTCATAGACAAGGATGTAGTGTCATGGAGTAATCTATACAGAACCGCACTCTTCACAGAGGATGATGCACTTAAAGCAATGCCTAAAGCGATCTCATGCGCCCAAAAGATCGTTGAAGTGAACACCTCCACACAAGTTGAGCCCGTAGTGGATGAGGTGAATCCCTTGAACATTGAGAACCTTCTACAGGGCTACGACCTCATAATCGATGCCACCGATAATATGGACTCAAGACTGTTGATAAATGAGTTCTCTGTAAAGCATGGAATACCGTGGGTGATGACCGGGGTTGAATCATGGTATGGGAATTCATGGCTAATTAACACTCGGGCAGGAGGCCCATGCTTCAAATGCCTCTCAATAAGTGGAGGGAGTAGGAGGTGTAGGGTGTTAGGGGTGACACCCATGGCTGTTAAGATGGTGACATCGGCATCCCTCACTCTAGCTGTTAAACACCTCCTGGGGCTAACCAAGGAGGAGGATTGGAGCACCCTTCACCTCATAGATTCCAGGGAACTAGATGTAAGGAAGATACATGTAGCCAAGAACCCAGAATGTCCTACGTGCCAGCACAGAAAGTTCGAGCTTCTAGGTAAGGATTTCATCCCAATAGTCAAGCCTTCATGCGGGAAGAATAACGTAATCGAAATCACACCTCCAGAGCCAGTGGAAATTGACCTCAATCTATTACTGAAAAGAAGGCAGAAAACGAAGGTTATAGCATCAAACCCCTACACTGTAAAGCTCAAGCTAAGTGATAAGTCCAGAGCTATAATATTCAGGAGTGGGAGAGCATTGATCGAGGGGCTTCCTTACAGAAAAGCTATCGAAGCATATGAAACGCTCACAGGCATTAAAATCAGCCATAAGCTCGCCAAAACAGATTACTAAGAACCTTAGACACACAATTTATATGGAGCCGCCGGCGGGATTTGAACCCGCGACCACCGGCTTACAAGGCCGGCGCTCTACCCGCTGAGCTACGGCGGCCCATAAATGTTTTTTATGTTTGAGGTTAAATCTTTCTCGCTCGCTCACTCATTACTAGGATGTCTTAATAAGATTTCCCTGATCAGTTACTTGGGGTGATAGTCAATGTATGTTGTCGAAGAGCATCTTAGGGTTTTAGATTCATTAGATGAGTCTAGTAGCCTGGAGGAGCTTGTGAAGCTTTCAAGTGTTAATCGTATGCACCTTATAAAACGGGTTATGGAGCTCCATATTATGGGGCTGGTTGAAAGGAAGGGCGATGTAGTTAGGTTGACTGAAGCTGGCAGACTCTTGAGGGACGCGTTTAGGGAAGCCGGGATTAAGGTCTCTGACCCGTGGGTCAATTCATCAATAATATATGCGCTTGAATTGACTAGAGAGACAGAGTATGTTCCCGACGAATGGAGAGAGCTGCTGTCTTCTAGGGGGTTTATCAAGGACGGTGGATTAAGCGATGTAGCGTCGAAAGTTCTTCAAGCTTACAGTTTGGCAAGGCCTCTAATCTACTTAACCCCTGAAATTTCTGAATTTATCCAAGGATTGCCTTCGGGGCCAGCTTTTTACGATGACTTGGTTGCTTTCAGGGACGCCTTAGGCTATGGAAATAACGTGATCCATGCGTTAGAAGCCAGCAGGTTACTTAGAATCTCCCCTCCCATTAAGGGTAAGGCTACGTACGTAGTCACGGATGTTGGGAGAAAGATTAAAGAAGCCATTAAAGAAATGCCTATCTACTCATCCGTCCTGCTCATCGATGAGGAGGTCGTTAATGCTTTAACGAGTAAGGAGTTGGATACCTTTAAGGAACATCAGTATGAGAGTATGCATTTAAGGGAGGCTGGCTCCATTACCGAGGTTGGGAGGAGGCTTGTTGAAGGATTTAATCTTCAGGTTAGGAGGGCTAAGAAGATCTTACCAGTTCAACTCACGCTTAATGAGCTTTCACTGCTTAAAGCTGTGAAGGAACTATACGATAAAAACCCTGAGTCAGCCGTTGAAAGCATGTTGAGAGAGGCTTCGGGTGTTGGTGAGACTATAGGTGAAATACTTCACTTCTTAGAGGCTGTGGGCCTTGTGAAGAGGATTGAGATTAAAAGTAAAGACGCATACACTCTCACAACGGAGGGTGAGGAGGTAGTTAAGAGGCTTGGGAATGCAGATACTGATATTCTCTCACCAGCGGTTAAGGCATGCACCTATGCCCTTGCAGGATATCCTCCAAGCCCTGAGTGGGTGATCCTAGGTAGGGAGGAAGGTCTTATATCCTCTGAAATCACTAGCAGGGGGGATTTCATCATCGATCTATCAACACGTTTAATAAGAACTCCCTTCCTAACTATTTATGATTCCCTCCTCCTTCATAAGACGCCGGCCAAGGGTATGAGGCTTAAAGATGCTGTGAAGGCTGTCGCAGATGAACTAGGTGAGGAAGATGATATAGTGATGAAGTACTTGGGGTATGCGGAGTTCAAAGGCTTAGTTGAGGTGATTCCCAACGACTACATTATTCTCACCAATGCTGGTAGACTAGCTAAGGATATGATCTCATTGGGTAAGACGGAAGAAATAATCAAGATGAGGGTATCAATAACTCCAACCCTCTATAAGGTATTAACAGTCATAAAGGACAACTTAACGGAGCTGAAGAAAGTATGGGCTAAGGGAGATATAAAGAGAGTTGTAGTTGAGGAGACAACCATCATCTACAACAACCTGAAAGGACTCACCAGCATCTCTGTGGAGGAGGTTAAGAAGACTGTAAACGCTCTCAGAGGGTTAGGACTTCTCGGACGCGTTGGAGTCACAGAGGCTGGTGAGAAGCTCCTGCAGCTAGGTGAGCTACTAGAGAACGAGAGAAGGAACCTAAGAGAGGAGTACTTTAAATAATCCCCTACAGGGATTGATGAAGGAACATGATTTGAGGTTGTGATTAACTCGTTTTAATCGTTACACCCTATGATCTCAAGGTGCATAACTTGCATGTCAAGGTTATAGCCTCTCTTGGACCATCGTCCAGAGATTACGAGATAATTAAGGAAATGGTTCAAGCAGGGGCTTCTGGCTTCAGGATTAACTTCTCCCATGGAGATCAAGACTTCTGGAAGGAGTTAATCAATAAGATTAGGAGAGTTGAGGAAGAACTCAACACCGTACTAACGATCATCACCGATCTCAAGGGCTCGTCAATAAGGCTTGGCACTTTCCCTCAACCTATCCGAGTTAAGGCGGGAGAGACCCTTAAACTATCACCTGATACCTTCTCACCTGAGGACAAGGTTATTCCCCTTCCTGAAAGAAGAGTGATTGAGAAGCTGGAGGAGGGAGACCTGATCGTCATGGACGATGGTAGGGTGAGGATGAGGGTTGTTGAGGTCTCTGGAGGGGTGGTTAAGGTAGAGGCCTTGACTGATGCGATAATAAAGCCTGAAAAAGGATTAGCAGTTAAGGGGAAGGAATTCGACCTACCTTCAATAACTGAGAAAGACCTCCATGACCTAGAATTCGCGTGCTCAGCTGGTGTGGACTATATAGGACTGAGCTATGTTAGATCAGCTAAGGATGTCCTTGCCTTAAGAGGGCATATGAAGAGACTGGAATGCGATGCAGGAATTATAGCTAAGATAGAGACTAGGTCCGCAGTAACCAAGCTTGAAGAGATAGTTGGTTCGTCAGACATCACCTTAGTGGCTAGAGGAGATCTAGGAATGAATTACAGCCTTGAAGAGATCCCTGTCCTCCAATCCAGAATAGTCAAGACGGCTTTAAGAGCTGGCAAGCCTGTGATGATAGCTACGCAGCTACTTGAATCAATGGTTGAGAATCCAATACCTACGAGAGCTGAAGTCATGGACGTCTTCAATGCTGTGAGGGAAGGAGTTGATGCTTTGATGCTGACTGGGGAGACAGCTGCAGGCAGATATCCTGTTGAAGCAGTTAAGTGGCTGATAAAGATCGCTTGTAAAGCTGAGGAGGGATGGTTCCCCAAGGTTGAAAGATTGGGGGGCTCCTTAAAGAAAAGATATGCCGAAGGAGTTGCCGAGCTTGCTGAGGACTTAAACGCTAAACTAATCATCTACTCACTAAACGGTAATACTGCAAAGTACCTGTCGTCCGTTAGGCCCCGCACCGAGGTTTATGTGGGTGTCCCTACCAGGGAGGTTGGCAGGAAGGTGAACATCCTATGGGGTCTTCAACCCATCATCATATCTGCCAGCAACTATAATGAAGGTCTGGAGAATACATATAGCGAACTGATCTCTAGGGGTGTAATTGGGTTGGGCGATATCTCAATATTAACTTACGGCCTGAGAGAGTATGAGCAAGTCATTAAAGTTAGGAGAAGAGTTTAAGGGAACTCATTTAAGCTTCCCCCATTTATGGTATTAGGTAGTGAGTGTTGGCACGTAAAAGGAAGAAGGAAGTAGGGAAGGTAGTGGTTAAGAAGAAGGCACATAGTCTGCCATCAATAAATATCAGAAAGGATGTTCTTCTTGTCGCCATCATCTTAATCTTGATAGGTGGAGGAGTGGCCTACATATACGTTAATTCAGGTGCTGCGCATGCTCAGCAGAGTATGAGTCCCTCCGAAGAGCTGTATAAAGGATTGCAAGCCATCTTCAGGGATAAAAACAAGAGGGCTACTCTAGACCTTTACTACCGAGTTCGCGGAACTGTGGAAGTGGGAGGCGTTCCAACCACTGTAATGGATCTCCTGCAGTTCAGGATCTTCTACTACAATCAAACTATAAGACCGAAGGAGAACCAGACCAATACGACGACTTTCATTGCAGGCTATGCGGCCCTCCCTATAGGCACATACTACATTTTCCCTCTGCTCAACCTAACCGGGTTTACAGACATGATAGATAACGCTTCAGAAATAATCGTTAATATACCCCGCCTTACACACGACTACAACGTCTCGCTGAAGGTAAAATACTTGGGAGAGGAGAAGGTCTACCTCAGGGGGATGAAGACAACGTTCAACACAACAACCTATCTCTACAGTTATAGCATAAGTAACGAGGGCAAGGTTAAAAATGTCACCATTGAAGCTTGGTTTGAGAATCGTTACACCCTCCCTGTAAAGGTCGTGGTCACCGTGGATTCTCAGAAAGTTGCCTTCGAACTTGAGACCGCTGTATATAACGTATACGGGTCTGCTTAACCTTTTAACTTCGTTAATGATTAAGTTGGTGTAGAAGGGTGATATACTGTGTCAGAAACAAGTAATAAGCCATCAATTATCAACCCCAAAATAATTGAGAGAAAGCAGAAAATAAAGGAGAAGATGGGTAAGATAAAACATAAGATTGTCGTTATGTCTGGCAAAGGGGGTGTGGGTAAGTCATTCATAGCATCTAACCTAGCAGTCGCGCTCCAGTCATTGGGCTATAAGACCGGTTTAATGGATGTTGATTTTCACGGCCCATCAGCACCTAAGATGCTAGGAATTAGAGGGCAGAGGCTTTTCGGAACGGAAGCTGGAATTCAGCCTGCAGTAGGACCCCTGGGGCTTCTCGTCATGTCCCTGGACTTCCTCCTACCCGATGATGACTCACCAGTGATCTGGAGAGGACCGATAAAGTCGACTGCTGTCACCCAGTTTGTCACTGATGTGAATTGGGGGAATCTCGATTTCTTAGTGATCGACATGCCTCCGGGGACCGGGGATGAGGCAATTACCGTGGGGCAGGAGCTTCCTGAGGTTGACGGTGCGATATTCGTGACCATACCTTCAGAGGTTTCATTACTTGTTGTGGGTAGATCGATAACCTTTGCGAAGAAACTTAACATAAGGCCCTTAGGCGTCATAGAGAACATGTCCTACTTTTACTGCCCAGATAGTGGAAAAGAGTACCGGGTTCTAGGCAAGGCATCAGGTAAGTTAATAGCTGAGAAATACGGGATCGAGTTCCTTGGAGAGATACCTTTAGACCCTAGAATAGCGGAGGCCAATGACTCAGGAGAGCCATTCGTTCTCAAATACCCCGACTCCCCAGCCGCAAAGAACCTGCTTAAGGCAGCGAAGAGAGTGATTGAGCTGGTTGAGAATCTTAAGAAGGAAGGTTAATCGACTATAGTTTATTACTATAAAGCAATAAGTCAAACATGGAACAACACTTTTTTTGCTAACTCCAAATTAAGTATCAAGGTGTATGTCGGATGAGCTTTGAATGGTATGATGAATTCGTGAAAATAGGTTACACCCCATCCGAGAACGAGATACTGGTCTCATTCATGGTTAAGCCCGCTCCTGGTACCTCCTTAAAAGGAGCGGCTGGAAGGATCGCCTCTGAAAGCAGTATAGGCACATGGACCACACTTTCTACGCTCAAACCCCATATTAGGAAGCTTATGGCTAAGGCATATCTAGTAAGGGAAGACGGCTTAGTTAAAGTGGCTTACCCTATCGAGCTGTTTGAGTTAGGATCCATCCCACAGCTCTTCAGCTCCGTCCTAGGCAATATCTTCGGCATGAGAGCTATAGACAGGCTTAGAGTGCTTGACATTAGGTTCCCCAAGGAATATGTTAAGTCTTTCAAAGGACCTGCCTTCGGGATTAAGGGAGTTAGAGATAAGCTTAAGGTTTACGGGAGGCCAGTCCTTGCTACAGTACCTAAGCCTAAGGTTGGGATGACTCCAGACGAGTATGGTGAGGCAGCCTACGAGATCTTGGCCGGCGGGATGGACCTAGTTAAGGATGACGAGAACCTGACAAGTATGTCCTTCTGCAAGTTTGAAGATCGTGCTAAGGCCGTCATGAAGGCCATAGACAAGGCAGAAAAGGAAACTGGCGAGAGAAAGGGCTGGCTAGCCAACATAACAGCAGAGACAGAAGAAATGCTTAGGAGGCTTAAACTCATAGCAGACTATGGCAATGGGTTCGTCATGGTGGACATTCTCACTGCCGGGTTTGCAGCCCTTCAGACTGTGAGGGAGGCTGCCGAAGAACATGGGATTGCAATACACGCTCATAGAGCTTTCCATGCCGCGTTCACGAGGCTTCCAGATCATGGGATGACGATGTACCTCCTCGCTAAGATCGCCAGGCTTGCCGGAGTAGACCACATACATATAGGCACTAATGTTGGTAAGATGGAGACCGATCTTAAGGAGCTTAGGGCTACTGAGAAGGTGATCACCGAAGACACCTTCGATCCTGGAGACGATGAAACTAAGTTCCGTCAGGACTGGTACGGGTTGAAGCCCGTATTTCCAGTTGCTTCAGGAGGCCTTCATCCCGGTGTATTACCGGAACTCATAGACTTTATGGGTTCCGACATCATCATACAGGTCGGTGGGGGCGTCACGGGACATCCAAGCGGTCCTATGGCAGGAGGGAAGGCGGTCAGACAGGCCTTGGAGGCCTATTACTCAGGCGTACCGCTAGAGGAATATGCTGAAACTCATAAGGAGTTAAAGGAAGCCCTGATAAAGTGGGGGAAGATAAGACCTAAATAACCTAGTATCCAGAGAAGCCACTCTTCAGAACCTTCCCTTTCATGAGGGATATGTGATGGAGGCCACTGTATATTCTTAGTTTTAACCCTCTCTCCTCTATAATCTTTTCAACCTCATTCTCAGAGAGCCCCGCTGGATCAACTTTGTCGGAAGCCGTTATGAAGTTGCAGGCATAGCTGAAGGAGGGTATCCAATACCAATACTCCCTAACGATGTCGAAGTTATCTGAAATATTCTTGAGGACGTAATCATATGTTTTCGGGTAGAAGAATGAGTTGCCAGCCTGCGTGACTATGATCCCCTGATCGCGTAGCAGTCTCTTAACACCTGCATAGAACTCCCTACTGTAGAGCTTCTTGGATATTTCGGGACCGTACGGGTCCGTTAGATCTAAAACTATTACATCGAACTGACCCTCCTCTGCATTCATAACATATTCGTAACCATCACCTATGATGAGCTTAGTCCTAGGATCTTGAAAAGCCCCTTGATGCATGAAGTCCAAGTATTTCTGAGAGAGCTCTATTAACTCTCCATCAATGTCAACCATTACAGCTTCCTCGACCGTTGGGTGTTTAAGTACCTCCCTCAACGTAGCACCTTCCCCACCTCCAACAATTAACACTTTTCTCGGCCTCGGATGCGCTATCATGGCAGGATGAACTAGGGTTTCATGATATATGAACTCGTCAGCTTCAGTTGACTGAATATACCCATCCAGGACTAAGGCCCTACCGAAGTCGTAAGTATCAACTATCTGAACCTCCTGGTACTTAGTCTTCGCGCTCACCACCAGCCTTTTAACTCTGACAATCAGGGCTGAGTCCTTTGACACACCCTCTATTAATGCAGGGCCATACTGCAGGTGCATTCTACCACCGTAATGTAATGGGTAGGGATATTAAAAATGAGTTAAGCTTTCAAAATTTCTACTGTTTTCCACAATTTTTACGTGGGAAGGTGATCAAGGAATAAAGCTCGAAACTTCGAAGGAGTTGATGAGGTAGTGATGAAATTTCCATATAGTAAGGCACGGAGAGGGCAGTTGGAGCTCATAGATAGAATTAGAGGGGTCTTAGGAAGTAAGGTGTTCCTTAAGGCCCCCACAGGATTTGGGAAAACAATTGTGGCTCTGATGTCACACATTCACATGGGTAAGGTTCTCTATGCTGTAAGAACGAGAAATGAAATGTCTCCTGTGATTAGGGAACTCAGGAGGTTAGGAGAGGACTTCACACTGATATATAGTGCTGCACGGATGTGTCCCTTGAATAAGGGAGGTAATTCTCATGAGTTTTGGCTTAATTGCAAGCTCCTGAGATCTAGGAACATGTGTCCTTACTATCAGCGGTTGAGCGAGGTTAGCGATGATGAAGTCCTAGAAGTTCTGAAAGGGGAAGGAAGTACAGACCCTCATAAATTAGTCGATAACATAGTGAGAAGATTAGGTGTTTGTCCTTTCTTTGCGCTTTCAAGGCTTGTGGATAGAGTTCCCTTTATCATTGTTACTTACCCCTACGTCTTCAGGAATGAGGTGTTTGACACAGCCTTTGATACCGTTGGCCGTGGTGACCTTTATCTCGTCTTAGATGAGGCTCACACAATATTGAACCCTGCTATGGTTATAGATGAGGAGCTTGATGTATTCACACTAGATAAAGCGGTCAAGGAGGTCAAATCATATAGGCTTGGAAGCGAGATACTTGGGTACCTACAGGGTATTATGAAGGTATTTCATGAACTAAGGTCATCAATGCTTAGACGCATTGATAAATCAGATATCCTCCGCGATCCTTCAGAACTATTCATTCTCCAGGATGCACTAATATCCCTGAGGATTGCAAAGCTTAGGAAAGCCATATCACCCTATGAACTCATGTCATCCTCTACAGCCCTAGGAAGGGTTGTTAAATTTGTGGAATATCTAACACAGCCCTCCTTTCAACCCTATGGATACGTTGATAGGGAGGGAGTTAAGGTCATCAAAGTGCTCACCCCAGATCTTAAATACATTCGCGACATTGTGAGCGCATTTAAGGGCGCCCTTCTAATGTCGGGAACACTTCCTAGTGAAGAGATTATAAGGAAGGTGATGTTCTCTGATGCCATATATATTGACGTTGAAAAGGAATATGGCTCTGTTTTCCCTGAAAGCAATATCTTAGTAGCTATATACGCTGCAGTCACTTCGAGTTACAGACATAGATCCGAGGAGATGTATTCCGCTTATAGAGAGCTTATTAAGGAGGTGGCTCAGAAGTTGAAGTCGGGTGTAGCCTTTTTCGTGTATCCCAGCTATAGCTTTATGGAGGGCGTCATAAGAGAGTTAATGGTGGAGGGAATACGTCAAGTTGCTGAAGGATACTCCACAACATTTAATGATGTCATGCAATTAGCTTTGAAGGAGAAAAAGCTGGCAGTTCACGCCGTTGCAGGTGGAAAGTTAACGGAGGGCCTCGAACTATTGGATAGCAATGGCAACTCATTGATAAAGGTTGTGGTTATAGCTGGTGTTCCATACCCCCAACCTGACGACTTCATTAAGGACTTGAAGAGCCGGCTCGAGACCTCAGTAGGGAGGGAAGTGGCCAGGAAGTTCGTGATGGATGTGCAGGCCGCAGTGAAGGTAGCTCAGGCGATCGGGAGGGCGATAAGATCTGAGAAGGATAAAGCGTTCATCATATTAGCTGATAGGAGATTTCTGTCTAGAAGGCTAAGGGATGTCCTTGGACTCAAATATGATATCGTCACCTCAGAATTAAAGGAGGTTTTAAAAGCATTAACTGAGTTCACTTGCTCTGACGCTGGGTAAGCAAATCAATCATGACAGCAATATATAAGACCAGCCCCATAAGACTTGTCGCAGAGTACGGAGAAAGAATTATTAAATCATAGACCATCTGACTGCTCCCGAAATCTGAGGAGAGGAGAGATACGCTTGGAGCCTTACCGTATAACCCTGAGAAGAGAGCTCCGATAAGGATGAGGAAGAGGCTAACTATCATTAACTTCCTCCTAGATCCTCCCAGAGCGTCCCATACATCCACACTTATGGGTATCATACTGGTTAGAAGTAACGCTAATTGAGCACCTCCTCCTACTGACTTGTTGAGAGGAGGCGCTAAGAAGCATATCGATATTATAGAGAGAGCTAGGGAGAATGCAGGTAACCAAGAAAACGCCTTTCTCAGCCTTAGATCAATATATAGCTGTAATGGGGAAGCTGCCATGATTAGAATAAGGACTATGATGGGATTGAAGTAGAATGCTGCCCCTATAATAAGTAGCAAAACGTTAACGTTTTCCAGTATTCTCTCCCTTCCATTCAAAATCTCTAGCCTGCCTTTAGATTGGTTAGCCAGGTTTTCAGAATTAGATGGCTAAGAACTTTCCTTTTACTCTATCGTTGAAGACACCTTCCTCAATCAGAACCTCACCATTAACTATTACTGTACTTGCCCATCCGCATAATCTAAGACCCTCGTAAGGAGTCCAGTTCACCTTATGATGTAGTATTGAAGCCTTCACCTCTTTACAGTCTCCTGGATCCATTAGCACGATGTCCGCATCCGCACCCGGTATAAGGGCTCCCTTCTTAGGATACACACCCATTATCCTTGCCGGGTTACTAGACGTAACTTCTATGAAACGCTCAAGTGTTAAGATACCTAGCTCCTTTACCCCTTTAGTGAATAATAGAGGAAGCATTGTCTCCAGACCTGGAATTCCTCCCCAGGCTTCCCATACATCCACTTCTTTCTCATTTTCAGGGGAGGGTGCATGATCTGAGGTCACAGCGTCAATTACCCCACCTGCTAGCGCCTTCCAGAGTGCAGCCACATCAGACGATGTCTTGAGGGCTGGATTCATCTTCAGATAGTTACCCCACTTCTCGACATCCTTCCTTGTGAAGTGGAGGTAGTGGGGACATGTCTCTGCAGTTATTTTAACTCCTCTCTCCTTCGCATGTCTAACCTCTTCAGCACCCATTGCTGATGAGACATGAACTATATGAATCCTAGCATTCAAGTACTCTGCAATTGCTGCAACCCTTCTAATAGCTGAAGCCTCTCCCTCAGAGGGCCTGCTTTCATGATGCGCTAGTGGGTCATGCCTACCTTCCCTTTTAAACTTAGCAACAAGATAGTTTATCAAGGAATCATCTTCTGCGTGAATCATTGTTAAGCCTTCCACTGAATCAACGGATTTGATAGCTTCAACTAGTGTTGCATCCTTCTCAGGCCTGAAGGGCTCGCATGTGAATAGCTTAAACGCCTTAACCCCGTTTTCCCTTAAAATCTTGACGTTATGCAGGTTACCTTCATTGAGCATTCCCGCTATTATTCCGAAATTGATATGCGATTGCCCCTCACCAGCCTTCACCTTAACCTTAAGTGATTCAAGGTCCTCGACGTACATTCTTAGGGGCATGTCAAAGAAGGCTGTAAGACCTCCGTAAGCGGCTGCTGTACTGCCTGTATTGAAATCCTCATGATGAGTGTAATCGGGATCATGCACGTGTGCATGAATGTCTATACCTCCTGGAACTGCTATCCTACCCTTGCCGTCTATAATCTTGTCGTAAGACGCCAGTGAAGCATTCTTCTTAATTTCGCTTATGAGCCCCTCTTTTATAACGATAGCTCCGTCAGTGAGGTAGTTCAACTTCAAGGGTATTTTAACATTCTTTATTAGGAGAACACTCATCTCGTTCAACCTCTTCGATAAATATTTAACACTGGATCTATTATCTTTCCCTCAACCACGTCTACAACGCCCTTATCGGTTACCCTTAGCTCAGGAATGACAGGAAGTGATAGGAGGGCTATGGTCATAAAGGATGAGCGGAAGTTCAATCCTAATGCCTTTAAAGCGTCTATATATTTCTCCAGCTCATGGTAGGCATCCTCTAAAGGCTTATCAGTCATTAAACCCGCGATAGGGAGCTTCATAGTCGCTATAACAGTGTTATTGAGCGTTGCAACCATCCCCCCTCCCATATCAATTAAGGTGTTTATGGCTAGGGCCATCTCTTCATAGGTCTTGCCAACGGCAATAATGTTATGAACGTCATGTGCTATAGTCTGCGCTAGAGCTCCCTTACTTAGACCTAACCCTGAGATCACCGCTTTGCCTATGTTTCCCGTCGCATGATGTCTTTCAACTGTAGCGATATAAGCTAAATCGCTCCCTAGAGGTAGCTGAATCATTCCGTTGCTAACGCTTAAACGCCTCTCTTCTTTCTTGGTGACGGCCTTGCCTGGGATTGCCTTGATCACTAAATAATCGACTTCTCCTTCACTTATTGGCAGTTCCGGTCGGAGATCCTCAGGCTTAACCTTCCTGCCGACGTTCATGGTCCTATAGGCAATGTCAGGATACCTGAATCTGCCTTCATGTCTATAGATGTATTTCCCATTCTTTACGACGATCTCACCATTAACTATGACGTCCCTCACCTTGAACCTTCTAAAACTGTCTAGAATCACTATATCAGCGAACCGCCCGGGAACAATGGCACCCACCTCCTTTAAGCCCAGATACTCTGCAGCGTTTAGAGTAGCCATTTGAACAACAGTTATCGGATCCACCCCTAATGAAACCGCCCTGCGCATAACTCGATCGAGGTGACCTTCGTCAACGAGATCAAGTATTTCCATATCATCGGTTGCGAACATCAGGTAATGTGTGTTCACCCTCATATAGGTCAGCATTTTAGAGAGCTCCTCTAAATCCTTCCATGCCGATCCCTCCCTCATGAGGATATGCATTCCGTTCCTGAGCTTCGTCAATGCCTCATTAAGGTATACTGATTCGTGATCTCCTTCGATGCCCGCAGCTGCATAGGGTACTATGAGATCTTCAGGAAGCTGTGGCGCATGACCATCCACTAGCTTGCCCAACCTTTTAGCAGCAACTATCTTCCTCAATACCTCATTCTCACCTTTAACAACACTGAGGAAATCCATAACCTCACCCAGCCCGATTACCTCATCATACTTTAGGAGTTCCTCAACATCATCAGCCGTTATCACCTGACCTGGTGTGTCAAGACCTGCAGCCGTGGGGGGGACGCATGAGGGCACGTAGAAGAAAATACGTAGGGGAGTATACCTTGACTCCTCGATGAATAACTTGACCCCTTCAACTCCCAATACGTTGCCTATCTCATGAGGATCTGCAGCTACTGTAGTCGTGCCGTGCAGAAGTACAGCCTTACTGAATTCTTGCACCGTCATAAGGGAGGACTCTACGTGAACATGTGGCTCGACGAAGCCGGGGGTTACAGCTTCCGCGTCTCCAGCATCAATTACTCTCGTCTGGCTACCTATGTATTTACCTGTATCGAAATAACCTACCCTCACAATGTAATTATTCCATATAGCTATATTCACCTTCTCCCTGATGTCACCTACAATCACATCTACGAGATTGGCGTTCTTGATCAGGAGAGTTGACTTAATAGCTCCTTGAGATGCCAGGATTATCTTCCTTAGTGTATCGACATCGTACTTCATCCGAAGGATTTTCTTGTTAATAACTCCGCTCTCAGACATGGTTCAAATCACTTATGCATTAAATTATTCATGTAGTAATAAGGATTTATATACATCTCATAAATTAACATGGTGATCGTATGACCGACCTGTACATCAGGGGTAAATTTGTTATAACCATGAATAAGAAAAGGGAGATAATAAAGGACGGCTGTGTGGCTGTAGAGGATGGCATTATAAGAGCAGTGGGTAAGTGCTCGGAACTCGATAAGGATTATATGGGGAAAGCTGATGAGGTCATAGACGCTTCGAAACATATTGTCATGCCAGGCTTGGTAGACACTCATGTACATTTAGTTCAGGGCATGCTTAAGGCATGCGCCAACTATAGGAGGCTGATTCCCTGGCTTAAGGATAGGGTCTGGCCCCTCCAAGGTAATATGACGGCTGACGACGCCCTAGCCGCTGCGACCCTAACTATGGTGGAGATGATCAAGACTGGGACAACAACATTTCTCGAAACTGGGTTGGTCGGACGTTACGGCCCTGACAGAATTATTGAGAGAGTCCACGATGTAGGGCTCAGGGCAGCGATCTCAAGACACGTCATGGATATGACAGGATATGCGACTGAGGAAAACGCACTGCACCCAGGCTTAGTGGAGACAGGCGAACAAAGCATGGGTGACACCATAAGGTTATTCAACAAGTATAATGGATGGGACGGCCGGATATTCATATGGTTCGGTCCTAGAACCCCCGGTGCTGTGAGCCTGGAACTCTTCAGGGAGATTTCCTCAAAAGCAAAAGAGCTGGGCACCGGCATAACAATGCACCTGGCTGAGGTGAAGGATGACGTCATCTACCTAACCAGGGAGTTTGGGAGAAAGCCAATAGAGTTTGCACATTATGTAGGCCTTACAGGACCTAATGTTGTCTTAGTTCACACTGTATGGATAACTGACGATGAAATCAAACTGCTGGCAGACACGTCCACGAACGTAAGCCATAACCCATCCTGCAATAGCAAGCTAGGATCAGGTATTGCAAGGGTGGCGGACATGCTCAATGCTGGAGTAAATGTTACCCTAGGCTGTGACGGAGGGCCAAGCAACGACAATTATGACTTAATTGAAGAAATGAAGATTGCTGCCCTTCTCCAGACAGCATCTAAGCTAGATCCTGAGGCCGTCAGAGCAGAAGACATAATAGAGATGGCGACCCTGAGAGGGGCTAAGGCATTAGGTCTTCAGGACGTTATAGGGTCTATCGAGCCTGGTAAGAAAGCAGACATCATAACGATAAACTACTGGGATCCGAAGCTAATGCCCATGAATGACCCAGTGTCCCACATAGTATACGCAGCCCATGGCGACGATGTGAGCGACGTCATTATTGATGGTAAGGTCGTCATGAAGAACAGGAAGATCTTAACCATCAATGAAGATAAGGTTCTGGAAGATGTAGGAAGGCATGCAAGGGAGCTATTCGAGAGAGCTGGTATATGTAAAGAGCCTGAGATAAAGTGGCCTATTATCTGATTTTTAAGGTTCTGCAGTTATAAAACTTCCCTAGGCGTTTATCCTCCAGTAAGCAGGAGTATGGCCTTAGCTATATCACCTTCGGCTTTTTTCAAAGCCTCTACCGCCTTCTCCCTGTCAACCCCAGCTTGACTCATCACAAATGAGATATCATCTTCCGTAAAGTTCACCTCTGCTACTTCCTCCTCATTAGCCTCAACAACTTCCTCCGGTATCGTCGATATTATCTGATAGATTTTCTTTCCTTGTACGCTCATCACAGTGACCTGCGGCTCCCTCAATATTATGTCCTTACCCTCAGTCGAGATGGTGACGGATTTAACCCCTTTAACCTCCTCTACATCAATACCCATCCTCTTCATCATTCTCCTTAAGTCCCTGGGATTCATGGGAAACATAGTCCAACCTCAATTCAACTTATAACTTCAAATAAAATAGGTTTTCCTAGGTGAAGATACATATGGCAAGAATTGAAATAAAAGTGTTAGGAGGTGGGAGAGAGGTAGGGAGAGCTGCAATAGCCGTAGGCAACGGCTCTGGTATGTACGTATTAATGGATTACGGAGTTAACTTTAACGAAAGGGACGAGCCTCAGCTTCCCTTACATATAAAGCCCTCAGAGGTCGTTGCTTTAGCTATAACGCATGCCCACCTAGATCACATAGGTGCGGCTCCCTTCCTTTACACTACCTCGCAATTGCCTGCCTTAATGACCTCGATTACGAAAGAGCTGGGGAAACTCATGATTCACGACTTCATGAAGCTCTCAGGTTACTACTTGCCATTCGAGCAGGTGGATGTGGATTTAATGCTTGATAACGTAAGCGAGGTAACTTACGGTAAAATATACGAGTACGGTGACTATGGAGTTGAGTTCATCAATGCAGGCCATATTCCCGGTAGTGGGATGATCCGCGTTGACTTAGGCGATGCGAAAGTGCTGTACACAGGTGATGTCAACACAGTGCCTACTAGGTTAGTTGACGGAGCACGTTTAGATGGTGTCGAGGCTGACGTAATGGTTATTGAGGGAACATACGGTAATTCCACTCATCCTCCACGTGAAGAGATAGAGAAAGAATTCATTGAATCTGTCAAGGAGGTTATAGAGGGAGGGGGGAATGTTTTAGTCCCTGCATTCAGTCTCGGTAGGTCTCAGGAAATCATGTCCCTTTTAGCCGAAAAGCTACCTGAGGCAAACGTATTCTATGATGGAATGATTAGAACCGTTACTGAGATCATGGTCAGCCATCCAGAATTCATTAATCGTTACAATCTCCTCACTAAAGCCGTAGATAATTTCAAGTCTGTGAGAAATTCCGGTGATAGACGCAGAATAGTTAAAGGTGAAGGAAATATAATCATATCATCGGCAGGGATGCTTAAGGGGGGTCCTGCGCAGTACTACATAAAGAAACTAGGGGATAAAAGAAAGAATGCAGTATTCCTTGTATCTTACCAAGCACCCAATACACCTGGTAGAAGGCTCTTTGAGGAGGGAAAGTTCGCTGACAATGCACCTCTTCTCAAAGCTAGGCTGCAGTGGTTTGACTTCTCAAGCCATGCAGGAGTTGACGGGCTCACAAACCTAGTTAGAACCGTTAAGAACTTGAAGAAGGTTATCATAGTTCACTCAGATCCTGAAGTAGGCATTCACTTTAAAGAACGTCTTGATGTGTTAGTAGGTGAGGAAAACGTCCTCTTCCCCACAAATGGCGAAAGACTTCTCTTCGAGTTTTAGCTCTTAAGGAATCATAAACTTCCGCCCTTCAAACCGAGCTTCTTTGCCACCTCGGAAGGGGGTAAGCCATCAACCTTAATTAATTTCTCCCTAGATGTCTCACCAGATATGAGGGAAACCTTAGTCTTCAGGATCTTTTTAAACGTTTTCAGGAGTTCCACATTAGCCTTACCCTTCACAGGCGGCGAGGAGATCTTAACTACTAGCCTACCATTTTCAACACCCTCAATCTTAGTAACCCTCGAGGAAGGGATAACATATACATATATGAGTGAGCCATCCTTACAAGGCTTAACTGGATTAGACAAACAGTATCACCAACACTTATCCTCTTTGGAGGGATAAAATGGTTGGGTAATATACAATGGTATCTGTAGGAGATTACTTGAGGAGAGAGGTGTCTCTAATCCCTGAAATAATAGATCGTCAAATACGTGAGAACTATGAAGTCAATACCCATCTGAAAAATCATCATGGGGTAGCTACAGGAGCTGGGGACTCAATGGTTGTTGCTGAGATTCTCCAGTATGTCTCTAGGAACAGGGTTGTAGCCCTAGACCCCTATGAGGTTGTTCAAAACCCTCCCTCATGGAATGAAGGGGTAGTTATAGGGATTTCAGTTAAAGGCAAGACTAAGGAGGTCATTAATGCGTTAAAGTCGTTGAGGGAAAGGAGGGGTTGGACTGCAGTAAGTATGACGGCTGAGGGGGACTCGCCGCTTGCTAAATCATCGGATTACGTAATTAGGATATCTTATAAGGGTGGGGAACTCCCTATAGGGGTGGGGAATTTCGTTTCTGCGGTAGCTGCTGTCGCGGCTCTTTATGGTATACGCACGCTTGAAGTAAGGGACGTTAGTAGTATTCACCTCCCTTACATAGATCTTGGTAGAGCTAAGGAGGTCGTTTTAGTGGGTAGCGGGCTTGGCAGACTCTTAGCTGAATTCATAGCACTCAAACTTTATGAAATCCTATGTAAACCGGCCAGGACTTATTCCAGTGAACAGTTCCTTCACGCACCTATCTATTCCCTTGGTGAGGGAACTACAGCAATTTTCATAGGCAATGATTTAAGGACCCGGAGAGCGTACGAAATAGTAGGTAATTCCGGATTTAATGCCATCCATTTAAATACAGGAATGAACTCCATAAGCGACTTCCTTAACACCTTTAGGATCGCGGTTCTTACCTTAGCTCATGTCGCTGATGAACTTATGCTTACAAAGCCTTGCTTCATGCAGCGAAAGTCCATTCTTGAAGAATCCACACCCGTGATTTACGGTGAGTGATGTTGCATGAAGACGATAGGTTTCTAAAGATCTTGAAGATAGTATGCAAGTTTAAAGGAGGTTCAACTTATTCAATAGCCAAGCTTGCCAGAGTCCCAGAGAGTGAGGTGAGGAAGACGATTAACTTTCTCCTCTCAGAAGGTGTTTTACTTGAAGCAGCGCAGACGTCCAACTGTAACTCATGTCCTCTCTCAAAGATATGCCCCCTCAGAGGAAGCGGCATTCCTCCTAGGAAAGTCACGATATACATGCTTAGTAGTAAGGGGATGGAGATCTGCAGAAAGCTTACATAAGGCATAGAAGTTGGTGGGGCCGCGGGGATTTGAACCCCGGACCACGGGGACTTCCGCCGCCGTGCGAGTGAGGACCCGAACCCCGCATTCTCCCAAGCTAAACTACGGCCCCCGATCAACCATGTCTTTAATATAAGGCCTTATTTCCTTTATCTTTGCTTTCCTCCCTTACGACATCAATCAAGGCTTAACCAAGCCACTTATTAATCATGTAGGCTTCATCAATTTTAGGGTACGGAGGTTGCTCGACGGTCTTGGAACCTTTATGAGGGAGCTCAGCCTCCCCTTTGTAGGCAGGGAGGAGGAGGCTAAGGTGATAACATTGACCCTTCTAGCAAGGGAGCACTGCGTCTTTATTGGGGAGCCGGGCTCTGCTAAATCAGCACTTGTTCGTAGAGCGGCGGAGCTCCTCAATGCTCGTTTCTTTAAATATCTTCTAACAAGATTTACAGAACCCTCCGAACTTTTCGGACCTATAGACATTAAAGCCCTGGAGAAGGGCGTATATGTTAGGTTATCTAGGAACAAACTCCCTGAAGCTGAGATAGCGTTCCTCGATGAAATATTCAAAGCTAACTCAGCAATCCTTAACGCACTTAATTCACTCCTTCAGGAGAGAGTTCTTTATGATGGTTATTCGGAGGTCAGCGTACCTCTCTGGTCTCTTTTCGGGGCGAGCAATGAGGTACCTGAAGATCCCGAGGTTGAAGCACTCTACGATAGGTTTGCGGCAAGACATTTCGTCAGACCTATACCAGAGGATTTATGGCCTGACCTCCTGAGGAAGTCTTGGGAGATAGAGAAAAAGCAGTACTACATGGGAGGATTAGGCGGTACTAAGACACTAGATCTCAGGGACCTGAGGAGGTATCATGAGAAAGTTCTAAACGTCGATCTAACGCCTGCAATAGGGAAGCTCACGAAGTTACTCGCCATCTTCGAAAACAGGGGGATCCACGTCACTGATAGAAGGAAGGGCAAGCTCCTCAAGTACATGGCCGCCAACGCATTGCTTGAAGGTAGGGATAAGGCTGTTGAGAAGGACTTGCTGGTCGCCAAATACGTAATTCCACATGACTGGGAAGAGCTGGAGAAGGTTGAGACAGTCCTTGCTGAGGAACTAAAGACTTCATACAAATATCTTAGGGAGTTGGAGGAAATCAAAGAAAATGTGAGAGATGTTATGAATTATGTCCTCTCACTTCAAGGTATTGAGAGCAAGTACATAGATTCAAGGTTCAGACTCATCTCCCGGGATCTTAAGACCACAAGAGATAGAGTGGTGAGCATAGCAGAGGAATGCAGGGACAGCAAGGTTATGAGGCTCGCAAGTGAAGTCATTGAAATTATCGATAACACCCTAGAAGTGATTGATGGGAGGAATCCCATGTAATGACCGGCGTTTTAAAAGGAATCAAATATAGCGCTCCCGTGGTCAGGTACAGAGGGGAGTCAGTGATTGAGCTGGCTAAGAAAGTGGGTAGAAGAGAACGAATTAAGGATTTAAGGCTGGAGCTCGCCATAGATATCTTTTACTCGATGTACCTTCCCTACCCGCTTATTCTTCCTCTATCACAAGTTCCTGCGGAAATGGAGACCCATTACTATATAATTAAGGGCCTGATTACGGCTGATGAGGCCTTAGAACTCCGCAGGCACTCAATAGCTGACTCCGAGTTAAGTACCCTACTTTCTGCATCCATCGCAGATCATGTCCTCACAGAGTTGAGTGAAGAGAGGGGTGGGAGGAGCGATGAAGGCGGTGGGGGAGGCACAGACTCTAAATCCGTAATGAATGCAGTGCGTCGAGCTGTAAACAATGTAAGAAATGAGCTAGTCTACATAAGGGAGCTCAGGAAGCTTCTAGGGAGAGGTGAGGAGCCTGGGAGGGGGAGTAGGATGGATCTCCTTGAGGACGGTTCAGAGATAATCAAGCTTGCAAGGTCAACAGAGGTTCAGGAGTTGCTTGAGTACTTAACCCTCGTCCCTGATGTCGGAAGATCGGTTAAGAGGCACTATGTTAGATTTAATCATGGGGAGTTCAGGGGTTATGAGCTTGGGGATGTATTAGAGAGGGTCGTCCCTACAGAACTTGCTTCCCCTAAAATCTATTTCATGGTGAAGTTCTTGGAGTCCCGCCTTCTTCTCTATGAGAAGGTGCTCCCTAAAGTACATGGTCCTATCTACCTGCTCACGGACAAGTCTGGAAGTATGGACGGTGATAAGATTAGATGGGCTAAGGCGACGGCCATAGCCCTCCTCACTAAGGCTAGGAAAGAGCAGAGGGCGTACTACCTTAGATTCTTCGATAGCTCCCCTCATTCACTTATAAAGATCTCCAAGCGCCCCAAGCCTAAGGAGGTGATCGAAACTGTGAAATACTTGGCTAGAGTTGCTGGAAGCGGCGGTACTGATATCAGCAAGGCCATTCTAACAGCTTGCGACGATATTAGGTCAAGCTCTGCTAAGGGTGCCTCCGATATAGTCCTAGTCACTGACGGCGAGGATAACCTATCAGTAAATTATGTATCTAAGAGAGTTAGAGAGGTGAACGCTAGGCTAATCACAGTCATGATAATGGGAGAAAACAGGGATCTAAGAGATATAAGTGACGCTTACTTAAGGGTCATCAAATTAAGCAAGGACGAAATCCTCAGAGTCGTGGAGGCCTAGCATAGAAGGGTATCCTGCCTTCAAGGTAATCCCTAATGATGGCTTTAGCGGATTCAATCAATAACGGCTCTTTATCCTTCCTGTAAAACCATCCTCTCTTCACCGCCAGCTCCCTGAGGACCTTGTCAGGTTCAATGCTGTCAATACCGTAAGCCTTAAAGAAGGCCTTTGGGTTATGCTCAACGATTTTCTTGATGAGTTTCACTGCCGAAGCTACTGGATTGCTTAGAGAGTCTATCGCGTGTAACCTGATCTCCGCGTCAACACCCACTGCTTCAGGAGGTATTATCCCCGGAGTATCGATGAGGTAAATATCACCACCTATTCTATATATTTGAACCCTTCTCGTATAGCCTGGGAGGCCAGGATATGGAGATGTAGAGGCTGAGTGTCTTCCTTTAAGGACATTAATTAGTGTTGATTTCCCCACCTTAGGAACGCCGAATACTCCCACGGAAAGTGGGGTTTTCCGAGTAATCTCTTTGATGGACCTTCTCAGAACCCGGGTACCGAGTCTTTTTCTCGCGGATATGCAAACGCTTCTTAGACCCTCACGCCGTTCTAAATATGACACCCACCCCTGGCATAGGTGGCGGGGTACTAAGTCAGCCTTGTTTAACACTACCAGGATAGGAACGCCTAAACTCTCAGCAGTGATTTCAAATTTCCTGCTTCTGGTAGAGAGAGGATCTCTCGCATCCATTACTTCAAGCGCTACATCAACTGACTTCAACAATTCCCGCACAAGCCTCCAGTTTACTAACTTCACTGTTTATCCCTCGCTTCATTACTTACGTCTTCAGTCCTTAAGAACTTGCAATGTTAGAAGGCATTTAAGATTATCCATGGATATCAAATGATGTGTAGAACATACTTGGGCTCTCTTCACTTTTTAAGGGATATAATGGATATTGATGTGCGCTTTTAAAACAGGATGATGAAAGCGCTCTTCGATGAAGCGTGATTGGAAGTCCCGTTGCTGACTACGGGGCTTTGCATAACACGCACGTATTCTCCCTAACTTGCATGTAATCTCATTAATGCAGGTTCCTTCAAGAGTTTAAGCCAGTTTAAGTATATAGTAGTCTTCACCTTCCTTACGTTTCACTTCAACGTCGAGGGCTTTATAAGTGAGTGCGCTTTTATGGTAAGGAGATTTTATAATCAATGTATGATACTCTCCCCTCTCACCAAGCGGGTCATAACCACATTTATGAGCATCTTTCACAAAATCTTCAACAGTAGCTTTATTTAAGGTCTCTCCAATCCAGTCCTTCATACAGCCCTTAATACCTGTGATGAGAGCTTCGAAACCCTGTCCCATAATCTCACGAAGAAGTTCCTCAGGATTCCGACCCCATAAAGGCTCCCTTAGCTCAGCACCGGCCTCAACTGCAATTTCCGACATGTATTTAAGATGATCCTCAATATAGACATCGCCTGCTATTATTTCAGTGGCCCTTAACTTTCTTAAGATACGTATGGTTTCATCCCTCTCCCTGCTCTTATTCAACCTTGCCACTACCACGGGAATTCCTGCAAGAAGGATAGTTTCCACACTCTTGCCCAGATTCACTATGTGTGGGCTTGGAACAGGGAACTCATAGACCAGGAAAAGGCCGAAGTCAGGGGGCCAGTACCTGGTAGCTGCATATAGGGAATCTTTTCCACCTGATAGGAAGGCAATCCTACTCATTAATGACACCTTACCGTACTTCCTCAGGAGAATAATTGCTAATCGTCTGAAATAAAGCAATATAAGGTATTCCTTTCCGTTTCAAGAGATCCTCCGAGGTTGGTGCAGAAACAGAAAAGTAGGTGCACGGAGATGAAATTGGGATCTCCTATGGAGAAGGGCAGGATTTTAATTTACAGTAACGACTTCAAAAAACATGATCCGCAGCCTTTCTCACACCCTGAAAACCCAGGGAGACTCGATAAGATGATGAAAGGTCTTAGGGAATACTCGATCCTCCAGCATTTAAAGCTCCTGAAACCCTCACATGGGGATCCCAGGATGTTCCAGGAGGTCCACTCCAAGGAGTACGTGGACTATATTCTTGCCGCTAGGAAAAAAGTGGAATGGATTGACATGGACACATATATATCACCTGGGACTTCAGACGCTTTAAAAGCCTTAAGCGGTACAGCACACATGATTCCTGAGGGAATCATGAGATGGGATCAAATCATTATTCTTCCAAGACCGCCAGGGCATCATGCAGGAGTTAACGGCAGAGCGTTAGGGGCTCCCACACAGGGCTTCTGCATATTTAACCTATCAGCCTTGATAGCTCAACTGCTCTCTAAAAAAGGCTACAAGGTAGGGATGCTTGACTTTGATGCCCATCATGGTAATGGAACGCAGGAGATATTCTATGGAAGGGGTGATATCCTACATGTTGATATTCATCAGGACAGTTCGACCATATATCCGGGCACAGGATTCCCCTGTCAGAGTGGGGTGGGAGAGGGGAAAAGAACGAAGATAAACATAAACCTTCCTCCCGGATCAGGTGATGACATATTCATTAACGCTTCTGAGAGGGCCCTAGACCTGATTAGAGCGCATGACCCTGATGTCCTTGTAGTAGACGCGGGTTTCGATGGCTATATCAACGACAATGACATGGTCTCTTTAATGATAACTTCGTCGTCCTTCAACATACTCGGTAGAAAGTTAATGGGGCTTGGAGCTAAGGTGGTGGTAATTGTTGAAGGCGGGTATGGAGACGGGCTGCTTAAAGGGTTGCCGAGCTTTATATTCGGTCTTTTAGGCGGTGAAGACCCTGTCAACGATTCACCCAACGTTTCCAGTGAGATAGTATGGAAGGAATACCTTGCTAGGCTCAAGGAGGTTGAGGAGGTGTTAAGCGGCAAACTCTAAAACTCTACACATCTTTCAACTGCAGGAATACAGTAGGGAGTCACTCAGTGATGACCTCAGCTTCCTGGCTCACCTCTGTCGCTTTAGGTACTTCCACAACCGGTTTTTTCCAAGAACCGTAGGTTATCCAGGCATATGCCGCTATCCCTGCCCCTATGTTGCTTAGTGACATCGCTGTCCACACGCCAAGAGGCCCCCATCCGAGGTACATTGCGAGAAAGTAGGAAAGACCTATTCTCAGAACCCATAGCCTGATAATGCTAATTATCATCACAGGTATTGTGTGGCCTGACCCTCTAGCCACTGCGTTGCCGATGAAGAAGATACCGAAGAAGGGTAGGGATGGAGCAAATATAAGTATTAGGGAGGAGGCGACTGAGAGAACTGATGGGTCGTTTATGAAAAAGGCGACTAGCTGATCTCTGAAGAATACTATTAGGAGCACGCCCATTGCAAGCAATGATGAGAGCATTACAATATTCTTCTTAACTATATCATCAGCGCGTTTGAATTTGCTCGCACCTATATTTTGGCCGACCATTATAGAGGTAGCCCTCATTATCCCCCAGGTGAAGGCCTGGGTAATGTCAACTATCCTCACTGCTATGCCGTATGCTGCAATGACTGATGAGCCGAAAGCGCTTACTATAGAAGTCATGACTACGAAACCAAGGGAGTTAGCTGATTGTTGTACAGCCATCGGAGTGCCCACCCTGACTACCTTACTAACCCAGCTACTTTCGATACCTAAATCATGAATACCTATCTTCAACCCTCTGAAGCCGTTGGCCAGAAGGTAAATGCCGGTAACCCCCACGATAGATCTTGAGAGGATCGTCGCTAATGCCGCCCCCTTAACCCCTAGTGATGGGAACCCGAACCAGCCGAAAATAAGCAATGGATCGAGTACTAGGTTAGTCATTGAGGACACTATCCCTAAGTATGTTGGGGTCTTAGTATCCCCTAATCCATTCACTATCGCGCTGAAGACAAAGCCAAGGTAGACTATGGGCTCACCTAGAAAGATGATAGTTATATAAGAGATGGCCTTAGGGAGGACGTCTGAAGGGACTCCTATGAAGGTTAGAATAAATGGGGAGGTACACAAGCCGAATCCCATGATGATAACTGATAGAAGTAGCGAGAAGCTAACCAGCATACCAGCTGCCTTCCTAGCCTTAATCGCATAACCGGCACCAACATACTGCGATATGAAAGTCACTCCTGCGAAGCTGAACCCCATGCCAATGGCGTGAAAGAACATTATCAGCGGCCAACTCACTACCGGGGCTGAAAGGCTTGCCTTACCGAGCTTCCCTAGCCAGAAAGTATCTATTATGTTATATGATATGTTTACAAGGTTTGCTATGATTATCGGCCAAGCTAACCATAGAGTGGTTCTAACTGGCTCCCCGTTAATTATCCTATCCCTGAATTCCAGAGGGCTTCCCTTTACACCACCCATGCTCATCAGCTCATACGTACACGTTGGTAATGACTGCCTATTTCCAACGTTATTACTTCAATCTTTAACCTGAGTCCATCATGGATCAACTACTAGGTTGATAAAGCTTTACCTTGCTCACTCCATCCTAAATACAAGATTGATAGGCTGAAACTATGTTGCATGATACATGAGGTGTAAGCCGGAGGGCTTCAGCCGGCTAACTACGACTAATAGAGAAAATGTAACGCAATGAGAATCTAGCACGCTTATATATGGCTTAATAGGGATCTCTATTTGCTGATGCTTTATGAAGCTGGCTAACCCGCACATCATCGGCCTTATGTTAGTAATTATAGGGATTGCAATAGTTGGTCTAGGAGCGTACCTCGCATATGATGCTTATCAAACTTATAAACCAGTACTGCCTAAGGCTTCAAGCCTTGACCAGGCAATAACGAACACTACCTACGAACTTGTGAATCTCGTCCTTAAACTCGGTTTCTTAGGAATCCTTGTATGGTCCGGCGGAATGATCTTAAACCATGGGATCTCCTCAGTAATCGAGAGCTATAGAATAGATAAAGGTGTTAACAAGTGTACACAGCAGCAAAAATCGGGGTCGCAACAATCCTGACCCTATTAATAGTAGCTCTGGTTTCCCCATTAGCTGTATTCTTCATCGAGATGTTATCAAGTCATCAGGAACTCCTGACTGTAGCACCTGTAAGTGTTAAGGAGACGAACGACAGTAAGCATGTGAATGTCACCTTAAGACTTAACTATAGTGGAACAATTACACTTAAGCACCTCGAAGTAATTCTCTACGGCGTTAAGTTCACCTTACCTGAGGTCAGGAAGGGCACTTACATGCTCTCCTCCATTACCGAGCCTTCTAAGATAGAGGAAGGGAAATTAAATGTAATCCTCACCTTCAGACTAGCGGGCCTCTACCCCATTAAGATCCAGGTTTCAGGTGGTCCCCATGGCTGAAATTATGAAAATAGTTAAAGAGGTTCTCATAGGGGTTCTAATAGGATTGCTCTACTACTTAATCTACGTTATAACTCTACCCTACTTCATCACTTCACTCATGAAAATACCTGTTCCAAGCGAAAGAGTGCTAGCCTACTATATATGGTTCTTCATAGCCCTGGGTGTGGGAGAGTCAATCCTAAAGACACACCCTATCTCCATACCACTTAGAATGCTTTCCAAGCTCCTCGGAGCGCTTTTCCTCTATACAATAGTAAACGGTGGTGAACTCTCTGGGACTTATACCACAAACGGATACACAATATCGATCTCAATAAACATATCAACAATAATCTACACTGTAATAGCGGCCAGCCTAATCTACGGATTCATAGACGCGTTCTCAGCCTTCAACAACATAAGTAGAAGTGCCTAGCATACACTTCTATACTAACTCTATATGTGTTCAACACAAATAAAATTCAAATAGCGGTTATAACACCGTGTAGGACATACCCACCGGCTTAGCAGACTAGCTCTATAAAAGTAATTATATCCAATATCTAACCTTGAATGGAAATAAATGAGAAAGGATAGGGTTAAAAAGAGTTGAATTATAGACCGGATACATAACTATACCATGAGAAGATATCAGCAGAGAATGCATCTTATTGTTCTTGCAAGTCCCAGGAGGAGAACAATAAATTAATATACAGTTTAGTGTTTAGTTAAGTTCACCCTTTAGCCTTAAATTAAGGCCGAGGAAATCGTTGCTGTGATTAGGGAGAATCGTGAAGATGGTTGAAAGCGTTATTCGATGCATCAGCCTTGCTTAACATCATTAGGGCTTACGGAGCAAACCCGTTGCAGTACTTGAGGGGAAGTTACGTCCTAACGCTCATACCCTATGAGATAGGCGATGCTTTATGGAAGGAGGCTACGTTAGTGAAAAACTTAACAATTGGTGAAGCAATAACCTTACTTAACATGATTTTGAAGCTATTCACCTGTCTGAACATTGTGAGTCCGAAAAATAGCATGGTAGTGTTAAGATTAGCCCATGAATTAATGCTGACCTACTATGACTCCTCCTATATAGTTTCAGCAGCTCTGCTCAATGCGCCATTGATAACGGATGACGTCAAGCTTATGGAAGAAGCCAAGCTACATAAAAGCAAGATCAAGGAAATCCTTCAGAGAGGCGTTACCGTGTATTCCAGTGATGAGTACTTTATCCGAGGCATGAATCACCGGTCCAGTAAAACTCATTCCAGGAAACTTATCTTACATAAGCGCTCAATCCAGCCGTTTTACATGGACACTATCTTGCTTGAGGGCTCTGACTCGCCTTCCCGTTCACTAAGTCATGAGCAGTTACTAAGAGCAACGGCGCAGGAACCTCAATCCAAGGGCAGTCCTACAGGCTTGAAGCAACACCTCATCAATCCACAGGACCTTACACCCAAACAACAATCCAACAGCCAACTCACATGAACATCTCCACCAAACACCAAGAATAATACTACCCTGCCCAGTTAAGACTAGGACCACGTGGATCGCTATTGGTGCTTCAGCGCCTCCTCAGTAACGTTGCTACTGCTACATGAATTACTGAACTCATCTATGCACGCCTTTCCTCCATTATCCATAGCCATTCTCAACCCTTCGCTTTAATTCAGTTTGACTCTAGGTAGGGATTGCGAGAGAAGCTCTTGAAGCTCTGTCTTATATCGTTTAGCGATATGCTTCAGTATAACATCCCTTGCGGTAGGATGTTCTAGTGCCGTGTTAAGGTTGTTATTAACTAGTGAGGTTATCTCCTTCCTTCAGTATGCCCACATTCTCAAGCAACTTCCTGTTATTTAGTAGAGCCAGCAACTCCTCTCGCTGATCAAACTACATAGTTTAGGGTCGAGTGAAGGCGGTATTGTCCTCTCCCCCTTCATGTATCTGTAAATGCTAACCCTCCCAACCCAAAACTCCTTGGCGAGGGCCATAACGTAATTATTCTCAACCAACCTCCTCAGAATCTCCCTCCGTTGCTCAGGAGTGTGGGTGTGGCGCCGGGGGCGGGATTCGAACCCGCGCGGGGGCGTACCCCACCGGCTTAGCAGGCCGGCGCCCTACCGGGCTAGGCGACCCCGGCTCCGTAATGTCTTAAATTCTGAGGGTTATAAGTATTGTTTGCCTGACGTAGTATTAATCGCTTAGAGTTCTTACCTCCTTGAACTTAAGTGTCTGGTTCATTGGAAGCAGGTTAATCGCTTTTTGAGGGCAAAAGACCTCACATCCCCTGCAATATATGCAGTGTTCATCATAGACGTATAGCTGGCTTTGAACTATCTCGAATACCTGCATAGGGCAGAGGTCAACGCACAGGCCGCACAGGTTGCAGGAGTCACTGATTTCTATCCTTACCTTCACCTTGCAGGCCCTGCAGGCTTACCTTGAAGGCCTGAGCTTCTTTTAGTTTCTGCTTGAGGAGGAGCGCTAATTTGGTTGTGTCGACTGAAGTGATTCCTTCATCCGTTATCACGTAGGGTATCCAGAAAGAGTTGGTCGGCAACCCTCGCATCTTCCTAACCATTAGTTGCTTAAGCGGGATGCCCATCTCCCTCATGTTAGGTTCCACCCTAGTCACCGCAAACCCGTCAACCAAGTACTCTAGGTGTGCTGCCAACTCGCCTAATGCCTCTGTTGAGGTGTGGAGAGTCATAATGAGTGAGGCGCCTAGGCCCTTAGATATCAGGGCCCTTAAAGTTTTCACGATCTCAAGCACTCTCCCCATCTCATACCTGAACATAAGCTCGTTAAGTGAGTCGATCACCACTAACTTGAGTTCCTTATCAATCCCACTCACGGCCTCGTAGATGTCATGGATTACCGCGTCCATGTCGTCAAGCCTTTCATATGCGATTACTCCTGGGTAGCTCTTCCTGAGACGGCCTAACCTGAATGAGAAGCAGTCAATTATTTTGAAGTCCCTACTCTCTATATACTTTAGAGGCTCCCAACCAAAGCTTGTGAATAGTTCAATAATCGCATCTGGAGAGTCGTCCAGATTCACGTAGATCACAGATCCACCTGATCTTAGAACATTCCATGAGAGGTTGGAGACCATCACGCTTTTACCTGAGCCTGGCTCACCAGCAATAACTACCGCCCCACCTAAGGGGAAGCCCCCAGGTAATGCGTAGTCTAGCGGGGGTATACCTGTCTTAAACGACTTAATTTTCAAACACCAATACCTTATTTAATTAGTAAGATATTAACATTGTCCAGCCTTATTTCAATAGTGAAACCTATTATACCCTCACCCATAGCTTTAGTAGGGTTGGCAAATATGTTGGCGGTTAAAGTACCTGAGGGTGCAGACCCGGCTGAATACCTCTCCTCAATAATTAAGGAGAAATCGCTGAAAGGAGGAGCTATAGTGGGGATAGGCGGCTTTAGGTGGGCGAAAGTCGGCATTTATACAGGCAGGGACTATGATGTGGAACTAGTTCTTCCGCAGGAAGACCACGTCCTCGAGGTTGCAAGCCTAATGGGTAACTACCTACTGAGACCTGACGGTAAGGTGAGCGTGCACCTGCATGTAACCCTGGGAAAGGACTTTGGTGAGGTCTACGCGGGTCACCTAGTCAAAGCCGAGGTAAGCCCCTTCTTAGAGGTCTTCCTTCTGGAAGCATCGAATGACTTGACTGAGGTATTCAATCATAGAGTGAGCAAGTAATGCATTATGACGTCTGCGTCGTAGGTGGGGGGCTAGCTGGCCTGTCATCAGCCTATCACCTAGTGAGGAAAGGCGTGAATAACACAATAGTTTTCGAAGCAAGTGATAAACCCGGAGGGCTTCTAAAAAGCGAGCATGTGAGAGGTTTTACGTTTGACACAGGCGGTTCCCACATAATTTTCAGTAAAGACGTGGATGTCCTGACACAACTTCTAGGTTTTCTCCAAAACAATTATGTCAAGCACTACAGGAATACGAAGATCTACTATAAGGGAATATTCGTGAAATACCCGTTCGAGAATGGATTAGCCGACCTCCCACCAGAGGAGAGGTTCGAATGCCTAAGAGACATCGTGATGAACTACGTGAGAAGGAGGTGCGAAGAACTTCCACCGCCCTCTAACTTCCTTGAATGGCTGGAATACGTGTTCGGAAAGGCAATAGCGAGGAAGTACCTGATACCCTATAACAGCAAGTTATGGAAAACGGATCTTAGGGAGATAACCCTTGAATGGGTTGGTGGAAGAGTCCCCAACCCACCCATAGAGGACGTGATGAAAGCCGCTGTTGGCCTTGAAGTCGAGGGGTATAAACACCAGCTTAACTTCTACTACCCTAAGGAAGGGGGTATAGAGAGCCTAGCCAGTGCATTAGCTGACTATATCGTAAGCAAAGGAATTAGGATAGTCACATCAGCCCCTGTAGGTAGTATAAGGAAATCAACATATGGTGATTCTGTAAAGCTATATGATGTTGAGGGTAAGGTCTTAGCCTCCTGCAGATCAGTGATTTACACTGCCCCAATAAACAGGTCTGGCGAGATACTTGAGGAGCTTCTGGGCGGTATGGCTAAAAGCCTAGGCAGACTTAAGTCAGTGCCCCTCGCAGTCATCGGGTTAGGAATTAGAGGGAACTCACTGCCCTATCATTGGGTTTACTTCCCAGAAACCGAGGTACCCTTCCATAGAGTTGCATTCATAAGTAATTACTCAAGGAACACGTCCCCGCCTAATCACACTACAATCATTGCGGAGATTTCATTCCCAACTCAGGAAGCCTTGGATAAAGCAGATGAAGGAGAGCTAGTTGATCGCGTCATAGAGGGCCTGATAGGCGTGGGCATAGTCAGGAAGCGAGAGGATGTCATAGTCAGGAGGGTATGGAGGTGGAGAGATGCCTACATAATTTACAACCAAGATAGGAAAACTGTTTTAGAGTCTGTCACCCCTGTGCTGAAAACACATGGAATATTCCTTCATGGTAGGTTCGGATCATGGAACTATTTGAATATGGATGCAGTTTTTAAGCGGTCAGAAGAGCTTGCTAAGGATGTCATTGCCTATATAAGCGATTCTTCCCGAAGAAACCACTAGCAGTGGTTTTACGGCACTTACATCATACCCGTGTAACGCTGATAAGCTATTATTGAGGACGACTAAGTCAGCTCGCCTCCCTCCCTTTAGCATACTCACCCCGAAGCAGGGATCTCTGAAATACATGCTGAAAGCCTGTTCTTTTGTAAGGGCCTCACTATAGGAGTATTTCTGGAGCATACCCCTACTCACTGCAGCTGAGATGGAGAGGTAGGGATCCTTAGGTTCCACAGGGAAGTCACTGCTCCCGTAAAGGCTGAGGCCTGCTTCAGTCAAGGATCTGAACGCATACCCCCATCTGGCCCTTTCAGGGCCTATCACATCAGCCAACCACCAGTCGCTTACCAGAAAATGCGGTTGAACCACGACATGAGGATTCAAACTCGCTAATCCTTCAATAATATCAGGTTGTGTTAGGGAGGCATGCTCGATCCTCAACCTATGACCATTGATGCCTAGGGACCTACTATAGGAGACTACGTTCTCTATAGCCCCGTCACCTATGGCGTGGACTGCAAGCTGGCCACCTAAACTACTTGCTAGTTCAAAGTAGTTCTTGAAACTGGAAAGATTTAGAAGCTGTACACCCCTCCCACCCTCCTTATATGGTTCTCTTAGGAAGGCTGTTCTACCTCCAAAAGAACCGTCGGCAAAGACCTTAACTCCACAGATCATGGGATCCATTAATCCCTTGTCAGCAATCAGTTCGGCCGCTTCAGGTGTGACGTAAACTCCTGCGTTCAATGGTATCCCATTTAAAGCTTTTTTAAGTATGCGTAGAAGCTCATAGTCTACGCTCATGACATTGATGTGCGTAACGCCATAACTGAGGTATTCGGCAGCATACTTCCTGATGAAGTCCTCGATCTCCGTCTCACTCGGTTTAGGGATCAGTTTAAGGGCGTAGTCAACGCCGTCTTCATATACAAGCCCGTTAGGTTTTCCATCCTCTAATTCTATGAAATCCCTAATCCTATCACCGTAAGTGTTGAGAAGCTGGTTCAATGCCTTAGTATTAAGTAGGGCTACATGGCCGCATACCCTCACCAGAACAGTAGGTATGTCGCCTGTAACGTCATCTATATCCCATCTCGTAGGCCTCCTCCTTTCTCTGAAAGCCCGCTCGTCCCATCCCCTACCATAGATGAACTTATTACCCGATCTCACCGCCCTTACAAGCTTTACTCTTAAACCCTCTAAGCTCGTAACTCCCTTTAACTCAACAGAGTTGACAGCCAATACCGGTATATGGGCGTGTGAGTCATGAAGAGAAGGTATAACCGTAGAACCTCCTAAATCTATAGTCTTACCCCCTAATCCCTCCTTTCTCACCCTGTCCTCATAACCGATGGAGAGGATCTTGCCCTTCCCGACCAGAATAGAATCACCTTCTTCACCGAAAACTTCAACGTTAGTAAGAAGCAGTCTCAAATTACATCTCCCTCTAAGGAACTAGTTAGAGGCCGTTAAAATTAGCTTCGAAATGTTTTCAACATCTCTGATGCAAGCTCCCAATTAAAGGATGTATTCCTAGAAAGCTATGGCATGTTTATGATATTTCTCTAAATATTATAATACATTTTTAACCATTATATTATATAGGGGCTTTTGAATTGATGATTAGATTCTACTTACTTGATGTGAGTTATGAGGTACGCGGTAGGGAGCCCGTGATTCTTCTTTGGGGACTAAATGAAAAGTCAGAGCCTATACTCCTCATAGACAAGAGCTTCAGACCATATTTCTACATCCTACCGGAAGAGGATGTGGATGCTGAGAAGCTCATCCCCCTAATCAAGGCATTAAGTAAGCCTTCATCACCTATACTTGAGGTTAAGGTAGTAGACAGGAAGTACTATGGCAGGCCAGTCAAGGCATTGAAGGTCACAACATCAATACCTGAATATGTGAGAACCTATAGAGAGGAGGCCAAGAAGGTTAAAGGCGTATCAGAAGTTCTTGAAGCGGATATCAGGTTCTCAATGAGGTACTTAATAGACAAGGACATCAGTCCCTCAACGTGGTTAGAGGTAGAGGCAGTAGAGAGTGAAGGCTCACAAAGGTTCAGAGTTAGGAAAATCTATGAGGTGAAGGGCGAGTTCAAGAATGCGGGAATAGATCTCCCTCCCCCCTTAAAGGTTATGGCCTTTGATATCGAGGCCTATAACCCGAGAGGTTCCCCCATCCCAGAAAAAGACCCTGTAATTATCGTGTCATTAGCGGACAACTCAGGGGATTTGGAGATACTTACTGCCGGAGAAGGGCCTAAAGGTGACCTCGATCTGATACCTCAGTTCACTGAACGTGTACGAGCTAAGGACCCGGATATAATTGTTGGCTATAATAGTAATGGGTTTGACTGGCCTTACCTAGTCAAACGAGCTGAGCTACTAGGAATAAAGCTAGATGTCGGCCGTTCGGCTGATGGTCTACCAAGAACTTCCGTATACGGGCATATATCCATCCCGGGCAGGCTTAACGTAGACCTCTATGACTTCGCTAAAGAGATTTACGAGGTTAAGGTGAAGTCGCTCGAAGAGGTTGCTGAATACCTAGGCGTGATGAAGAAGTCTGAGAGAGTGCTGATTCCGTGGTTCGAGATCTATAAGTATTGGGACGATAAGGCAAAAAGAGAAACGCTCTTAAAGTACGCTAGGGATGACGTGATATCTACTCTAGGCTTAGCAGATAAGTTCATCCCGTTTGCAATTCAGCTCTCCTCCCTCACCGGTCTCCCCCTAGATCAAGTGGGTGCTGCCTCAGTCGGCTTCAGGCTGGAATGGTTCCTCATACGGGCAGCTAGGAAATTTAAGGAATTAGTTCCTAACAGGGTGGAGAGACCCTACTCAACCTATAAAGGAGCAATAGTTCTCCAGCCAGTGAAGGGCATTCATGAAAATATAGCTGTGCTCGATTTCTCTTCTATGTACCCCAGTCTTATGATTAAGTATAACATAGGCCCAGACACTTTTGTGGATGGGGAGTGTAGCGAAGAGGAATGCTATGTTATTCCAGGTCTTAATTATAGGTTCAGGAAGGAACCTCCCGGTTTCTATAAGAATGTCCTGACGACATTGCTATCGCTCAGGAAGAAGGTTAAGGAAGAGCTTAGAAAGTATAAGCCTGACTCACCGCAATACAGATTGCTGAATGAAAGGCAGAAAGCGTTGAAGGTGTTGGCTAATGCCTCCTACGGGTATATGGGATGGACAGGGGCTAGATGGTACTTCAAGGAGGGGGCTGAAGCAGTCACCGCATTAGGAAGGGAAACAATACAGAAGGCCATAGAAATAGCTAAAGAGCTAGGACTTAGGGTGATCTACGGCGATACAGATTCCCTCTTCGTCTCCAATGACAGAGATAAGATAGAGCAGTTTATAGAGAAAGTGAGAGATGAACTCGGGCTTGAAATAAAGGTTGACAAAGTCTACACCAGGGTATTCTTCACTGAAGCCAAGAAAAGATATGTTGGCCTTACATTAGATGGCAGGATCGATATAGTGGGCTTCGAGGCGGTTAGGGGTGACTGGACTGATATAGCCAAGGATGTCCAAGAGAAAGTCGCTCAGGCACTCCTAACCTCAGGAAAGCCTGAAGATGCAATCGAGTACGTGAGAAGAGTTATTAAGGATTTGAGGATGGGTCGTATACCCTTAGAGAAGCTGGTGATTTGGAAGAAGCTGACTAAAAAGCTTGAGGAATATGATGTAAGTGCACCGCATGTTGAGGCAGCGAAGAAATTAGTGGAGCTGGGTGTTAAAGTGGTGCCGGGAACTGAGGTGGGATACGTAATAACTAAAGGCTCTGGAAGCATATCATCAAGGGCTGTTCCCTTCATAATTGCTAAGCCGGAGGATATAGACACTGAGTACTATGTGAAGCATCAAATACTTCCTGCCGCCTTGAGAATACTCTCCTACTTCGGAATCACAGAAAAACAGCTAGAGGCTGCAGGTAAAGCCCAGAAGACGTTAGTTGATTTCCTCACATCAAAAAAGCAAAAGAGTAAATGACGATAACTCAAAGTCACTGAACGAGGTCGTCAAAAGAGAGCATGATGATATCCGTTGGCTTCTTAGTTATCGTCGCTATTCTAGCACCGATCAATGCCTTAACACCCTTTACTGCTGCAGCGTCGACCACTCTTTGAGTAATTATTCCATCCATAACCACGGCATATATCTCTTTATCTGTGTTGAGAATATAGTCGACAATGTCCCTCACAGGCACCCTCTCTAAGGGTTTCCACGCCGAATCATATACTATGGCCTCCAATGTGCCTCTTAATGACTGAATATCGTTTAAAACCGTGTTCGGTATATTCAACGTCTCAACGTACTCTGCCTGAGGTGTCACACCTGTTTCAGGAACTGTCACTGCCGCTTGCTTGGCTGATGAAGGCGTCGGTTGTGTTGCCTGGGCAAGCTCTTTAACTGGAACAGCGTTCTTTAATGCCTTCATAATCTCCTTACCTGTGAGTTCCTCCACCTCCCTTCCTGGAGGTGCCCTTGCTACATAGTCCACCTTAGCAACTCTCAATAGCTCTTTAAGGATCAGGTCTCCCGCATGATCGCCGTCTAAGAATGCAATTACCTTTTTCTTCCTCTTGCTTAGCTGGATCACCGAATCAGGTATCTTACCCTTGGCGCCCTCGATAGCTATAGCGTTTTTATATCCATAGCGTAGGAGGTTTATAACGTCAGCCCGGCCCTCAACAATTATGAGAGTGTCTGACTTCTCCACTTCTGGACCTGCAACAAGGCCTTCAGAACCATAACGGATTACCTCACCTGTCTTAACCGATGCTTCTATATCATAGAGTATCTCCTTTACGTCTACTGATCTCTCCTTGAACCACTGCTGGAGTAACTCCTTCGCCCTTTCAGCTATTTTCTTTATTTTCTCCTGCCTTAAATCAACAATATCTGTAACCCTGATCTTAGCGTTAAAAGGACCTACCTTGTCAACGAATTCAAGCATTGCAGCAACTAGGGCAGTCTCAGCTTTATCGAGATTGGATGGTAGGAGGATCTCCCCTACCGTCTTTCCGCCATGATGCTTTATGTCTACTGCAATTCTGCCTATGCGTCCCTTATCCTGGAGCTCTCTTAAATCGAAGTCAGGACCGAAGAGTCCCTCAGTCTGCCCGAAGACAGCACCTATTATGTCAGGTTTGTCAACCATGCCATCGACTTCTATTTTTGCCTTAATCACGTACTTCATACATCATCACCTCATGAGACATGAGCATCCACTTAGTAGGTTTATCTAGCCTAAATAAGTTAATAATCCACTTACTAGAGTCCTATCTATGAAATAGGCCTGAAGTTGGTGGGACCTTGAGCGACTATTATTCTCTAACGCATGTTGTGAGGGTCTGTAGGGACAGATGTGCCGATATGGGGTATTCCGGTGAGGCTTACCGGAGCTGCGTTAATGAATGCGTTAAAAGGTTCAAGCATAATACTTTAACTTAGTTAAAGTTTTTTTAACTTCAAATCGTTCCTTATTAGTGGGTTAGTGATGAAGCGACCTCCCTGCGAAGTAATAGTTAAGGAACTGATGCCGCTTCTGAGAGCATGCCTAGCTAACATAATCATCAAGGATTACGGATACTCAATATACCAGGCTGGGAAGTTGCTAGGTGTTACACCAGCAGCGATCTCAAACTATCTGACTGCCAAGAGATCCGATGAAAAACTTGTTCGAGCAATTTTAGAGGATGAGAAGCTGAATGAACTGATGAGAAAATACGCTAGGGAGCTAGTAAATAATGAAATGGAGGCTGGTGACGTGCTTTGCATCCTGTGTAGGAAGATAACAGGCGATAAGAAGGACATTCTTGGGCTAAAGGGTATTCATGAATGCCTTAATGTCTCCTCAACAAGTAAAAATGCTTGACTTCTGAGCCTAGCCTAATATAATTATCTTATGATTAGCGGGGGCATATTATTTTAATGAAGGCTTCTTAACATTATAATGTAGGTCTTCCCTGCCTGAAGAGGGGTAAGGCTTGAAGCTAAGGAATATAGTCAAGGCTTTAGGAAGCTTGCTCACTGTTCTAGGGATACTAATGCTTCTAGTGCCTCTTACAGACATCCTCTATAACGAGCCTTTAAGCACTACCTTCTTGTTTACAGCCTTAGCAGTGATAGCAGCGGGTCTCCTCTCAAGCCAAATAGAGGGGGAACCTCTCTCAACGTTGGAGGCTTTAGTAACTGCAGCAATAGGCTGGATAATAATACCCGCAATATCTGCATACGCCCTCATGAGCGACATACACATATCCTATTTAGACGCATTGTTTGAATCCGTCAGTGGGTTCACAGGCACGGGCTTCACAGTTCTGACCCCCTCCACGCTCAAACATTCGATTCTGCTATGGAGATCCCTGATGCAGTGGACCGGGGAGTTAGGGTTCGTGGTGTTTGCAATGGTTCTCATACCTTATTTCTACTCGCTTGCTAGAAACCTGTACGGTGTTGAAAGACCTCTTAAGATAGAGACGACTTTTTACCGGACGGCTCTAAGGCTTATAACAATTTACGTGCTGCTGACCATCTTAGGCACGTTCTTCTACGTCATTACGGGTATGTCGTTCTTTGACGCAATAAACCATGTTATGACAACGGTAGCTACTGGGGGTATGTCGACCTATGACACAGGTTATGACTTCATATACCATCATGCACCGGCAACCTATTATCCCGTCATCATATTCATGGTGCTTGGAGGCATGAACTTCTTAGATCTTCATAAGCTCTTTACAGGTAGGTTTAGAGAGTTAAGAGCTTCTGAAGAACTGAAGTATTATCTAGCCTCTCTAATAGTTGTCTCATTCCTAACGTCTCTCTCCTACTTCTTCGTAGACCATGCAGGCAGCCTTCTCACAAGCCTCAAGCTAGGGTTTTTCAACACGATTTCAGGCATGACGACCACCGGCTTCAATATCGGGAGTATCTCAGCGTTATCGGACAGCACTAAAATGCTCATAACGTTGGGTATGTTCATAGGGGCAATGACCTTCTCTACAGCGGGAGGAATAAAGAGCTTTCGCCTAATGCTCCTCATGAAGAAAATCAAACATTACGCCCAGTCTATGGTGTCACCATCCTCAATGATTCGCGAGATCTCCGTTCAAGGGAGGAGAGTCAATGAGGCTGATATATCTGCAGCCCTTCTCTTCATTGCGTTTCATGCTGCAGTAATATTTCTCTCAGCTATACTAATCTCAGCCGACGGATATAGCTTCGTAAACTCCTTGTTCGAGACCACCTCAGCTGCAGGCTGTGTAGGCCTCAGTGCTGGAGTAGTATCCGCACACGCTACAGTTTTAGCCAAGTCGGTAATCATTGCCGACATGCTCCTCGGAAGGATAGAGTACCTCCATGTACTTCTCTTAATGGCCATAATATTCGGTAAGAGAACCATCACCCTCACAAGGCAGTGAGATAAGGCTAAGGCCCGTGAAACATTAATAACAAACGACGACCCATTAAGATAGAGGTGGTCAGCGAGTTATGAAGATATTGATCGTTGGTGGTGGCGTGGTCACAGAGCAACTGCTCAACTCAATAAACCTGAAAAAGAACCAAGCAGTAGTTATCGAGAAAAATCCTGAAAGATGCTCAAGCCTGAGCAGTAGATACGATGTGTTGGTTATCAACAAGGATGCTACCGACGTCTCAGTCTACAGCGATGACATCTCTATGTCTGAGTTCGAAGCACTTCTAGCATTAACAGATAAGGATGAAGTCAATATATTCACACTAACTGTTGCCAAGCTTTACAAAGTCCCCTTCCGACTAGCACGTGTCAAGAACCCGAAAGTAGCCGAGCTAATAACAAGGCTTCAGCTAGGGGTTCCAATATCCCATTCATCGATCATTGCGGACATGGTCCGATCTTACTTAAGTGCCTTAGGTGAGGCCAAGCCTGTAGGCCGCTTCAAAGAATACACCATATACGCAGTCACCTTATCTGAGACAGATAAGGTCATCAACAAGAAAGTTGGGGAGATAAATTTGCCTGATGACGTCAGCATATTGCTAATGTTTGATGGGGAGAGATTCAGAGTTCCCAAGGAGGATGATATTCTTCTGAACGGTTATCAGCTTCTCGTAATGGCTAAAAGCTCTAATGTTAACGAAATCTTCAAGGGCTGATGTTAATGAATAACATCATAAATATTACGTCGTTTACGTGGAACCCTGCCGAGTTAGAAGATTGGATGATAGGGGTTTTCATCTTCGTTACTGTCGTCGTTCTCATTAGATACTTAGTCGCCTGGTTTGTATCCACCCTAATGAACAGAGGTATCATCTCCCTTAGCACGAAATCAGTCATCATCAGAATACTTGACTTAACTGTCATAATAACAATAATCTTAGGGATCGTTGAGTCAATAACCGCTTCACTCACACCTTATATTATCGTCCTCGTACTCGGCATCATGTTGTTTATCCTCTTCTACTATGAAATAAGGGAGTTCACGGCCTTCATAACTGTGCAACTCCAGAAATATGCCAGGGGCACATGGATAGAGGCTTACCTACCCAATGTATCCACGCCTGTTAGAGGAAGGATCGTGGAAATAGACCCCTTCAGCTCAATAATAGAGGACCTGCATGGAAATCAGCTTTACATAGCCAACTCCATCCTTGTCAACTCGCTGATCAAGGAGTATAGACCTATAGTGACGTTAAGGGTGAGTGTCGATATGGCTCCTGAAGCTTCTCTTGAACCGTTGATAGAGAAAGTTAAGGAGGTGGTGGAGGAAACGCCCTTCAGACTCGATGAAACCAGAATACCTCTCAACTCCCTAAGCAAGGACAGGCTGACATTCACTCTACATTTAATACCTCTATCCACCCCTGTAAGGAGCAACGATCTCTTCAAAACATTAAAGAAGATAAACAACGCTATACGTGAATATAACCCATCCATAAATATTGTCGAATAAAGACAGTATTTTTAGCTTAACCTCCACACATATCTCTTACTCAGGAGGTAATTGGCAACAAACCCCATTAGTATTCCTATAAATTGAGATGTCACTGATTCGTGAACTATTCCTGAGTAAAATAGGGCGTTAGAGGTCAGGTATTGCACCACTATCCCAGCTGCGCTCGATACATGAAATTTGACGAGCCTATAAAGGCCGCTTCCCTTCCTGCTGTCTTTGAAGGTCCAGATATCGTTTAGATAGAAGTTACTAAGCACTGAGACCTCAACGCCTATAGCAGCAGCTATTACGTGCACTACATTCAAAAGGTATCGCAAAAGTGCAACTATTGAAAGATTTACGGCTGTCCCAACACCTCCAACTATTGCGAATTTTACCCAGCGGGGAGAAAGTTCCACAACATGAAATATGTAGTCGACAATCTCTTTAGCCCCAAGTTTTGATTCACCTCTTAAGCGCTCACCGAACACATAAGGCTCCTCACATACTTTTCTATAGTTCCCCTTGGCAAGAACCTCGAGAAGTATTTTGAAGCCTCTAGGATTAAGTTTAACACCTTCAAGAACATCTTTCCTTAAGAGGAAAAAACCTGACATAGGATCCTTAACATGCCTTACCCTAGGCAGTAAGATCCTTGCCATATAAGTAGCGCCCTTAGACATTAACTTCCTCGTAAAGCTCCACTGTCCCGGAGACCCCCCTGGCACATATCGTGATGCTATTACCACCTCACATGAGTCTTCAACGGCTCTCTGATAGAGCCTTGGTATGAGTTCAGGAGGATGCTGCAGGTCTGCATCCATGACAACTAAAAAGCGGCCCTCCGCTTCCTTTACACCCTCTAAGACAGCGGAGGAGAGTCCCTTCTTTCCTTCACGTACAATAACCTTAACCGGATATTTTGAGGAGAGGTTCTTGGCTATTACGGCTGTACCGTCTGGAGAGGAATCATCAACCACTATTACCTCATAATTTAGCCTATGCTGCCCTAAGGCCTTATCAATTCGTTCAATTAATACGGCTATGTTGTCCCTCTCATTATATGTAGGAACTATAATACTAATCTCTACCTCCCTATGCATTGCCGGGACCCCTTCACTTTTTCACTAATTATGTTTAGCTCATATTCAGTAAACCATGAAGTATTCGGCCTTGCTGTCTTTAACCCGCTTGCTGAGATCCCTTTAGCAATAGCATCCACTATTCCGTCACCTGTTGAAAGATAATACGCTACGACAGCAAGAAAGATGTCTCCTGCCCCGGTTTCATCTCCCAATATATTGGGTAATGGAGTGAATTTACACAATCTATCTGAAGCACCATCATATACAAGCACATCTCTAGGGCCTGCAGTCTGCAAATATAATGCTTTAGGAAGATATTGAGCACATCTGACTAATGAACTCCCACGACATTCTTCAGGATACTCGCCGATTTCCCCTCTAACTACAACAGGACCTTCAAATTCCTTTAAAGAACTCAGAACATTATATGACCTGGACACATCATTCACTATACATCCTTCTTCCCTTACCACTCTTACAAAGCCTTGAAGGTCTAAGGCAGTTAGCTTGAAGTTCCTGCTGAGCTTTGCCAATGTCCCCAGGTCGTTTACGCTTATCTCATTAAGTATAGGTGATATTATGAGGGCATCCCCTCTTAACTCCCTCCCTTTAATCAGCTTATCAAGAGAAATTAACGAAGATCTAATAGCCCTCAGAGTTCTGAAGCTTCCCTTATAACTTAAAAGATAAATAATCTCTCTTCCTTCACTAGGTGCTATGATATCCGCCACACCTCTGAAGAGAACATCGAGCATGTGTGTATTAGTTATCAGAGTAGGGTATGCTCCTAAAGAGATCAAAGCCATTGATGAATAGTAAGCGGAGCCTCCAATTCTCTTCTCCCCTTCAATTATATCTACTGACGTCCCTCCTATTACCAAGGCCTTCACGGTTAACCCGCATCACCCTGAGACCTTATTTTCTTCATAACCCTCTCATAAAGCTTCATAAGAAGCTTTCTTCTGTCCTCCATTAAAACAACATCGCTATAGCCGTGAACAACGATATTATGCGCAAAGGGTGACGGAACGTCAAATGATCGAATTATACTGGCTTTTATCTGTCCCTCCTTAATCGACCTTAAAACTTCCTCAGCATTGCCTATATCCATGACATCTTCTAAGACCTCACGATATACCTCCTCGATAAGAGGAAAGCCCGGTATTGATTCAGCGGCTTTAAATAATATCTCCGAGTTGACCTGCCTTCTATTGACGCTTGTCTCTCTCCCCTTATAGTTTTTAAGTATCGCAAAGGATCTCTCAGCTACGTGCCGAAATCGTCTCTTAATTAGCTCGCTCCTTCTTAACGCCTTTCTCAAGACTTCCCGGATATTGTCGTCTCTGACCTCCCGGAGCAGTTCCTTCAACAATACTTCATCGACAATCTCAGTGGAGGGCACTGTCAGCATAAAACCATTATCCGTTACAGTTACCCTAACAGGTGATGTGATCTTATTACTTAAGATGGCTGCGTAGGCCCTAGAAAGAGCTGAGTTTACTCTTCTGCCAAACAAGTAGTGGAATATTATGTCGGTTTCTTTATTAGCTACGTCCTCCCATACCTCTATAACAACCTCCTTATCAGATGGGGTGACTCCACCTGTATAAGCTACCTGTTCCCATAAATACTTAACAATATTTTTAGCAACACTCCTACCAACCCTATATTTCCTCATCAGATAATTCTCTGAGGCCTCTAATCCTTTCTCCTGGATCTGCTCAGCAATTAAACGTCTAAATCTTCCGACCTCCAACGCAGAATCATAGGTCAAGGGCAGCATCTCCGAATACCAGCTAGGCACAGTGGGTCGTAATCCTTCAGCAGCTTTCACTATCGCCTTTAAACCTACTGTTTTAACGAACCTATACGTCCTCCCTCCAAGCACAAAAATATCGCCGGGCTCTAAGTATTCTACGAAACCCTCCTCTAAATCACCTACGTATTTCCTCCCGTCTAGAAACACCCTAACCTTGGCTTCGTCTGGTATCGCCCCAGAGTTGAGATAGTAAATCATTCTTACAGAGCGCTTTCTACCAAATACGCCTTCAACCTCATCCATCCATATCTTTGAATATAAAGGCACACTATAAACCCCGGTAGAGAACCTTCCAGCTAAATATCGTAGGACATTCATAAACTCATCATAAGTTAGTTTGTGATAGTTATAGGCTCGCTTAACTACCCTATAAGCTTCTTCAATCCTCCACTTTCTCTCTAGAGACATCCCCACCAAGTGCTGAGCGAGTATGTCTAGAGGCTTCATAGGTATCCTGACCCTATCCAACTTTCTCTCAATTGCTAGTTTAGCTAGAACAGTGTCCTCAACTAAGTCATCCCTATCCACTGCCACAATATATCCTAAACTAATATCAGAGACACTATGTCCAGACCTTCCCACCCTTTGTATTAGGCGGGTCACGCTCTTAGGACTGCTTAGAAGCACAACAGCATCTATATAACCTATGTCAATACCTAACTCGAGGGAGGATGAGCTGTTTTTAGATATGAATCCGTTAACTATGAAGTTACCAGTCTCAGAATCCACCACACCGTAGACATGTTCTAGCGGGATGGACTGAATCTCAACAACCTTGTCAGGCTTGACCTCAAATCCGCCTTTACCCTTCGTCACAACCATTAAGAGATCGCCAATCCTTACGTCCTTGGCTTCAACCCATTCACCTTTACCACTACTCGTGGCTTTTAGCAGCTTATGTTCACGTGTAGCCTTAAGCTCTCTTCCAGACTGAGTGACTATGTATAATCCCTGACCGCCATACCGGATCTTCTGTATCCCACCGTGACTAACTGCCTTGATTTTGTTATCAGTGTAGCCATATATTTTCTGGCCATACCTTAAGGTACTTATAGGTACCTCTCCATCCTCTGTAAGTATGAGCGAGTCGCCTGAAACACACACAACAGCCTTTAAAAGGCCTTTCTTGAGCTTCTCCTCAACTTCAATTCTAACGTCCCTACTGAGAGAGCTGTGATGTGCCTCGATCTCGTCAACATCCGCTATACCTTCACTTTTCAGCAATTTCTTTAACTTATAGACTACTCTTTCTGTAGCGCTTCTAGTGTTGGTGAATATCAGGGTGGTCCTATGCTTCTTTATTATTTTCTTAAGTAGCCTGTAGATCGACTCATTAATTTTATCTGCTGGAGAAGTCACTATGTCAACATCCGGGCTCATCACTTTAATCTTCATTGGTTTAACAAATCGTGCGTCCACTAACTCATAATCCCTTAAACACCCGTCATCTTTATAACCTACTAGAAATTGAGCAACAACGTCAAGAGGGTATATTGTTGCACTTAAACCTATTCTCTGAAAAGGACTTTCCCCATTCTCTTCAAGCCTTTCTAAAGTCAGGGCTAAGTGGGCCCCCCTCTTGCTCGCAGCTAGCTCATGTATCTCATCAACGATAACCCAGCGTACATTCTTCAACCTCAGCCTAAACTTCGGTGCTGTAACAGCTAATGCCAACGATTCAGGGGTGGTGATCAGTATGTGCGGAGGATGCTTCAACATTTTAGCTCTTTCAGAGGGGGTAGTATCTCCAGTTCGTACAGCGACCCTTATTTCAGGAACTTCAAGACCGTCGTCAAGGATCATTTTTCTTATTCCTTCGAGCGGTGGAATGAGGTTCCTTCTCATGTCATTATCTAGTGCCCTCAAAGGAGAAACGTAAACAGCATAGATCATGTTCTCAAGCATGCCTTTTAAAGCCAGGGTGACCAAGTCATCTATTATAGCTAGAAATGCTGCGAGGGTCTTTCCAGTACCTGTTGGAGATGAAATGAGCACATTCTTCCCTTTCTTTATAATAGGTATGGCCTTCTCTTGAGCGGGTGTGAAGTCCCCATACTTATTTGTGAACCACCTCAGAGTATATTCGTTTAAATAACTCCGCCAAACCTTCAGACGCTCATTCACCTCTTTCATCCCTATAGCCGACCTAGATATTCAATAATCAGTAAAGTATCAAGCCTAATTAAGGAAAATAGATTAGGAAGATAGGCAGGCATTACAAGTTAGGTGTCATCCTGATGAAAAACGATATACTCATAGCTTCAGTCATCGCGGCAATCTTCGCCTTAGCTGTAATAGCTGGAGCCCTAACTCCCCTCGGTGTAAAGAAGTCACTTGTTGAATCTACTGAAAGCTACCTTTCACCTGTTAATGAGACGTTTAAGGAAATGACATCTAAGGGTGAGGCCGGTTACGTACTTTTAGGCCTCTACACTCTTATTCTTTATAATAATCTTCGAGTAGCCGTGGTCGACTTGCTGCTCGGGTTCACTATTGTTATACCGATAGCTATTATAGGATTCAACGGCTACGTGATAGGGGCTTTCCTGACTTACGGTGACGTAATCCGTAATGCTATCCTCCTACTACCTCATGGGATCGTTGAAGTTGCGGGAATCCTTTACTCGGCACTCTTAGGGTTAAGGGTTGGAATGGAATCATTAAGGAAACTGAGAGGAATGAAATCCAATGTCAGACTTGCTCTCTCCTCTAGCTGTAGGAATTTCAAGTGGGTCATTGTGCTTCTAGCAGTTGCCGCTTTCATCGAGGTATTCGTTACTCCTCTCCTCTTCGCAGTTTACATATTGCTCACCGGTGGTCAAGGCTTAAACATATCTCTGGGTTAAGCGTTTAAACCTAGTTAATATATAGCTACAGTAGACTAAGAGCAAGTTTAGTGATGTGAGTCATGCCAGCTGAAAAATGATGAGCTCCTTGGGGTATCTGATTGATACCCAAGTTTTAGATTCTCAGTTTTAACGCTTCTTTAGCTATTAGGGGCTTCTCTGTAATAACTGCGTTGACGCCCGCTGTCTTCATTTTAAGGTATATGGCTGCGTCATTGACTAGGATACTGAAAACCCTTATATCCCTTGCCTTGGCCTCCCTCACAACCCTTCCCTTTATCAGGGAATGAGGCATTAAGACGGCATCAACCCCCCTATTCCTAAGAACTGCAAAATTTGGGAAGGGGTTATTTATCTTTATACCTATGACTGACTGCTTAAACAGCTCCCTTAATTTAGGAACTCCCTCGGGATCTGGGAGAAAGAGCGTCAGATCCGGTTTATCCTCCCAAACCTCCTTCAACTCTTTCTCAGCCGTTTCATACGAGTCTAAAATTAACGCAACCTTCAAACCTTCACTTGCTGCGCATTTTTTAAGAGACTTCAGAATATCTACTGCTTTATCTTTACTGGATGTTATAGTATATGACAGGCCGTCTATCTCTTTCCTATACTTTTTAATAACCTCCTCATTGCAACCTTGGGCCTCGTTCAGCGCGAGATAGATAAGGGGCTCATTTTCAGGCATTTAACCACCGATGTAATACTCTACATCTAAACATATATTCTTGATATCCCTGTTAGGTTTAATGGCTAAATATTAACTCCACTTCCTTAGAAGCTTCCTGTACATCTTTCACAGTATCTATAGATCTCCAGAAAACATCAGGATAGGAGACCCCCTTAATCTTCATCTCACGAGCCAACTGCGGGAAGGTTGTTCTCTCGAGATCACCTTCGAAAGGCACATATTCTAGTACCCCAGGCTTCATATAATAGACCCCAGCATTGATGAGGTAATTAGAAAGCACTGGCTTCTCTTTGAACGCCCGGATATAACCGTCTTTATCTATTTCCACTATCCCATAGGGGGATTTTAACGGTACTAAAGCCATGCCCATGAGCACTCCCTGCGACTCGTTAACCTCTTGAATCAGCTTAGCTATATCTAGGTTAGTTATGATATCCCCGTTAATTGTTAGAAAAGGCTCACTTCCTAGAACTCCTTCCGCGTTCTTCAACGCTCCAGCGGTTCCCAGAGGCTTTTCCTCTATTGAGTAAACGACTCTAACTCCAAATCTCCGCCCAGAGCCTAGGAACTCTATCAATTTTTCATGAAGATATCCAGCAAGAACCACAATGGTGTCTACGCCAAAAGCCTTAAGCCACTTAATCTGCCACTCTATTATTGGCTTCCCTCCTACAGGCACTAGAGCTTTAGGAACTTCTTCAGTTATAGGCCTTAATCTTCTAGCTAACCCTCCAGCAATTATGGCCGCCTTCACTCACGCCCACCAAATAATAATCCATGCGAACCAGAATAAAAGCTAAATAACTTACACTGCGTAACTATATTAACCTCTGTTAGTGGAGCTTTGCATAAGGCATGCCTTCCTTATCTTTCAGAATACCGTCTATTAAATTCATTGACCTATCAACGTACTCTAAAAGCCTAGGGTCGTGAGTGACTAAGATTACTGTTGTGCCAAAATCATCTCTGACTTTATGAAGAAGTTCAGCAACCCTGACAGCATTCTCCCAGTCTAGATTTGCAGTAGGCTCGTCCGCCAAGAGAACAGTTGGCGTAGTAACTAACGCACGTGCTATAGCTACTCTCTGTTTTTCACCCCCGCTAAGCTTCCTTGGATAGGCCTTAATCTTAGCTGTAAGCCCCATATATTCAAGAACCTCATAGATCTTTTTCTCTCTTTCATTTCTATCGATGCCAGCTATAAGTAAAGGTAACTCAATGTTTTCCCATACTGTAAACTCGGGTATAAGACCATAATCTTGTGGAATATAGGCCACAACAGTGTTTCTAATTAACGACAGACCTAGGTCGTCCAACATGTTCAAGTTATAGCCATCCACTATTACTTCCCCCCTATCAGGTCTGTCAAGGCCTGCAATGAGTTTCAGAAGCGTCGTCTTCCCAGCACCACTGGGTCCGTGAACACCTACAATTTCCTTCCGATATATTATCGCAGAAACATTTCTCAGAATAGTAATAATGCTTTGCCCTTCTCTGTAGGTCTTCCACACGTTCCTCAGCACAACGACAGGATCGGCCACTATCACACCCTAGCCATATTTATGGGCTCTTCTAGGCTTTAGAGTTTTAAGGTAAGAGATTACCTAAATAGCTGATCCCAGCTTTAACTTCACGGATCTGTGAAGGGCGCTCAATGATATGAACACAGTTGCGATGGATTCTAAGGTCGCCAGGGAGGCAAGCCAAACACCAATTAACATGTAAGGAATTGACAGTATAATGCCTATCAGCAATGATGCCAGCACCTTCATGTATGTGAAGTCTCTCGGTGGTGCACCATTGATTAGTAGGGCGTAAATTATCGACTCGTAGAGCAGTGAGTCAGTGACCACAATCGATATTGATGCAGGGACTAAAAGAGCTAGTAAAAGAGCAGGAGGAGTGACAGCTATAGAGAGTTGAACTAGGGCCCCCACACTTAACGAGACTATAATTAAGACCTTACCACTGTATCCCCTTAAAAGGGCTTTGAAGATCACTTTAGTGATATATGCTCTTCCCATGACTTAATCACCCCCACAATACGGGAAAGTGTCAACGCAATCATGTTTCTAGTGATAGCCTCCGAGATCTCCTCCACGCTCCATATATTGGAAGTTATGGATATTATGGAGGATGCCTCTTCCGGGCTCACAACTATGCTAAGATCTATACCTGAACCCCATGATTCATTATACCCTAGTCTCGCATGTATGAGGACATCGCCATCTATTTTAGTCCTTTCCAACCCTTCCAAGGTAAAGAACTCGTTTCCTTTAATTGAGGTGATTATTAACTCAGCTACGGTATCTATGTCCAGGATTTCACTCACAAGTGTATAACGGTCTGTCGGTGGAATATAGACATCGCTCTTTAAGGTAGGGGGCTTCATGGCTGAGTTTGCATAAACTATAAGTGAAATCCAAATAATGATTGAGGCAATGAGTATATTCAATGTCGATATACTACCTAAATACAAGTATGAGGCCACCGAAATCGTCACACTTAACACCACCACAATGCCCGTAATATATGTGAGCAGCACTATACTCATTGCCCATGGAGGGAGGCCTTGCAATATCATTCTCATGTAAATGTCCTTCAAGTAAGGGATAGCTGATGTAAACAGTGAAACGGATAGGAGGACAGCCAATCCAGCAGCTATAGAGGCGGTAATAATGGACGAGGGGGTAGGTACTTCAACCCTAGAAGAGACGTAGGTCTTGCCATTGCTGAAAACCCAGATATCCTTTACTGGTAATTTAGCGGTTTGAGTGGTTAGTTCTCTAATAAAGGCTTTAGGAGGAAGAGACCTCGGTATGGTCACTAAGATATCTGTTATTATGTTGCCTAAACCTAGCTCCTTCTGTAACCTGCTAAGGGAGGAAATCAGAATGTATTTAGGTGGAGGCGTTACAGGCTTGTAGCCTATATACGACTCTATGGGAGCCAAAGGTAGGGTTCCATAAATTTTCAATGAGTTAACAAAGTCTTCATTTACGAGACGTACTCTAACGGTCTTAACCTCACCTGTGGGAAGCTCAAGGTCTAAAACCTTAACGCCTTCCCATGGGGTACCCGCATAAATTCCAAAAACATCATCCCCACCAATCCTACGGAAGAGGGATTCCGGCACACCTATTACAACGTAAATAGCGCTCTTAGAGATATTTATTCTAAAAGGTTCCTCAAGGGTCATTCTTAAGTAGGTAACGCAAGAGGCATTGCCGTATCTACTACCAATATCTAAACGGCTTAGCAATTGCCCGCAGGTTAGGTTAACGGGTTGAGTGAAGCTTATTAGAGCAACAGTAGTATTGGTAGGCCCCCCAATGTTATTGACTTCTTTAATGTAGGATGTAGGAGTAGCTGAAAACCCGGATATTAACAAGGAAAGAGCCACTATCGAGATTATCAGTAAAGTAAAAGGCTTCTTAGCCAAGATATACATAAATTTATACATTAGTACTAGCCTAGGCACTGCCGTCCTAATTCTTAAAATCGACCTCCTTTGATGCTGCATTTCAAGCCTTACGTACTTAATAGCTAACACAACTGAGAAGATCAGCAACAGAAGGTATATTATGCCCATGAATACTCCCAACATTTTAGCTTACCCCTAACATGGATGCTATGACGGAGAGCGCCACGCCCATCCCTGCACCTGCCAAGGCAAGAGAGGAATAAGCTATCAAACCCTCATAAACATCAGTGCCCACTCTGAAAGCCACATACTTTATGGAGGCAGCTATGAGAAAGAGGAGACCAACATCGGGAGTGAGGGTCATCCCTATAAGGACAGCGTAAAGTGATATCCCGCCCAGCCCGAGAACTTTCAAACAGAGGAGAATAGCTAACGCGAATAGAGCACCTAAAGCTATTGAGAAGAGATTGAAGGATGCGGTGTCGCCTTTGAATAAGGCGTTCATCCAAGTAACAACTGGAACCCACCTGAGAAGGTTTAGCTTAGGTGAAGTTGTGCCAAAAACTGAAAGAAGCATATGCCCATACAACAAGGTTATTGGCGCACCCACAAGCATAGAAAGCATAAGCCAAAAAACTGGGACTTCAGGATCAATGTCTAGCGCCTTACCGGCTTTGATGGCATTGAGTGATGCTCCAGCTATAAACTGAGGCATAGGCACTCCAGTATAGGGATCTAGAAATGTGTAAGGTAATGCGGTTCTAGCCCCAGAGGCGAAAAGTGTTAGTGTAGACAAGGGTAGAGTTGATTGAGATGAGGTACCAGCCTCACCAACAACCCTTATAGTTACAATCGCTAGAAAAAGCTGAAGAAGAATATAGAAAGGCATAACACCATAGAAGAGTGAGGATGGCCTATAGAGTATAGCTACAGGAATCAGAGCCGTCGATATCAATACCACCGATATCACAAGGTAACGTACTAAGTACCTACTTATTTTCAAATATCTGAACGTTTCACCTAACGCTCTTCTATTTTGAATCATGTAAGCGCTAGATGCAATGATTAAGAATCCTATTATCATGGAGGCTGTATAAGGAGCTGCTGCAGAGGCAATATCAGAAGACGTCATGGAGGGTACCGAGACGAGCAACCCTTCACCGACGAGTATGGGTGTCAGGAAAAGAAAAGTAGATATATTACCTAGTCCTACACCCAGGGACGTATTGAGAGGGAGGAGGAGAGCAAGGAAAAATATGAAGACATCGAAGGATAAAGCTATTGAGGAACCGGGCAGCACAGACTGAAGCGCTGGAGTAGGGTCTAGAGACGGGTTACCAGACATAATCACAATGAATTCGGCCAGTGCACCACCTAGAACTACAGCAAGTAACACACTACGAGATTTAAGTGCCTTTCCGACCTCGATCATTATAGCTACAGCCGAACCTATAGGGAAGGGAAGCTTCTCTATCTCTATATAATGTTTATGAAATACATAGGCAATCAAGGCACCTGAAGCAGAGAGTGCCGTCGCATAGAGGTAAAAGGATAGGGTGTTAATCTCAATTCGGGGTCCTCTGAAGTACATCCATCCTGGAAGGTGTAATGCCTGAGGGTCGCCGACCTCAGCTAGCATGGTGTAAGTTATGTACATTCCTGAGGTTATAGCAGTAGAAAGAGAGAACCCGAATGCTATCACTACCCCAAGAAAGTGTTCGAATAAGGTAGGCTGCTTACGGAAGATCATCACATAAAGAACCAGAAAAATTATAGACCCTACTACCCCGGCAAGCTCTGACGTTGTGTACCCGGTTACTGCGTATCCGTATGTATCTATGAATCCCAGGAAAAGCCCAGTCAAAACTCCAATGGAAACTGCTCTAAGCAGCCTTCCCATTCAACCCACCTGATGAGAGACTGCTTAACCTCTTCTTAAGATAGGAGGCACTTTTAACGACTTCATTACTCCCCAGCCTCTCCGCTATGGACAGATTCTGTAATATCCTTTCCTGAAGAACTTGAACGGCTTCCTTACTCAAACACTCCCTTAAGGCCTCCAACTTCGTTATGTAAACCAATGCCTCAATAAGAGCGTGGTCGCTTCTACTATAAGCTAGTTGGGAACCCCTACCTGGATAGACAGCCACGGGCTTAACGGAAAGTTGGGCTCTTTCGGCAGTTTCCCGGAGAATGCCCTGAATTTCACCCTCGACATATAGATCCACTGCCCCGTCAATAACAGGAGTTTTAACCTTCCTGGAGGGTTGATACTTCATCATATCTCTCCTGAAGAGGGCATTAAAGAATAAAAGTGAATCACTTGTTAGGTTAACCGTAATCTCCTTAGATGAGAGGGAATTTTTATATGTCGCAGTTTTCACATAGGGCCTTATGACGATGATTTTACTGGAAGCAAGATACTCTACTCCCATAGGTGCTGGATTTGGTCGGAGATCTCTTCCAACAGTCACAACGATTCCCTCATGATGTCCGTGTCTTAAATATCTTTCCAGCAATTCATGCATCTTCCATCCCCAGCTAAATCCATATAGTACTTCTCTCCATTTTCTAATTAAGGTGACCGAATGAATCTCAGAGATCCTTACACTTGGATTGGAATATATGAGACCATAAGAGATGACCTACACCTGGTTAAAGAGGCAGATGAATTCGCGGCCTCGAACCTCAGGACGATGCTCAAGGAAAGCTCCCTATGTACTGAGGATCTCCTCACGTCACTCAACGGCAAGCTCAAAGGTAAGAATGTCCTAGTGGTAGGGGCTGGTCCAGAATGCTGGAGATGTGGCAAAATAGCGGATAAGGTAGATACCGTGATAGCGGCGGATGGAGCGCTAAGATGCTGTAGGGATAATGGGGTAGAGCCTGATATTATCGTGACCGACCTAGATGGAGTGACGCTTGAGGATTTAACGAGCTTCGAAGGAATTATCGTCGTTCATTCGCATGGCGATAACATTCAGGCTCTCTATAACTATATACCTAATCTAATCAAGGCTGGAAAACGGGTAGTTGGTACGTCTCAAACACTCCCAGTCGATAATCTGCTACATGTATTCGGAGGCTTTACTGATGGAGATAGAGCAGCCTTCACCGCCAACTATTTCTCAGCGTCTAGAATCAGGCTAGTGGGCTTCGACTTCAGTGGCGTGACTGGGAGATACTCAAAACCATATCTTGGGAAGGCTGTTAGATCCTCCAGGCGTAAGGCAAGGAAACTTTATTGGGCCTCAATAATGATTTCATGGCTGAGGATGGAGGGTACAGCTGATGTCGAATGTTACGACTGTAGAGGTTATGAGTGGGTATAGAATACATTTAGGGTTCTACAGATTTCTCGATCCTCCATACATATATGGATCCCTTGGTATAGCGATTGACGAGCCCACTGTTAGGTTAATCCTAGTAAGTAATCCCAACACTGGAAGGCTGACCATTAATGCCTCAACAGAAGAGGCAAGAACAATAGTTAAACACGTTCTCGATAGCTTGGATATCAATTTAAGAGGGAAGATTATTATCGATGGCTTCCTTAGACATCATGTCGGACTAGGTACTAGAACTAGGCTATCGCTTATGCTGCTTGAGGCGCTAAGAGCCTTACATGCTTTAAACCCTGATATTTTCCCTTATCTACGAAAACTGAACATCGGTAACTTTTCAGCGGTCGGCATTTACACCTTTTTATATGGAGGTCTTGTAGTCGATTCGGGGGTTGTTGAGGCGTTTAAAGATATACCTGATCTTCTTATTCGACTCGATTTTCCTAAAGATTGGAAAATAGTGCTAGCCCTCCCTGAGGGAGTGTCTGGACTTACGGAGGTAGAGGAAAGGCCAGCGATGAGCAAACCTGAGCATCATCCTGAGCAGAAAATCCTCTACGGGAGCTTGCTTTCACTGATCCACTCAATAAAGAAAAAGGACTTCACCCTCTTTACTAATTCAGTCGAAAGAATTCAACAGCTTACTGGTAAGTATTTCTCCAAATATCAGGGGGATATCTACTGTTGTGAAGTTTCCAAATTACTAGCTGAAAAGCTTAAGAATCTGGGGGCTGGTGGAGTGGGTCAAAGCAGTTGGGGTCCCCTCATCTACGGTTTCATAGATAATAGATTGTTAGCGGATAAGGTGATCAAGGAACTGAGGAAGTACATGGATGAGTTGGGGATTGAAGGAGAGGCGTGGGTTACACAAGTACGGAATCAAGGAGTCGATATGTCATTCTCATCTCAACCTTCTTCTTGAATAGAGGACCTGTATTGCTATGGCCTCATGCAATAACCAATGTAATTCTTCATACAACAAGCTCTATATGAAGGTAGTTAAAACATAGTAGATGGCTAATGAGATTGCTGTATTGATGGCTATTAATGTAAGGTATGCTATTATCAACTCTTTTTCGGTGAGGGGTACCTTTAATGTGAGTAGCTGCACAAGTGTTATAGGAGCGCGTGGGTCGGTAGATGCATGCATTCTTAGCTCGTCATCAAGGTATACTGGTCTGGCCTCTAACCTGGTTCTGTTGATGAATCCTCTTATAGAAGTCAGAATGCTGAAGCCGTTTAGGCCTAAGGGAACCATGAGTAGCAAGAGTAGAAACTCTCTCCTTAAGGCAACTGATACCGTCATGATTGCAGCCCCTAGAAGGAATGAACCCACGTTTCCATTTAGAAGCTTGGCTGGATATGCGTTGAAGGGCATGTACGCGATAAGGGCTATTAGGATAGTGGTCGCTAATTCGAGCCCGTGTTCTAGTGGTTTGGGGCCGGGAAGAAACGTTGAAGCAATCATAGCGCTTATTATTATTATGCTTGAGGCTGGTGCTAAACCATTATGTGTATCAGCCATGTTTAACGCATTGCAAGCTACTGTATAACCTATAAGGAGCAGAATAGGATATACTATCGTAAGCCTAAGCTCCCCGACGAGAGGGATAAACGGTCTTGGCACGTATATTCTTGAGAGAATCACTGGGAGGGCCGGCAGGGTGAAGACCAATACCTTCATTTTAGCATCTATATCTCTAAAATCATCGTATAGGCCTAGAAGG
>WAKQ01000009.1 GCA_015523295.1 Desulfurococcales archaeon | reverse complement strand
GCATCCCAATACATGTCAGGCTTAAAGCAAGCCTTACATATGATGGCCGAGGAGTCCTCATCAAGTCCCAGGGTGACATGGTGACCGATGTGCTTGTGACCAACCCCTACACTAACGAGGTGGGGGTGATTAAAGATAGATTGATTCATTATAGGCTTGAGCTAGTTAAAGGAGCCACTAACGCGACATTCAATCTTATACTGCCTTCAGCAGTGACCGCTCTATTGTTAACCCTGTTAGGCCTGATAGCCGTAATTAAAACCCCCATTGAGCAATCATACATGCCTTCAAGGGGGTGGGGGCTAGGGTATACCCTCCCAATATAAGACTGCCTTAGTTCAGGAGGCTATTAGGAAGGGATTAAAGCATCTGAACCACACTACAACAGGCGAGATAAAGTGGGGGAAGTTGACTTAGCATTCGGTCCAGTTCCTTCAAGACGCCTGGGAAGGAGCTTAGGTGTGAATAACATACCGCCTAAGATCTGCACCTACTCCTGCGTATACTGCCAGCTGGGTAACACCATCAAAATGACTGCGGAGAGGAAGCATTTCTACGGCCCTGAAAAAGTGGTTGATGCCGTGAAGAGGAAGGTTGAGAAGGTTCTCTCGGAAGGCGGGAGAATAGACTACGTGACGTTCGTTCCTGACGGGGAGCCCACCCTAGATGTGGATATCGGTGACGAGATCAGGGGGATTAAGGAACTAGGCCTTAGAATAGCTGTCATAACCAACTCCTCTCTCATCTGGGATGAGGATGTCAGGAACTCCTTGCTGCACGCGGACTGGGTTTCACTCAAGGTCGATGCGATTACAGAGGGGGTGTGGAGACGTGTCAACAGACCTCACAAGTTGCTAAGGCTTGACCTTATCTTGGAGGGGATCAGGGAATTCTCACGTGAGTTTAAAGGATACCTGGCTACAGAGACGATGCTTGTTAAAGGAGTCAATGACTCACTTCAGGAACTCCATTCAATTGCCGATTTCATCGCCGGCTTAAGGCCGAGAAAAGCATATATTTCCGTGCCTACACGTCCACCCGCTGAGAAGTGGGTGATGCCCCCTGATGAGGGGGTTCTCAACACCGCCTACCAAACTTTTAAAGAGAGAGGCATTAATGCCGAGCTACTCACAGGGTTTGAAGGGACGGAATTCACGTTGACAGGCGATGTTGTGAGGGACCTCCTCTCAATAACGTCCGTCCACCCCATGCGTGAAGACGCTGTAGATGAATTCCTACATAAGGCTGGAAGCGACTGGGGTGTAGTGAGGAGGCTGATCGATGAGGGGAAGCTTGTTGAACTTAAGTATGGAGGTAAAAAGTACTACTTGAGGAGGCTGAGGCGTCAGCAGGTCTAGAAACCTTGATGTGCTTCTCCAGCTGCCTTAACCGCATATTGAGTACCTAAGGGAGAGACTATCTGGAATATCGTGGTTGTAGTTGCGATTATGGTGATTATGAGAGGACCTAAATCGTATGCCGCTAGGTCCCTGGCTGCGAGCCCAGCTAGCCCGACAGCGACTCCTGCCTGATTAAGTAGTGCTATCCCCAAGTATTTCTTGAGTTTAGCTTCTGACTTCGCTAGTACGGCACCTGACCAACAACCCACCACCTTACCTACAGTCCTTCCAATGCAGTACACGACTGCAAGACCTAAAGTGGCTATGAAGAGCTGGGGGGATATCTCCATGCCCACGGCTCCGAAGAAGGCGATGAAAATTGGGGTCATGATCCTGTCTATCATTTCGTAGGATATGTAGCCGAATCTCTTACTGTAGTTTATTATTGCAGTCCCGATAAGCATACATGTGAGTATGTCGGAGACGTGGATGTAGTCAGCTAGCCCCCATCCCAGTATGGATGCTGCTAAACCGATGACGAATATGTGGTCTTGTGTAAGGTGTATCCTCCTCCCAACGACAGCTATGAAGAAACCGAGGCCTAAGCCCAGGCCTACGGCCCCAAGGATTTCCCAGAGTGCGTTAAGGGCTGAGGTGGCTGGTGAGACACTACCGCCTAGCAGTGACTTCGTGGCAACTATGCCGACTGTGTACATCACTATCCCGGCAGCATCATCTAGACCGACGACCGCGGTCGCTACCTCTGTCAGCCTCCCCCTGCTTCTCAAATCTCTGAATACCGCGATAGTCCCTGCAGGGGCTGTGGCAGGGGCAAGGGAGGCCAGTACAACAGAGAGAGGCAAATTCCATGTGTAGACGTAGGTGAATAGCCAAACGAAGAATGACGTGACTACAACCTCAACGACAAGTATTATCATTACCTCCCTCCCAGACCTCCTTAAGAATGTCCTGGAGAACGTTAAACCGACCATGTAACCTACCAGGGCGAGGGCTAGTGATGTGATAGCAGGGAAGAAGTTCTCGGGGATCTCCAAACCCATTAACGGACCAACAATAATGCCTGCGAATATGTACGCAAGTATCTCGGTCAAACCGATCTTCTTGAAGAGCATGCCTAAGGCGAGGCCTAGAATCAGGAGAAGCCCTACAGATATGTAGGGATTGCCGTAGACCCCCAACGTCCTTAAACCCACCGAGTATATTAAATTGGACTTTGAATTAAAAGCTATGAACTCTTTAAAAAAAGAACTGAGTGAACACTTATATTGTGCAATAACACATAATTCTTGGTGGTAACTAATGTCTTGGTGGTTTCCTGGTTTCGGACGTGGTGGGTGGAAAGGCAGGAGAGGATGGTCAGGCCCTTGGCCTGGAAACGGACCTTTCAGCCATCTACCCCCATGGGAGAGGCCTGGATGGGTATATGGTAGAGGGTATTGCTGGTGGCCCTCAGGCTATCCATGGCTAGCAAGGTATGGGTGGTACGGCTATCCAACAACCTACTGGTGGAGGCCTTACTGGTACCCTAACCCATACCTACCATATCCTTACTGGTGAGCTCCGTGTGAGGGGGTGGTGGAGGATGGCTTACCCCTACTACCCCTATGCTTGGATACCTCCCTACCCTCCAGACCCCTACACCATGATGTATGAGTGGATGAGTCTGTGGTCCTGGTATCTTGCGATGACCTACTATATGGAGACGTATAAAGCAATGCTTGAGGTCTGGAAAAGATTTGCAGAAGAATTAGGCAAGTCTTGGACATTGCAGACGGCTAAGTGACTGTGAGGGAGAGAGGCCTTCCCTCCACAAGAGCTGCAATAACTTTTTTTCTTCCACTACTTAACAGCCTCCATAGAGTTCCTCGTGAGACACCCATTCTCTGAGCGGCTTCCTCCTGAGTTAGGCCTAGATAGTATACTAGCCTTAATGCCTCGAGCTCATCGGGAGCCACTACGACCGGCTCACCCCCCATTTCCTCACCATTGATATAAGGGATGAAGATCACCTCATTAGGGGGGATAAACCCCAGGAGCCTTGGCTTAGGCCTTCTCCCCCTGCCTTTAAACCCTCTCCGCCACCTCCAAGGGGAGCGTCCCTCACTCAAGGCCAGTCAACCCCTCTGCATTTTCTGAGCAAGATATCGCCTGAAAGAATATCGTGCACAACGTTAATAGCTCTGATTAATAGTAGTAGTTGGTGAGTTTCGAATGTCTTGGTTCAGATACTGGAGGAGGATGTTCAGGTATATGCCTCCCCCACCATACCCGCCACCTCAACCCTATCAGCAGCCTCAGGGGCAGACACCCCAATACCAATATCCTTACCAACCTCCATATCCGTGGATGTACCCGCCACCTCCAATGAGGCCTGAGGATGAACTTGAGATGCTTGAAGAATATAAGAGAGAGCTTGAAGAGGATCTCAGAGACCTGCAGGAAGAGCTGAAGAGCGTTGAGGAAAGGATAGAAGAGCTTAAGAAAATTGTAGGGGAGAGGAAGCCCGGCGGCGGGTTTTGAACCCCCGCCAATAACGGCCGGCTACGGCCCAATTAAAGGAGGTCAGAGGAGAGGGTGGAGGGCCTGGAGCCCTCCCGTCGCTACCACGGAATATAGGGAGAGCCTGACACTTAAAGGAGGGGTGGCACGGGTAGCGGCACCCGTGGAGAACAGCGCAGGCCTCAAATCCATTATATCTCAGGTGGCTGCAAGGTCCCCCTACATAGCGATAGTTGACATAGCTGACGGCTCAGCTAAGGATATTAAGGTATTGAAGAACCCCGCTTCAATGAGCGGCGGTGGAGCCGGGTATATGCTGGCGCAGTGGCTCAAGGAAAACAATGTGAGCATCTTCCTAGCCCCTAACATGGGTCCCAACCTAGCTCAAGGGCTTGCAGCATCCGGTATAACCGTTATTCAAGCCCCTCCCGGAAGAACCTTAGAGGAAATCCTTAGAATGTTAAAATTAATTAAATGATTTTTAATCCCATCAGAGGTTTAAAGGACTTCTAATGAAGAAGCTCGCTCAAAGCCAGCTTCACCAGCCCCCTCAACCATTTAGACATGATCAGCCATACCGCAACATATATAGATCCTCCGATGCCGACAGCTATAGCCAGCGTGACTCCGTCCCTCCAGAAGGAATGCACTGTAATATTGTTGAAGCCTGCGAACACGTAGAAGAGCGTCATCGCTCCCCCAGCAACTAACGTCGTTAGCGCTTCCCTCCTAGGGAATTTATAGGTGACTAGCTTCCTCACCTCCCTCAGCACGTAGGGGAGAGGTAATATGGAGGAAATAGCAAGTGATGCTACGACATACAGTGAGTCTGTAAGGAAGGACTTATCTTGGGAGAGCATTATAGCTGAAGCGGACATGCCGTAAGTAGCGATTGTCGCGGCCAGCATCAGGAAGGGAATTTTGAAGAGGTATGATGACCTGAGCTCGTTAAAGGACATGCTGCCCTCAACATCTACTTTCTCACCCCCCATGAGTAAGGTGCTGTGAATGCTTATGAGGCCTGTAACCAGGGCGTAGAGTGATATAACTGAGACGATTATATATGCGTCTTTATAGACGGGGTTGTAGAGAGTTGCTATTGGCTTAGATAAGACTATAAATGTAAACGTGAGGAAGCCCGTTATAAGGAAGTAGATCTTCAATACCTCAGATAGATCGCTTCCCTGAGGCTTCTTCAGAGCCCTAGCATATAGGGCTGGCGTAGTGGCTGAGGAAGCCGTCAGAATTGGTGCCTGTGCAGACAGGCCGACGTTAAGATAAGCTACGGGAACGTCGCTGGCCGTGAGCCATGCTGTGAAGGCCCTCAAACCGTTAAGTAGGAAACCATTCACAACGGAAATCACAGGAATGTAGATACCCTTAAGCCATCTAAGCATCAATGATTTTGAGGGCTTCAGCGACACCGTCCTCAATCTTAAGAGGATGCGAAGACCTTCAATGCTTCCTATAGCCAGTGAGAGGGCCATCGCAAGCACCGCACCAGATAGTTTAAAGCTTAGAACCACAACGAAAAGATATGCGAGCACTATCCTAGACGTCTCATATATGAAGCGAATATATCCCATACCCTCAGGTTTAACGACACTTAATGCACTGTTAACTGTGGAGAAGTATATGTTGAAGATGAAGATCAACACACCCAACATCAGATAGGGGAGGCCCCACCCTAAAATCAGGTACTCACCGTAAGCTAGCACGGCATAAACCGCACCCCCCACTACCCAGTAGATAGTGCTTAACGCGATCGCCGATCCGAAGGCCTCTGAGAAGCCCCTTCCTAAGTAGCGGCTCATCCAGAAATTCCATAGAGAAACTAGGGAGGAAAGCATCTGCGTAGTTGATAGAATTATCCCCCACAACCCATATTCTGATATCGTCAGCTTCCTTGCCACTACAATGATAAAGCCTATTGCTACTAAAGTCCTATAAGTCATCGCCAAGTAATTCACCATGCTCGAGTATCTTAACCTGATCCTCGGCACGCTACTACTCAATCCCTTACTACCTCATCCCACATGATTTCCAGCTTTCTCCTTACGCCATTAATTAATAAAGAATGAGCGGGTAGACATTATTGAGTTCTCAGACGATGAAGTGAGGTTTGCCTTTCACCAGGTAAGCTCCGCAGTACCTGCAATGGTCGCCCGTGATGCATCTCCCACATATTGGGCATCTCATATTATCATCATTGCACTTCGGCGGTGGTTCAATTCCTAGCTCGGAAAGCCTGTAAGCGAGAAACGCATGTAAGGGAGTAGGGGGTTTGAATCCCTGGATTAACGCAGCCTCTTCAATGATCTCATCACTGATAATATCTTTCGCTATGTTTTTCAGAGCATCTAGAAAATCCTTCCCGCTGTTGATGCTGTTCTTCCTCCACGCAATACGCTCCAGCCCGAAAGCCTCGAGGTGACTTCTGAGGAGGACTTCCTCGAAACCGTTCTTCCTATCCAATAAGCAATGTATGGGGACCTGAAGGGCTACCTCTTTAGCGGCCTCAGAGTAGAGAGGGGTTACAACAACCACGCCTAACTTACTCCCTAGCCACACTGTCGGCAGCCAAGCGCTTGTGGAGGCCCTCCTTATCCAAGCCCTAAGCTCTTCATCGCTTAACTTCAGCATGAATTGATAGCCGAGGAAGAGATCCTTACCTCCGTCACCGGTGAGGAGGCACCTGCAACCATCCTCTGCCGCCGCCTTCACGGCGATATAATATACGGCATCCGTAGCGATCTCTAAAGGATCAATCACCCTGAGCTCTTCAAGTAGCCAGTCAACTGCCTCAAGGAACTCCTCCCTTGAAGGAGTTAATATCCTATGATCTCCGAGACCGACCTCCTTAGCAACATACCTTGCGTACTTGGTATGACTCCTTCCACTGAACCCTAAATCTACCGTATACGCCCTTAACTCCTTAGGCCTGAGATGAAGCGATGTAACAAACGACGTGTTGATGTCGCCTGTGAGGAGGGCACAGTCACATATGGAAGCCAACTGCCTAGTAGATGTGACAAGCATATATTGATAAAAGATGCATTGACTCCAATCACCGTTAATACCCTGCTCACCTTCCTTCTTCACATTATGGAACCTCCTAGCAATCTATATGGAAGTAATCTTCACGTGCACTCCCTAGGTCTACCGTCATGAACATCCTGCGTTTAATGGACAAAACCTACACCTTCACTGAGATGCTGACACTAATGATATCTCTTCCGGGATTTAAAAATGATAACACTATGTGCTCAAGTTTTTCTATTGGCGACATTCTGCTCTGCAGCTAGATTATTAACCATAATTAATTTTAAATCATTAAGTTCTTAACCCATTTCCTGGCCTCCTCACGTAACAGCTTAACGGCCAGATCTCTGAAACCCTCCTCATCCCCGTCCAGCAACTTCTCAAGGGCTTCCCTACCTCCCGGCATGTTCGTTAATTCCTTAAACAGCACTTCAAGAATAGAGGCCACTACCTCCTTAGCCCGGAAGTAGTCAAGTAAGAGCTCAACGAAAACCTTAGGTCTCCTCCAGATAAGGTCTTCTAAACTCATACCGTATCTACTATATGCAACTCCCGAAAGATACATGTGAAGGCCTGGAATGCTCTTCTTTAGATTAGTGACAACGAAATGCTTCACGTAAGCCTCAACAGCTTTAGAAGCCTCACCGTTATCACCGGCCACTCCACGCACCTCATAATTAACTACTTAGCTGAGGATACGACATCTCAGCATACTAAATAGAATAGCAAATAAAAAGTATTAATTCCTAATCACACATCAAATCATGAACGCAGAATACTTATATGAAGGGCAGCATCAGGTGGTCAGCTTGCCCGACAGCAAGGAAAAGCCAGGTATCCGCGGACTTAGTTGGGGGGTAGATGAATTAGACGAGCTTTTAGGGAGGCTGATGGCAGGGACAGTCCTTCTCGTAGAAGGTGAGCCGGGGACAGGGAAAACCACCCTCGCCATAACGTTAGTCGCTAGCAATGCAGAGAAAGCAGGAAACAAAAGCACTTATATTACGATAGGTGAGACGTCCCATAAATTATTCTACCAAGCAGAGAGCATGAGCATACATCTTAAACGCCTATCGGAGAAAGGCTTCATTAAAATCAAGGAGTTTCCGGTTCTCAGCGATCCAGAAATAATAAATCAGATAACCGACATCATAGCTAAGTCATCCGAAACTAATAAGGTGGTGGTCGTAGACAGCATATCACCTATTCTGAAGGTACTTAAAGATCATGTTTCAAAGAGGGCATGGATCCAGACATCCCTGTATAGCTTTACTAGTGTAAGGGATTTCCTTCTTGTGCTGGTAGCCGATAAGATCTTAGCGGACGATGAAGATCTCAGGATTCTCGAATTCGTAGCGGATGTCGTTTTGGAAATAGGTAAATCTCAGGAAAGTACAGCAGGTATAGAAAGGTTCATAAATGTGAAGAAGTTCCGTGGGAGGGAGGTCTTGGTTACCTCCATACCCTTCGAGATAACTAAGAACGGGGTTATGATCCTTAACTACTTAAGCGGGAGAACTCTTGAGAAGCTTAAAACTAAGAGGAAAGCCTATAGAATATCCTGCGTAATGTTGCACAAGATACTTCCAGATGTACTGCAACCAGGCACTAGTTTAGTTCTCGTGAACAGAACAGGGAGAGACTTCACATACACTAATCTGATGTGGGCTCTAGCTCAAGAGATTTACGACCTCCTAAAGGAGGGAAGAAAAATCTCCGTGATAACCTTCAATCCCAAGATATCTGAGATCTTCGAGGGAGTAAAAGAGAGGACTGGGGGGAACGTAATAATAACGTATCTTAACCCTCTAGCGATTGACCCGCCTAAGGTGACCAGAATAGAGTTAGAGCACGCCAAGACTGAAGGCGTTGAATTCATGTTTATTGCTAACCCTGAAAGAATCTTCCATGCCTATCCTTCCAATCCAGTCATATTGTATAGGTATGGGATGTATGCCGTTAATAACTTGAAAGCCGCAGGAGTCTCCAGCTTACGATACCTCGAGTTGAGCAGGGATGAGAAGATTCCGAGCGTCTATCTTGACTGGTCTGACATCGTTCTTGAGCTCAACGAACTCCCTGATGGTGAGATTGTGTTAAGGCCTATTAAGTCACGGGCACCTCCGAAGATCAGGAGAGTATCCGATAGCGAGTTCTCTAAATGTGTTAGAGATCCTGCTCTAATCACTAGATCAAGGAAATACTTGAGCCCTTCCAGGGAGGCAGGGCTTCATGAATAATTTTAGGCGAATGTATCTCTTATGTCTGTGTATACATCCCAGGCCTTATTCCTTCTAACAAAGTCTTTGGTAATTAATTCATAACCCAATTTAGCGCCACCAGCCTCCTTCACCCAGCACTCAACTCTATCGGCTGTCTTATCACAGAAGACTTCACTGCTCAGTCCTAGGGATGATGCTTCAGCCATGGAGAGCCCTACCCTTATGATGTGGACATCGAGAACCCTCTCATATAGGGTAGGGATTATACCTTTGCTTGCTCTGCTATCGCCTGTGAGGTCTTTCGCAACGACCTTCGCGTAGTGGGCAGCGATAAAGCCTAGAGGTCTGTAGACTTCCCTGCCTGTGATGTAGTCATGGCTGAGTGCAGCATCCCCTAGTGCATGTACATTACTTAAGGAGGTTCTTGCTCTCCTATCAATTTTAATGGCGCCTCTACCTAATTCAATCCCAGAATCTTCTAGCCATTTGGTTTCAGGCCTCACACCAGTGGCTAAGATGACTAAGTCAGTTCCACGGATTCCTGAGTTAGTTCTCACATACTGCGCTCTTTTCCCCCCTACAAGTTCCTTGACCTCCTCCCCGCAGGTGATATGCACGCCTTCTCCTCTGAGATAATCGCTTAAGATCCTAGCAGGGAACTCATCCAGTACTGTGGGTAAGAGGTAGGGAAGCCTCTCCAAGATAATAACCCTGTGGCCCCTTCTCCTTAACGCTGAGGCAGCAGCTAATCCTACGAGACCACCACCTATTATAGTGATCCGGAGGCTCTTCTTGACTTTAATGAGTTCCTCAAGCGCCTTTATATCATAGAAAGTGCTCACATTGGAAAGATGAACGCCCTTAATCGGCGGTATGAATGGGGAGGCACCTGTGGAGATTATGAGCTCGTCATAGCTTATGCCCTTGCCGTTATCAATAATGACTTTCTTCTCCGAAGGATCTAGGCCTGTCGCTCTCGAAATAATGAACTCCACACCCGCCCTCTTTAAATGAGGGACTATGCCTAGATACGCGTTATCTATGGGGGAGCCTGACTCGAGGATCTCCCCTAGCCTATGCCGAGTGTAGGGTGGCCATTCCTGAGTGACTATATGCAAACGCTCGCCTGGGACGCCTTCCTTGAGAAGGTAATACGCAGTATAGAGGCCACCTACACCGCCACCAATAATAACGTAGTCCATCCTAACTCACCTCTCCTTAGCTTCCAATAACTCTCTTACCGAGTGAACGGATTTACCACCGATGTTGGGATACTGTGATACCACAGGCCTGAATATTAGTGCGTTGTGAGGGCATACCTTAACACACTCAGGGTCGCCACCGCAGAGATCGCACTTGATGAGCATCCCCCCACCAGAGTCTGTAATGGCTCCGAAGGGGCATACGCTCCTGCAGGCCTTACAGTCAGTGCATCTATTTTCATCCAGCACTACAGTGCCATCTTCCTTAACTCTTAGTGCATCGAATTCGCAGACTTCGACGCATGGAGCCGGATTGCAATGCCTACATAATGTAACGTCTAAGACGATCCCTCCCTTGCTCACGATCTTTATCCTCGCGTGATCTGGGTCGAGAACTCTGTCCTTAACCCATGAGCAGGCGTACACACACTTCATACATCCGGTGCATCTCTCAGTTACTACGTCTAGGACGTATCTCGTCAAGACCCATCATCTCATACTAATAATAGGCTCTGAACAAACTGTTAAGAAAAGAGAAAAGCCTAGGGCGATACACCTTAAATCACTCTTCCATTTAAAAAAGGCTAAATGTTTAGGTCTTTCCTTTTAGCCCATATTCCGTAGAGCGTTTTCACGGCTTCTTCAGCCTCTCTCACCCTGTTCCCCGGCAATGACTGACTGCCTTTCTCGTAGAGGCTGTAAACCACGCCCACTGATTTCCTCTTCTGCAGCTCCCTTATCACCTCATCCTCGGAGCCGAATATTAGTGCGTTGTGAGGGCATACCTTAACACACTCAGGGTCGCCACCGCAGAGATCGCACTTGATGGGCTCAGCCGTGACGTTGAGCTTTATGGCTCCGAAGGGGCATGCGTAGGCACACTCTCTACAGCCTATACACCTACCGTAATCTATTTCCCAAGCCCCTGTCCTGTCGTTGAAGGTTATCGCATTAACCGGGCATGCTCTAGCGCATGGGGCATCATTGCACTGCAGGCAGTACACAGGAGTTGAGGTCTGTATCTCCGGCTTCGTCAGTACCGAGATCCTGGAGAGGTAAGGATTGAACACACCTTCGTGTTTGATGCTGCATGCGAGCTCGCATAGGTGGCAGCCCGTACATGACTCATAATCTATTACGAGTATCTTCCTGCTCACATACCTCACCTCCCGCTTGGGTACTTGTTTAACTCCCACAGAGGCGGACCATCCCACTCAGGGAATTCCTTGCCCTCTATCTCATCGGCAACCCACTCAACACCGAGCTTCTTTAGGGTCTCCCTCTTAGGGGCGGTTGTCTCCACATCGCATCCCCTTCTTTCAAGATACTCGTCCACCATCTCCCAGTGCCTCTTCATCTCCTCCTTAATCTTTGGAGTGTTCTTGATCTCTGGCGGGAACGGGACGGCGAAGTGCTTCTTCTTAATCCCCTGCCTATAGTTGAAGGCCATCTCGATCAAGTATATTCTGTCAGCCACCTCAATCAATGATTCTTCAGTGTATTCGACGCCCGTTGCAGCCGTTAACAGCATTGCCAGCCCCTTGAATATCGGGTACTTCCAGACTAGAGGCACTGCCTGAGGCCATGTGTTGATGGAGCCCTTACATCTGCCCAGAGAGTCTGCAAGTGTACATGCCCTCTCACTCCATATAAGGGAGCCAACAGGATCTTTCCTGTAATCTGGCAGGCCCGCATCAAGCATGGCCTTAACAACGTTTGCATCCATGTTGAGGTCGTTCTCCCAGTAGGCCCAGCTCCTCCCCCTCAGGTGATCAGCTCCTCTTGTCGAGGTAGCGTGGGCTAGCGTGAATATGCCGTTGAAGAAGTCGACGTGGTACCATCCTCTGCTTAATCCCTTCACATCATAGCTGTACTCTAGAGCCTCAGGCCCTATCAATTTAGCGAAGTTCCTATAACCCTCGGCCAGCTTATTACCGAAGCCTTCCCTATAGGCTATCATTTCAATGAGCTTAATCTGAGTCTCCGCATCACCCCACTTCATAGGTATGCCGCCAGTGTCAGTGTCATTGATTATTCCCTTCTCATACAGCTTCTTAGCCATCGCTAATGTATCGCCTAGAGTAATCACGTCCATCCCGTACTCATCCGCCATATGCTCCATCTTGAGCACTGCCTCAGTATCCGTGACCGCGTTATTAGCGCCTAAGGCATACAGAGCTTCAAACTCGCTTGAGGTTCCAGTCTCGTTCCACCTCGGCAAATGGTAGACGTCCTTACAGGCTATTGGACAGCTATAGCATTGAGTTCTACCCACCTCAAATCTCGCGAAGTCCTGAGGCCTCAATCCCGGGGGCAGGTCTTCAGGACCTAAATATTTCTCGAAGTATTTCCACCCAGGATACCATTGGAGGAGACCGTAGTGAGTCCCTATAACCCTGTAGATCTTCTTAACGAAGTCGTTCTTCTTGAAGTAATCCAGGTCCTCCTTAGCCAGCTCATAGAACTTTTCAGGGTTCGCCACCTCAACACCTTTAGTCCCCCTGACCGCTATCGCCTTCAGGTTCTTAGACCCCCATACAGCTCCGGAACCCCTTGCGCCACTGTGATACTTATCTATCATAGTAGTTGCGAACCTTACAAAGTGCTCTCCTGCAGGCCCTATACCAGCAACTGATATATCATCCCCGTGCAGATCCCTTAAGGCATCCACTAACTCACCCATCTTAAGGCCCCAGAGGCTGGTGGCGTCACGTAGCTCCACGTGATCGTCTTCAATCCATATGTAGGTCGGCTTACTAGCCCTTCCTGTGATAACTATCTGATCATATCCTGCAAACTTGAGAGTCGCTGAGAATTCACCGCCTGCATTCCCATCCCCTAGGATACCGGATAACGGCGATAGAGTGCTTATGTGGGTCCTGCTGGTCTGCCCTACAGGTGTGCCTGCAAGCACTCCGTTACCAATCACAAGAACGTTATCAGGGGAGAGGGGGTCAATACCTGGCTTAACCATCTTAAATAGCCTGTAGGAATTAAGGCCTCTCCCCCCTAGAAACATCTTGGCCTCGCTAGGGTCAAGAGGCTTTATTGAAACCTTCTCCCTGCTTAAATCCACGTATATTACATTACCTCCCCAACCATACATTTGCATAACCTCACATACTTCGATTTTAGCTTTACCGTGAATAATAAGGTTGTTGTTTCTTATTTTTTAATAATTTACGTAATTGAAACAAAATCATGTCACCATACTACAAGCGGTTAATTTATAGCTTTAACAGCGTTTAAGGCCTTACCTACAGGTTTTACACAGAGTTCTCTAGCTAAGGATCCGCATGGAAAAATCCTTATTCCCCAGCTTCGAGGTAGACCATGTGAGATAATGGTTAATGATGTAGGAAATTTACAAAGGTCTGAGGCATTCATCTTAAGCAGGTTGTCAGCTTATAAAGTACCCGGCATCAGTGTTGCAGTAACGACGGATAAGGAGATCATCTACTCGAGAGGCTTCGGCTACAGAGATCTTGAGAACGGCCTTCCATCAACACCCGGTACTCTTTATTGCGTGGGCTCTATAACGAAGTCATTCACCGCCCTCTCTGTAATGCAGCTTGCCGAGAAAGGACTTATTGATCTAGAGGACCCTGTAAGCAAGTACCTTCCAATAGACCTGAGATCGAGAGGAAGGGAAGTAAAGGTGCATCACCTCTTAACACATTCCTCGGGTTTCCCATCCACCAGCTACGCTGAAGCTCTCATCGAGGGCTTTATGGGTGTTGGAAATGATTGGCTTCCTGTCTCAAAGCCGGAGGACATCCTACCTTTAGCTAGGGATTTGGGATTGTGGGGAGTTTCCGAGCCTGGGGAGAGGTTCTTCTATCTCAACATGGGATACGTCCTTCTAGGCCTCATTATAAGTAAGGTTTCAGGGCTCAGGTACGTGGATTACGTTAGAGATAACGTCCTGAAGCCATTAGGTATGAAGAGGTCCTACTTCAGCAAGGAAGAGATAGAAGCCGATCCCGATGTTGCAGTAGGTTACGTTACTTTACAAGGTAAGCATGTGAGGAAGCCCTTCCCGTATGGAATAACGTCTGACGGTGGCCTGTTCAGCAATACCTTTGACCTTGCGAAATATTTGAGGATGTTCTTGAACAGAGGTGAGGGGATTGTGAGTGAGAGATCTATTAAGGCCATGGAGAAACCGTATATTGAAGTTCCTTGGCAACTCTTTAGAGGGGAGTCCTACGGCTACGGCCTAATCATATACCCTAACTTCTTAGGACGTAAGTTAATCGGGCATAGCGGATCAGTGCTTACATACACAGGATTCATAGGATATATAGAGAGTGAAGGCGTTGGTGTTGCAGTACTTGAGAACTCTGCCAACTATCCACCCTCGCAGATAGGGATGTACGTGCTCGCAGACTGGCTGGGGGAAGATCCTAACTCCCTACCATTTGTCACTAGGGAAAGAATCCTCAAGTCACTTGAAGGTGTCTACGAATCATTTAAGGGACTTGCAAAAGTCACCGTTAAGCTTCAAGGGGACTACATCATTGTGGAGCGGCCGGGTGCCGGCGATATGGGCAAGCAAATCTTAGTGCCTGAAGAAGTTGAGGAGGGTTATGTGAAAGCTTTCACGCTTTCAAACGGTGTGAAACTGCCTGCAGAGTTCAGGATCGATGAAAAGGGCACCGAGTTAATTATAGAGAGATATAGATACGTTAAGAGAGCCTAGCATGCAGGTTCAATCACTGCTAAATCGGTGGAGGAACCTATTAGGAATCACGGTGGAAGGAACCCAATAGATTTTTACCTTATCCCCTGCCCTAAGACGGGTATTCACACCGATTAACTTGACGGCTCTTCGGAGGATATAGAACCCTAACCCTTTAAGGATCTTTCCATTGACCGAAGGCCTAGCCGATGGTTTGAAAATGAGGCGGTCGTCTAATACTTTAATGACCTCCCCAATTCTGTTACTGCCTACGTAAACAAAGGGATCCTCCGCAACTGAACCGCTGATATGCTCTGATATTCTTTTGATTAACGCACCGTACCCATAATGGGGTATTCCACCATCAACTAGGGCTTGAAAACCGTAAGCCGTACTGCAGAAATACCCGCCGTCTTGAGGAACTGCTAGAGGATATCCTGCAAAGCTGCCAACCACTATAAACTCATCTCCCTTTGAGCAGTTAAGGGAGCTCATGTAGGATAGCAGTTCGGGGTGAATCCTTAGTTGGTGACTTCCGAGAGCTCTTATAGGGTCGTCACTACTCCTGATCTCTACATGCATATGGGGCTCTGTCCACGGATAGAAGAAGCCTGAGTCTAGATACCCTCCAAGTAGGTCGCCTAAACGCAGATAGTCCCCCACATGGCATTCCGGTCTAACGTGAAGTATCTTGATGACGATGTTATCCCGCTGAAGGAGGAGAAGATAATCGTATTCTTCAGAGTTAACTCTGTTTCTAGGAGTGGGGAACTTCTTAACAGCTAATACCTTCCCTTCTTCAGCAGGCATGTAGGGTTGCGGCGCGTATATGTCTACAGCCCCACCGAGCACGTGACCTGGATAAGGTGAATTAGATAGTGATGCCCAGGAACTATCTCTCACGATCCATGACTTATTTAAGTAGAGAACCTCTATGTTCCCATCAGAGTCAACGGCATAGAAAGCCTGGAGATATGCCCTCACCTACCTCATCCCGCATTAGAATGGTGACCCTTACAGTAATTACGTAAGAATTATTACTATACTATAATTAACGATACCTTTCAGTGTACCCGTATGCTAGCGCGGCGTGGATCGCGGCACCCATCCATAGTACATCCTCATCGACGTCGAATTTGGGATGGTGGTGTGGGTATATTATTCCTTTTTTCTCGTTTCTGATGCCCAGCAGGATGAAGAGGCTGGGGGCCTTCGTCGTGTAGAAGGCGAAATCCTCGGCACCCATTGTTCTTTCAGGCCTCACAATCCTTCCTATAGGTTTGAGGAGTTCTCTTGCGAAATCAGCTAGGCCCTCATCATTGGCTGTGGGCGGTATATGATCCCCTACCAGCTGGAATCTAGCTGAGGCCCTCATACTCCTTGCGATCCCTTCCGTTAATTCTTGAAGTCTGCTGACTATAAAGTCCCTGACCCCTTCATCGAAAGTCCTTATAGTTCCAAGCATTTCAGCCTCCTCAGGTATCACGTTGAAGGTTGTGCCAGCCTTGATGCTGGCCACCGTAATGACCGCAGGTTTAAGGGGGTTGACCTCCCTTGACACTACCTTCTGATATGCGTTGATCATGTCAGCAGCGATAACTATTGGGTCAACTGCCTGGTTGGGCTGGGCCGCATGACCTCCTCTACCTTTAATGATCACCTGAAAAGCATCGGCTGATGCAAGAAGGGGGCCTTCTCGTATACCTATAGTCCCCGACGGTAGGGATGCCCATACATGTATTCCGAAGAACGCGTTCACATCATTAACAGCCCCTGACTCCACAACCTTTCGAGCCCCTAAACCCCCCTCCTCCGCCGGTTGGAATATCAGTTTCGTCTTACCTTTAATTAGGTTCCTATCATGCAGTTTCTTTATTATGTGTGCAGCCCCCAGCAGCATTGCCGTATGTGCGTCATGCCCGCATGCATGCATTTTCCCAGGCACCCTTGATTTATATGGTACGTCATTCTCTTCCTGGATGGGGAGGGCGTCCATATCCGCCCTTAAACCAACGACAGGGGAGCCAGAACCTAAGGAGGCTACGACTCCAGTAGGTTCAAGCCTGAAAACATCATACCCGAGGCTGCTGAGCACCTCAGACACTACTTCAGAGGTTCTGAACTCCTCATACTTCAGCTCAGGATGCATGTGGAAGTCCCTTCTCCACTCAACAATTTTTGAATGAAGGGATTTCGCCTCTGATATTATAATATCGATTACATCGCTACTCAATTACGTCACCTGATCTTTGGGGTGGTAGCAGCAAATTATTCTTTCCGCTATTCGAGGAAACGCTTTCAGACCTTCATCAAGGTGCCTGTTTCCCAAAAGGGAGAACATAGCTATAATGAATGGATGAGAAATATTTCTAGGGATGGGCGATGAGGATAGGGATTCTATCGCGGTGGAACGCGACGTGCGGTGTCTCGCTCCATGCTGAAGCTCTAGGGAGGGAATGGGTAGGTAAAGGTCATGAAATCCTTGTCCTCGCTCCCTTAGAATCCACTGCGGACGCGGATTGGCATCACCGTCACTTGGACGTGGCTGATGAGCCCTGGGTCAGGAGGGTTTATGCTGAGGTTAACAACCCTTTCGATGAGGGTTGGGTTAATGTTGAAGAATTCCTCATGCATAGATTCGATGTGTTTCTAATTGAAGGCTACTTCCGACTGCCTGTTAGAGCCTTAAAAAACATTGTCGAAAAGATAAAAAAGTCTGGGACCCCTGTAGTTCTAGTTCTCCATGAGTATAATGTGGAGAGGAGTAAACCTCTAATGGAGCTCCCTTCCGACGCTATAGTAGTGTTCGACGAGAGATTCATTAGAGAGATCCTTCAGCCGCTGAAAATCGACCTCGGCAAGGTTAGAGTGATCAGCTACCCTGTCCTAAGACCTAATACGAGGGATGTCGTGAGGCCTCACTTCGCAGAAGGTAAGACTCTCTTCTTCAGCTTCGGCAGGCAACCCCCCGAGGAATACGTGGACTTCTACGAAGCTCTGAGGACAATTAGAAGAAGTGATGGCGATGTTCTCTACTGGATTATTAGGTCTGATGGCGAACTGCCCTTTAATGAGGGATGGATCTACCAGTGGAGGGAAAGACCTAGCCTGGAAAAACTCTACTCCTATCTTAGAGGAAGCGACTTCCATCTCCTCCCCAAAGCTAGAGGTGAAGGGAAGGTCGTCGTTTCCTCAACAATCTATCAGACGATAGCTTCAGGCACCCCTATCATCACACGCGACGGAAGGTATGTAGAGACAATCCCAACTGATGAGGAGGGTTTTGGAGCCATAGTTAAATATCGCGACGTCTCAGACTTGGTTCATAAGATTGAGCTACTGATGAAGGATGAAGGATTAAGGAGACGCGTCATAGATGAAGCGTTGAAGTTCACTGAGGAGTTCAGTGTTGAGAAGGTTGCTGAGGAGTACCTGAATCTCTTCACGGAAATACTTCTTTCTTCACATTAAATAGTGGCTCCATACCGTTAAATGAGGTGGCGCGAATTGATTGGAAAGCTACCTCCCGAGCTGCTGGAAAATCTAGTCTTCCTCAACGAAGGCGTTAAGGATCCTTCGGTTCTCGTAGGCCCTGCTATAGGAGAGGATGCGGCAGTGATCGACTTAGGAGATGGGAAGGTGCTTGTAACTCATTCAGACAGCATTACCGCCGCAACATCCTTGATAGGATGGCTGGGGGTGATTGTGGTAAGCAATGATATCGCAGTGACTGGATGCAGGCCTAGGTGGTTTCTTTTAAACATACATATCCCTTCTAAAGAGGGTCTGAGCCTCTTAAAGACCATCACCGAACAGGTTGGGGAAGCAGTGAACTATTTGAGGGCCTCAGTCATTGGAGGGCATACGGAGTTTACTCCAAACCTTAGCAAACCTTTACTCACGGCTACAGCTATGGGAGTGACCTCCAAGCATAGGTTCGTAAGGACTGGTGGAGCGAAACCAGGTGATGTCATCCTCATGACTAAGACTGCTGGGTTGGAGGGGACAGCCATATTGGCAACTGACTTCAAGGACCTCCTCTCAAAAAGAGGGGTTAGTTTGGAGGTGATAGGAAGGGCTGAGACCTTTATAAGGAACGTAAGCGTTGTCAGGGAAGCCCTAGCTCTGGCTGAGGCAGGGCTTCCCAACTCAATGCACGATCCTACCGAAGGCGGCCTGCTGGGAGGTCTTTCCGAAATAGCTTTCGCCTCTAAAACCACGGTTGAGGTGTTTAGAGATAAAGTGCGTATAGCTCCTGAGACGGGCGCAATATGCCGGGCTCTGGGGTTAGACCCGTTACGCCTCATAAGTTCTGGAGTGTTGATCGCTACCTTACCTAGAAGTAAAGTGATGGATGCCCTGAAGGTCCTTATGGATGCCGGCGTGGAGGCCGCGGTGATTGGAAATGTTAAGGAATTTAACGGCCATCTAGTCGAGGTTCATGAAGATAGCGGATTGACCTATATTGATGATGTGGTGGTTACAGATGAGTTAGTAAGGTTTGAAGCTGAAATGCCTTTCTAGGCTTACCTATTCACAGGTTTCGCTATTATACACCTAGCTTTATTCCTTTAAGGGAGGGTTAAATGCTTGGCCTGCAGAGCAAGAGCTTCCGCTGCAGCTGCTGCATCTTCAGGTCTTTCGAAGGTGGGTATCCCGTTCTTCTCTAGGTAATCCCTGGCTTTAGATGACACCTCACCAGCCATAAAGAGGGCTAGAACCGGCTTTCCAGTGTTCAGTTCCTTAACAGCTCTTACAACCCCTTCAGCATGTTCTGTCGGGCTCATGCCAGCGAAAGTAGGCACCACGCAGACAGCTACAAGCATATCCAAATCCTGATCCTGGAGGAGGATCTTCGCCACCCTATAGTAATCCTCCCCTCTAGCACTGGCGACCATGTCCACCGGGTTTTTGACGGCGGCAATAGGCGGCAGTATCTCCTTAAGTCTACCTATTGTTTCCGGACGGAGCTGAGGGACTTTCAAACCCCGTTTCTCTAGCTCGTCGGTGAGCAATACGCCGGCACCGCCAGCATTAGTCATTACAGCGACATGCACGCTTGCCTCACCCCGGTATTTAGGTAGAGGTTGATTGAAGGCCCTAGCCATACTAAGCATTTCATCGATCGTCTCAGCCTCAATTACTCCTGCCTGTTTGAAAGCAGCCTCATATATTCGATAGTTTCCTGCTAAAGAGCCTGTATGAGAGGCTACGGCTCTTGCGGCAGCGCCATACCTACCTCCCTTCAATACTATGATGGGCTTCCTGCGTGTAACTCCCCTAGCGACATCCATGAATCTTGGCCCGTTTCTAAGGCCCTCAATATAAAGGGCTATAGCCTTACTCTCCTTATCTTCGGATAGATATTTCAGAAGGTCTGCAAAGTCTACATCGGCCATATTACCAACACTTACGAACTTGCTTAACCCTATCGACTCCTTAACCGTCTTATATATGATGGCACCTCCTAACGCACCGCTCTGACTTACGAGAGCAACATATCCCCTCTTAGCATTCATTACAAAGGTGGCATTTAGCCCTGACCAGGTATCCATTACCCCCACACAGTTCGGCCCAATGATCCTCATCCCGTAAGCTCTCGCGATCTCCACTAACTCCCTCTCCTCCTTAGCACCTTCTGACCCGGTCTCACCGAAGCCGGCTGTTATTATTACTACGGCTTTGACACCTGCCTCTCCACACTCGGCAAGAGAGGTTTTAACGAACTTCTTGGGCACGACGATTACGGCGAGGTCAGGTATTTCAGGTAAATTCTTGACGCTCCTGTAAGCCTTAACGCCTTGAACGAATTCCCTTCTAACGTTTATGGGGTAGACATGGCCTGAATAGTTCTTTAAGTTCTTGAAGACATCGTATCCGAGTTTGGATGGGTCATCTGAGGCCCCTATAACAGCAACTGCTTTGGGCTTGAAGAAGTGCCTAAGCACGTTCAGTTCTTTCACAGGCCCACCAAGATTTTAACCTCCCTCCATTTTTAAGGGAGACTCATAATAGATAATAAATAAAGATATTGTGATCTTCGGTTACCTTGTAGAGTGGAATAGTCTAATTCTGTAGCTGAGGGGTTTATTCAACTGTTGTGTTCCTGAAGAGGACTGATGATATCCCTAGTGAAAGTGCTGTGAAGGCTGTTACTAGAACGACGTCGATAGTTGGCTGCAGAGCGGAAGTACCGGCTAGGAAGTACCTCATCCCGTCAACAGGGTATGTTAACGGGTCTGCGTAGGCAAGCAACTTCATCCAGTATGGCATCGTGGTAATCGGGTAGAGAGCACCTGATAGGAAGAGAGTAGGCATCATTACCAAGTTGATGAGGAGCTGAAAGCCCTCCAAGCTCCTCATCTTTAACGCTATGATGACCCCTAAGCCGCTGAACATCATTGAGGATAGGAATGCTATTAGGAGCGACGGTATAAGGCCCATGAGGCTGAGAGAGCCTGCTAAAGGGTAGAGGAGGGCGAAGATTATGAGCAACTGAATGAGTGTTGTCAGGGAGTCCCCGAATATCCTCCCGATTATTGATGCCACCCTCGAGGTCGGTGCTACTAGTACCTCTTTAAAGAACCCAAACTGTTTATCCCATATTATTGAGATGCCTGAGATAAAACCTGATAGGAATAGAGTCATACCTAAGACGCCTGGGGCTAGGAAGGTTAGATAGTCCACACCTCCGAAGAGCTGTTTGGCCATGGGGAAGTTGAATACTCCTGACCAGCCAAGGCCAAAGAATAAAACCCAGATAATTGGGTTAACTATAGTGCCTATGACCCTTGAACGGGCTCTTGAAAACTTCTTGAGCTGCCTATAAGTCATCACGTAGAAACCGCTTAGAGCCTCCATCAACATCACCTAGCGAGTCTTGACCTAATTATATGCCTTATTTTCTCCCCGGCCTCACCCTCACTTTCCCGTATGTCCTTACCTGTGAGGTAGATAAAGACATCATTGAGTGTGGGCCTCTTATACCTTACTTCTTTTATCAGCCAACCCTTCTCCTTGGCAAGCTCTATGACTCTAGGTATCGCTTCACCAGCATTACCTACTTTAAGGGCGATCTCCCCCGGACGTAATTGCCTGCACTCCTTAATGAATGAAGCCTCTAAGCAGGGGACGCTTCCCCCGTTGGAAGGCCCCCTACCTAACTTCAGATAGATAACCTCATCACCTATCATGCTTTTAAGCTCCTCCACCGTTCCCTGAGCCACTATTTTACCATGATCAATTATCGCAACCCTGTCCGCTAGGAACTCCGCTTCCTCCATGTAGTGAGTAGTCATGAATACCGTGACTCCTTCCTCAGACCTTAACTTCTTTATATACTCCCAGATGTGATACCTCGTCTGAGGATCGAGACCTATGGTCGGCTCGTCTAAGAAGATAATCTTTGGTTCATGTACTAGAGCCCTAGCGATTTCAAGCCTTCTCCTCATCCCACCAGAGAACTTCTTCACTCTAACATTCCTGAATTCCTGCAGGTCTACAAACTCTAGGAGTTCATCGATTCTTATCCTTAGCTTCTCCCCCCTTATGCCGTAGACTCTTCCATGAATGTACATGTTCTCATATGCTGTCAGATCATCATCAAGGCTGGGATCTTGGAAAACAACACCGATTGACTCCCTGACTTTTTGGGCCTCCCTCACCACGTGGTATCCGTTCACGTAAGCATCTCCCGATGTCGGCTTGAGAAGGGTTGTCAGTACATGTATTGTGGTTGTCTTACCAGCACCGTTAGGGCCTAAGAAGCCGAATATCTCGCCCTCCTTCACAGTGAAGGATATACCGGCCACCGCGGTTAAATCGCCGTACTTCTTAACTAGATCCTCAACCACTATCGAATCACTCACCCTTTCTCACCTCACTTAACACTCGATCCAGTTCAGAAGTGAACTCCTTTATAGCCTTCCTAACTCTTTCCTCATGTTCAGGGTGAAGGACAGGCATCAATTTAACCATCTCCTTAATTCTCTGCATCACGTCCCCCCAACCGATCTCGAGAAGTTTCCTGAAACCCCTTAAGAGGGCTTGAATTTCCATAAGCTCCTCACGCCTTGCATTAAGGTATTCCTTCCCCTTCTCCGTGAGGGCGTAGGCTTTAATCATCCTCCCACCTTCGATCCTCGGCTCAACCCTTATGAAGCCCCTAGTGCGAAGATACTTGAGCTGAGGATACACAGCTCCAGCCCCGGGCGAATAACCTATTAAGTCCTCCAGATATTTCATTATACCGTAACCATGGCAATACCCCTTGCTCACGGCATCCAGTATTAAAAGCCTCAGCTTTCCCCTGTAATCTACAGCCTTCATTTTCTTCACACGTGATCACTATATCTTCAGATATATATCTGAATATAAAAGTTTCGGGAACCCAGATTAATAATCGGAGGAGCAGGTATAACATATAGGTGGTGATATATGTCATCTGATGAAGTGGAATTCCCTGAGGTGCCTAACGCTGAGGAAAGCATTGAAAAAGCGAGGAAGGAGAACGGATTATCCTTCGGCTATGCTGGGGGTAAAGTATCGGGCAAACTAGGGAGTTTGAACCTCCCCGAGGTGGGGTACTACATCACCTGGTATGAACGTAGGATGGTTGATGACAGGAAAATCTCCATCAGATACGTCCTCTTCCCCTTCGATAAAATCCTCATCGTTCACATGGTTATGAGGTACTCCTTCGGTGGGAGTTTGAGGGATGAGGAGAAGCTTGAAGTGCTTCCTGCCTACGGTGCTTGGATGCCCAGCTTCATGAATTCCTCGAATATTTGCTGACGGTGGGTAGAGGATGACTTACTCGCTGGTGGCTGTGGATATTCCCTCAGGGTTGCTTGGAGTGGTTGTGGCTAGCGGCAGTATTGCTGTTGGTTCCAGGGTCCCCTGGGGGAAGGCCGGTGTTGCCGCTGCTGCAACTCAAGCATATACAAATCCCCTCTTGGGGAAGTGGATAGTTGAGTTGATCGCTGAGGGATATAGCCCTAAAGATGCTGTGGCTCAGGCACTCCATAATGACAGCAACCCTCAGCTGAGGCAGGTTGCAGCCGTTGACGCTTCAGGGAGAGCTGCCGTTTTTGCAGGCAAGGAGATACCTGAACCCCATCTTGAGGTAAGCGGTGAAGGCTTCGCATGCATAGGTAATCTCCTGAAAACACGTGAAGTCGTTAAGGAGATGTGTAGGATCTACATTGAAAATAACGCTCTCCCCTTCCCGGTAAGGCTTCTTCATGCTTTGAAGGCTGGACATGTGGAGGGAGGTGATGCTAGGGGGGATAGAAGTGCAGCCATCCTCGTCTTCGGGAGACACCCTATTTACGGAGATGAGTATGGTAAGCTCGTGGACTTACGGGTAGATCTCTCTTCAGACCCCGTAAACGATCTCATCAAGATATATTCTACGCTAAGTAAGGAATGAGACTGAATTCCCGCAATGTAATCATGCAGGGAGGGTGTGGAAGACGGGCAACTACGGAAACACTCTAACCAAGGAAGTGGTTAAGGCTATTCAAATCTATAACAGGTTCAGGGAGCCTGAATCGAAGGCAATCCTTCTAGACGTGGAACCTGAAGGGATATATAAGATAAAGTTCACGGGTTCGTTCCTGGAGACCTGCGGCGTGAATGACTGGATCTTTGACCTCGCCTACATTATGAGGGATTTAGGGCTGGAGGCAGAGGTTATTGAGATTGAAGAACCTGAGAACGATGTCTGGAATGATAAGGGGTGGAGAATAGCTAAGTTTAAGGTTACGCAACATCCTAGTCGAACCCATCAGAAACCTCCTAATCGCCTCTTTTAAGGCTTAGAAGTCGATTAGTGTGAGGGTGGGCGGCTTCGAAGGTTGCCGTGGTGGACTGCCTAGCTAGAGGGGAACGTCTTAAGAGGACTTCAACTCTTGACGCTATAGGAGTAGGGCCGAGGCTTGTGGCAGGAATCGTTGATTCCCTAGGCCATGAAGCTGAAGTAATTCAATGTGAAGAAGCCTACAAATCACCTCACATTCTTGACGGTTATGAAGCCTTGTTCGTTTCAGGGATGAGCACCGACTTAGTATCCATGACTAGGGTTGCAGGAAGGTGGAGGGTAGGACCCGCTGTTGCAGGAGGGCCTTCCTTCGTAGATTACGGGTTCTTATTGAGAAAAGGCTTCGACTTTGTTGTATGGGGGGAAGGAGAGACTTCAATACCTTCCCTGATGAAAGCACTCGATGCTGGAGAGGGGTTTGAAAGCGTTCCCAACCTCATATATAGGTCTAAGGGGAAACTCAGGAGGAATCCAGGCCCGGCCTGGACTTCTACCCAACGTCTCTGGAGGTTCACCCCCTCAATCAATGCCGTCATGTCCTATCCTGGGTGGTGGGGGGCTAGGGTATACGTCGAGGTCGTTAGAGGGTGTAGCAATTTTTACCGTCCCACCCTCCCTCTTGCAGACGGTAGAAGATGTATAATGTGTGACATCTGCAGGACAGGGGACCTTGAAGCCAGGTTAGAATGCCCTATAGGCATCCCCCCAGGCTGTGGATACTGCTCAGTCCCCGCTTTCTTCGGTCCAGCAAGATCCAGACCTCAAGAGAAGGTACTGTCTGAGATTAAGGAGCTCATAGGAATGGGTGTAAGGAGAATAGTCCTTTCCGCCCCTGACTTCCTTGACTACGGGAGAGATTGGCTCGTCTATCCTAAGCCACTGACAGATCCGAGATCCCCTTCACCCAATACTGAGGCTATCGAATCCCTCCTTAAGAAGCTCACGGGCATTTCTGAGATCTCTAATGGAGAGGCGTACCTGATGGTGGAGAACGTGAAGCCTAACCTTGTAACCGAGGAGGTGGCGAGGATATTAGGGCTGTATCTCCCAGGTACCCCTGTTAACCTAGGCCTCGAGTCAGGCCATCCCCAGCATCACTTATCCCTCGGGAGGCCTTCAAGGGTTGAAGAAGTGTTCAGGGCTGTGAAGTTATTGAAAAAATACGGGCTTAGGCCCTACGTCTACTTAATACATGGACTTCCCGGAGAGAATGAAGATGTTATCAAGGCTGACATGGAAGCGGTTAAAGCTGTGTGGCGCTTGGGTGCTGAGAAGATAATCCTGTACAGGTTCACGCCTCTGAAGGGGACGGCGTTTGAAGGGTATCCCAAACCGCCTCCAGCAGTGAAGTCCCGGGCTAGGCAGCTCTATCTTTTAGTGAAGAGGCTGAATAAGGCAGGTAAGCGCAGGATGGAGGGTAAGGTCGTTAAGGCGGTCGGTGTGGCTATACGGTCTGATGGCTCATTGATATCCTACATGCTCCCCCACGGCCCCGTGATACTTGTTAGAGAATATAAGGAACGTGAACTCCTAAGGAAAACGTTTAAGGTTAAGATCGTGAGAGCTCTCTCCGATAGAATGGTTGAGGGGGTTTTGATCAAGGGTTAACAATATAAGCTGTTTTATTGGAAGGTCATTAATATAGTAATGCAGGTAAGGTAGCGATATCATCCTTAACGCCTTGGGTTAGTGAGGGAGTTAAGATGAATTACGTGAAAGGGGAACGCTCGATATTGGTGAGTGCTGGAATTTATGGCGTGGTTATATCATCATCCGTTGCTATATCAATTGCGAACCTTGCTGGTTCTTTAAGAGTTCTCGACATCACAGGGTCTGCTGCTATGCTATCAGTGGTAGTATCCCTTTACAATATTGCCTACACGTTCATGAGTTGGTCATGGACTAAAATATTCTTCGGCCGCCTCAGCAGGCGAGGAATTATCCTAGTATCAATGTCAGGGATCTCCGCAGGATTGACGGCCATGGCTTTCGGACCCTCATTCTGGGTTGTCGCTGCAGGCTCAGTGCTTGTGGGCCTTTTTGCCGCTGTATTATCTCCTCTACTGACAACGCTCTTAACCGATTATCTAGGCCATGATGCTGCCGCAGTCACTAGATATAACATATTCTCAAGTATTGGCTTATCACTCGGCTACTTGATTGGTGCATTTCTAAGACCTTATATAGGGACAGATCTTATACTCTGGCTGACGGCTGTAGCCGTACTGCTACTTATGCCTCTTGCATACCTCATACCTCATAAGTATGTAGTCATAGAACCTAGGAGAGTGACCTATGTATCGCTCATACCTCAATTCACTGGTAGGCTCAGACCACTACCTTCAATTCTCTTCACCCCTGAAATAATCTATAACTTTAGGGACCTTCTCAGAGACCTCCGATGGATGGTTAAGAAGAAACTCGCTAGGAGGTTACCCTTAACGCTAATAGCTACCGGCATTCTATTCACAGGCATCTCGGTCTTTTTCACACCAATACCGGCACTACTGAGGCATCTGGGATTAACCGATACTGAGGTATACCTAGTATATATGTACTCGACAATCGTTTCCACAGTCAGCTACACTGCAGTCCACAAGCAGATTAGGAAAGCCTTCATGGCCTGGAAGCCGCTCATAATTTCCACTGCAGCTAGAACAATCATCTTCGCTTCCTTCATACCTGTAATCTTTGTTAACCTTCAGAAACCTGAAATATTAGTTACGGTCGGAGTTATCTTCACGGCAATAGGTATCACTTGGGCCTACATTAGCACTTCACTACCAACCATAGTACTATCGATGTCTGAAACTGAGAAAAGGGATGAAAGGTTAGGACACCTAAATTCAGCTATAGGTGCTGGAACTATAGCAGGCTCCGCTATAGCAGGGCTAATGTATCAAGTACTTCAATACGAGGGCGTTCTAACAACCTCATCACTGCTGGTGCTCATAGCAGCAGTACTCTACATAAGAGCCCAGAAGACCCTGATAACCTAGCCTTCCTTAGTTCAGAAGGGTAAAATGAATTAAATATGTCTTATTAAAAGGATGCTGCGAAGGTCCTTAACTCATGAGGAGATCTCGTAGAAACTACAAACCCTTGGAAAACCAACATCAAAGGCGGGTGAAAAAGCCATGGTGACGGAGTCAGACCCTTTACTAGGTCTTGACCCCAGCCACCATGGCTCTCACCCATTTATATTATTGTTATTAAGGTTATAAAAATTTTGTCTCATTATAAAGATAAAACACCCCTATGACTATATCACTTTACAAGATGACCAGCTGGACTGCATAGTAAGGAGGGTTAATAATCATCAGCTTTAAACAGCATCAAAAATATTACTTCCTCCGCCATTTTGGTTTGGTGATGATGCCTCGCCCGCTAAGATGGTTATGCTGGATCAGGAGGTTCTTGCTAGGGCAGCCCTCCTCACCCAGATCGCTGTGGCCCGTGAGATGCCTCGCCTGGAGCCTGTAGGTTGCAGCATCGATGATAGAGGTTTCAGATGTGATTTTAAATTGAAAAGTGGGGGATGGCCTTCTGAAGACGACGCCCTAAAAGTTGAGAGAGCTGTCTTAAGGATCGAGGAGGGAAACCTCAAAATCGTGTATGAGGGGCTAAGTGATGACGAGCTGCTACAGCTTTTAGAGCATAATGCTGTATATATGGTGAATGGCTTCAGAGCTTACTTAGAGCCAAGCGCCAAGCCTTCCGATAAGAAAGTGGGTGCTGTTAAGATTTTGAACATCTCAGCACATAACCCGACACCGGAAATAAGGTTAGTTAGGTTTAGCGGTGTTGCTTTCAGCACTCAGAAGGAGTTGGAGGAATACCTGAATTGGCTGGAGGAGGCTGAGAGAAGGGATCATAGGGTTTTAGGTCAGAAGCTAGATCTCTTCAGCTTCCATGAAGAGGTAGGGCCGGGACTCGTTATTTATCACCCCAAGGGCCAAGTCATTAGAGAGGAGCTGATGAAGCTAATAAGGGAGGTGAATGAAAGGCTCGGGTATTCAGAAGTATATACTCCTCACGTCTTCAGATCTACTCTGTGGAAAATAAGTGGACATTACACCCTCTACCGCGATAAGATGGTTTTGGCTAATATTGAAGGTGAGGAATACGGGATCAAGCCGATGAACTGCCCAGGCCATATACTGATATACAAATCCAAGACTAGGTCATACAGGGACCTCCCTATAAAGTTCTCCGAGTTCGGAACCGTATATAGGTGGGAGAAGAGGGGGGAACTATATGGTCTTTTAAGGGTTAGAGGGTTCACACAGGATGATGGCCATGCCTTCCTTAGAGAAGACCAAGTGAAGAACGAGATAAAAGCCATACTTAGGGAAATCCTGTACGTTCTTTCCATCTTCGGTTTCAGGGAGGAGGACGTTAAAATATATCTCTCTACCAGGCCCGATGAATACATCGGCACCGAGGAAATGTGGGCTAAGGCGACAGACGCTCTGAAGACTGCTATCGAGGAGCTGGGAATGCCCTACCAGGTTCGGGAGGGTGAAGGCGCGTTCTACGGTCCGAAAATAGATGTTCATTTCAGGGATTCTCTGGGAAGATGGTGGCAGTGCAGCACGATCCAAGTGGACTTCGCCTTGCCGGAAAGGTTCGGATTAGAGTATGTAGAGAATGATGGAAGTAGGAAGAGGCCGGTCATGATTCATAGAGCTATTCTAGGCAGCGTCGAGAGATTTATGGCAATAATTATTGAGGAGTTCGAGGGGAAGCTGCCGACATGGATAAGCCCTGTACAGGTGGTTGTGATCCCCGTAAGGCATGATTCCGTTGACTACGCATACCATGTATTCGAAGTCCTTAAGAATCACGGCTTCAGAGTTAACCTGGATTTAAGCGAGGAAACAACCTCGAAGAAGATAAGGAGAGCATATGGGGAGGGTGTTCCCTATATAGTGCTTATCGGCCCTAAGGAGGCTAATGAGGAGACAGTTACCGTTAGAGGTAGAGGGAACAAGCAAGTGAAGTCGGTTCCGTTAAGTGAGTTTATTAAAGCCCTTGAGAAGGAAGTGAGAAGGAGAAGCCCAAGTCAGGTAGCTTTAGACCTCATTAAAAAGACCGAAGCCTGAGCCTCCAGAGCAACACCCCTACAATCAAAACTAATAAAGCTATACCCAGCGATATGATCCATGCATTATCTACAAACCAGTTTCCTTCACTTGTAACCTCCTTGGACACGCTTGTATACTGCTGAGGTACTTTCACACTGCCATCATCAGCTAAAACTACTCCTATATCATAAGGGTTAATGTAGGCTATATAGGCAGGTCTTAAAGAACCGTTAAACACTACATAGTACTTCATAAGGGCTGATTCATTTATCCTTAACCCCGCCTGCTTGGAGAGCCTCTGAGAGGCGTCTCCAGGACTTAATACGTACTTCGGTAGGTTCGACTTAAGGAAGGGCTTTATCAGGACGTAATCATTGCTTAAAGCGAGGGCGATAATAGGACCCTCAAATCTGACCCCCCAGTATATCTTCACTGGCTGAAGGTAAGGGCCTGGTAGTAGGAAGGCTAGAGGTGTGTCATTAATATAAACGCCGAAGCCAATGACCTTAACGCCCTGCTCCTCGGCCAGTTCCACCAGCTTCATGTGATAGTTCCTAAGTGCTTCAATGAGCTCCTCTGAGTGAGCGTCAATGAATGCGGAGATATTCCCAGCTGTTTTTCTGTCAACGGTCACGTAGAGGGCATAGGGCACCCAATCACCCTCTATTCTCGCTTCCTTCACTTCGGCATATAGGCCACTCTCATTCCACCAGGCCTTAACTACTAAAAGAGAGGTTATAGGATCCTTGCCAATCACTGTCACGTTCGGCTCGCTACCCAAGAACTTACTAAGCTGCGGAAGTGCTCTTAACATGAACTCCCTAGCCACCTCACCTTCATTCACGGAGGAAGCATGAACTACACCCACGTACATGGACAATAAAATAGACACAGCCATAAGAAGGGAAAGCAGTCTCTTCATCATCACCACCTTATTCATATCTTAATGCAACTGCAGGAGGTATCTTAGCCGCCCTATATGCAGGTATTAATCCACCTATGATACCGACAATAATGGTTATCCCCATAGTATATGAAATCAACTCAGGCGTTATCTTTGGAGGGGCCTTAATGACTAACTTTGAAACCCCTGAGCTGATGGAAAGCCCTCTAGACGCCATAACGAAAGCACCCCCCAATCCCAAAGTAACACCTATTAAGCCTCCTATTAAGCTCATCAGAATTGCCTCAGCTATGATCATCCACATAACCTGACTGTCAGTGAATCCGAGGGCTTTCAACACCCCGATCTCTCTAGTTCTTTCAATTACTGAGGTTATCATGGTAGCCGCCGTACCTGCTACCGCTACGGCGAAAGCGGAGAGCGACGTTGAGAACGCTATGAAGTCTATCGCACCAGTTATTGATGAGACCACCTTCGCTATCTGCTGGAAGGCTATAATGTCAACTTTTCCAGCATAGGTGGACCTCAGCTTCTTGACCAGCGAATCAACTAGCATGGGATCCTTGACTATGATGAAGATCCCCGACCAAGAGTTCATGTGGAGGATGCTCTTGCCTGACTTCTCAGGAAGGAATATTCCTGTGTCAGGAGACACGAACATTGCACCCCCATATTCTTCGAAGATTCCTGAGACCCTGACGGTGGCTCTTGTGAAGGTTACTTTACCTCCTGATTTTACTTGGGGCATTAGAATAGTTATCGCGTCGCCGATGTCGAATAGCTTAGCGCCAGTGCTCTCCGAGAAGGCGACGAAATGACCTATAACTGCGGAGGTGACGTCGGTAAGGCTAGGGTATTCTCCCTTCTCAAGCTTGAGATTACCTATGGCCTTATTGAGGATATCGTAGTCTATGGCGTAGACGTAGACTTGCTTCCTACCTTCCTTCGTCTGAATGTATGCCTGCGTGAGGTAGAAGGGCTCTGCAACATCAACCTCAGGAAGTCCCCTGATGTAGTCAAGGTCATTTCGAGTCAGCGTATATTCGGACGTTCCCATTACTACGACCGTGTTTTGACCTAATCCTAAAAGCTGGGATTCTACGTAACTGCCATACCCTCTCACGACTGAAGTCATCATCACCAAAGCAAGGGGGCCGATAGCTATTCCAATAATGGTTAATACTGCCCTAACCTTTTTTTCTGTCAGTGCCTTGAAAGAATATCTTATTATGTCCGCTATATCCGTAATACCTCACCCCTAAAACTCTTCCTCCTCACTGCCTCTAGGCAGGGGGTGCTTCTTAAGGTACTTATGTATGGCTATTGCAGAGAGTGAGAGAAAGGCTATCACTCCTAGAACTATCCCCACTTTATAGATATCCAATATCTTCTGTGAAGGCTGTGATGTGGTGGTAGTGGTTAAGTTGACCTCGGTGACAGGGGCTGTAAAGGACACGTTTCTAAGCTCGTTATATGGATTCCTATAACTTATAACTATTCTCACTTCCTTTACAGATCCCTCATAAGTTGCTGAGGCTGAGAAGGACGTCTGAGAGGAGGGATCTAAGTCACCGATAAACTCCTCAGGACCTGAATAATTACCTATTACTATCCTTGCTGTTAAGCGCTGTGCTTGTGCGTTGCCGAGATTAGTCACCGTTGCTGAAGCTTTGATCTCATTACCCTCCTTCCTTACTTTAACGTCCTGCAAGACGAGCTTTATGAAGGGCTGAATGCTTACCGTGAAAGAGGCATTAACTGTGTGCATATTCCCTAGAACGTCAGTATACATGATCCCTGTCATGAATGGGACATTCCCGTATGTGATGGGGGTGGGTATCTGAGGACTCACTATGGGGTTAAAGAACACTGTAACATTCACTACTTTAGTTTTCCCAGGGTATAGCTCACCCAGGTACATTGGATTAGTTTTAGGTAGAAGGATCATGTATTGATTAGGTGAATATATAGCCATGTAGACATTGTAGACAGGGGCTGACCCTTCGTTAAGCACCTTCACATGCATGACAGCCATCCTCGAGTCATTAAAGCTGAGGACGTCGTCACTCCATACCTTAATGATGAAGGGTGCACCTAAAACTGATAGAGGTACTGTTAGGCTAAAGCACCTTACATTACCCCACTGATCGAGAAATGATATATTCATTAGTGCCCGGTAAGTCCCAGGAGAAACGTTCAGAACATTCACAGGTATAAGGAAGTATATGAGGTCGCCCTTACTAAGTGTCTGCACTGGCTGAGCTTGCTGGATAATACTGCTTACTACCTCTTTCGGCAGCCCCTTAAGGCCTGCATTACCCATCGATGAAACCTGTGGCAATGAGGTCGACGCAGGAACCTTAACCGTTGAGGCGTTATTTATACTGGAAGTGAATCCTGGGGGGAGCCTCACATCAGCAACGACTCCCTTCATAGAAGGGAAAACATCGTTCCGGAAAACCACGTACATCATGTTGCCGTAAGTTCCTGGCTGAGCAGGTCTACCGTACCATCCTGATGAAATGTACTCGATTCCGGGACCGAAACCCTCAACCTTAAGCATTACGGTGGCCTCATATATGTTGAGCACTGAAGCACCTCCTGAGTTAACCACGTACATTAGGGTGAGGTTACCCCTATAGTCCCCTGGCTTAACGTCACCAACACTTATCGTAAAGCTCATTGATGCAGTCTGCTCAGATGCAATAGGGCCTGGAACATACGCATAGGAAGGTAATCCCACTAGTCTGAAGCCTCGTGGGAGCTCTAGGAATGCCATGATAGACGAGATGCTGTAAGGGTAGTGATTCGCTAATGTTATGGAATAAGTCGCGTTCTGAGTGTTTGGATATACAGGATATCCGTTCCCCCAGCCCTCACTTACAATGGTTAGAGGACCTTCTTTAAGTGAGGCGTATTTCTCCACTTCAAGGTCTGCTGTGAAGTTCTTCACAACCGGTATATAGGCTCCATAGAGCGTAAGATAGTAGTATATGGATATCCTCAGCCTCACGTCATTTCCAGTGAAGTTCCCGAGATCCACGTAAGGGGTTACCCTGCAGGCAGTACCTGGACTCAACTCGTTAGCACATAATGATTTACCTTCAATTACCTTAACACCTTTAGTAAGTGGTGTGATGTTTACGAAGAGATAACTGGCTGGATATCTTCCCAGATTCGCGATCTCCACATGGGCTGGGAGCATTCGCTCCATACCATACGCTGTTGACGGGTTTGAGGTACCCCACCAGCATCTGCTAATTACCAAGTTAGGAATGTATTTTTCAGGATCATCTACGACCAGATAGATCTCAGTACTCTTCATGTTGTGGAGGAGAGCATTCCCACTTCTTATGAGATATTCTAAGTTAAGGGTAGCCGGGTAAGGACCCGGGGACACCTTGTTACTCACATCTACAGTAAAGTCCAGCCTACACGTAGACCCTGGTGCGATGCCGTCAACGCATTGACCTGAAAAGGATCTTATTGTGAATTCCTGACCTGTTACGAGTTTAGGAATAATCGCTGTTACAGTATCGGTCCCGTAATTGGTCAGGGTTATCTCAAGTGTAATCCCTTTAGAAGAGGGTAGTGCCTCTGCTGTGTTGCCGTTAGTAACCCACCTCACCTGTTTAACAGCCAGTATACTCTCGTGAACTATATTTACCGGGATCGTGTAGTTCCTGCTTACATAATATTCTGCGCCATTGTAGTTAGCTAGGAAATTAACTGTCAGTGTGAAGTTAACTTCCTTACCAGCGTATGCGCTTAAGTTAATGCCTTCAAACCTTAGGGTTACTAGATCTCCGAAACCTACAGGTGTAGTAGCCGATGTCACCACCCTCGTTTCCCCCTCCCTGGTAGTTACACCAGGCGGGAGGTACAGTTCTGCAACAATTGACTCTATCCTAGAGTGGTCTAAGTTTTGAAGTGTTACATAGACTGCGGCATTCCTCGTGTCGTTGTATGCAGCTCCAACCCATCCTTCATCAATAACTCTCACGTCCGGGACTTCAGGTCTATTAATGGAGGCATTAGTACTTGTCTCTCCTTCCCCTTGGTAGGTCACACCATCATCTGTAGATGCTGTGGCATTGTACTTTATTATAAAAGTGTAATTCCCTGGTTCAGTTGTTATAGGAATATCCACTCCGCTAACTTGAATCGTTGCTTCATCGCCTGAGTTAATGGAGGGGAGATCTATGTGTATCTCTCTCGGCTTGAGCGGCTCTGGCACGCTAATTACTGCAGTACCTCCCCGTATATCTGTAGAGCCGTCGTTTCTAAGGCGGATATAGAGGGTGGCGCTGGAAGTGCCCGGGTATACCTCCTCACTACCCCACCAGCTGCTTAACGCACTGATCTCTACGGGGGGGTAGGGAGATACAGTGAACCGTAGGTTAAAGTATCTCCACACCCTATTTCCGTTTACAGTGTAGGACACGTTTAGGTGCATCCAGTAAGTTCCAGGGCTCACATTTTTATCAACATCGACCGATGTGGATAGCTGGAAGATCTCACCTGGCGTGAACTCTGTCTTATGCTTTCCGTCTGGTGTGGTTGCATCTACGCAGGCCCCCCTGCCCCCACTTATTTTTATGCCCGGATTATTAAAGGAGAAACAGCCCTGGACGACGCTTATGTTAGAGGATTCGTCATTCCTTAGCTGTACAACTATTGAGGCCCCTTTACTTCCGGGATAGACTTTCCCTCCTGTGGATGATGTCACACTGTAAGAGACTACACTCACGTTCTCTGCTATAGCCTGTTGCGTGAAGGGTATTAAAACAGCGAGAAGTTCCATTAGTATCAGCACAAGAGTTAAATATGTGACCGATTTTTTAAGCAGCCCCAAATCTCACCACCTAACCAGGTAATTATCTGAAGATATATAAATATACATATTCGTCCATCTATGGAGGAAACTATTTGACAGTGTTAATTATGCATTTATCCCAGCATGGTTCCTCTTCCTTAACAATAATGCCATCCCTTATGATGAGTATCCTGTTTGAGCAGTTGGCCACCTCTGGATCATGCGTTACTACGATGACTGTCTGACCATGCTTGTTGACGTTGACGAAGGTCTGTAGTACTGCCTTTGCTGACGACCTATCTAATGCTCCTGTCGGCTCGTCCGCCAGTATTATAGCTGGATTATTGACTAAAGCCCTGGCTATCGCGACCCTCTGTTGCTGACCTCCAGAAAGCTGGTTCGGCTTCTTCTTCAGCCATGTTAGGTCACCAGCAGCCATCTTCAATGCATCGACAACCATCCTACGTCTGAGATGCCTCTTCATCCCCCGAGCGACAAGGGGGAGTTCAATATTCTCATAAACGGTGAGCCTTGAGATTAGGTTGAACTGTTGGAAAACGAAGCCTATCTTCCTGTTTCTCAGTTTAGCCATTTCCTTACTGGATAGCTTTGAAACCCTAACTCCATCAATAATTATATCACCTTTTGTCGGCTTATCCAGTATCCCTATCATGTTTAAGAGTGTTGTCTTCCCAGAACCTGATGGACCCATAATAGATATGAACTCTCCTCTCCTTACTTCCAAGTTAACTCCTCTCAACCCCCAAGTGACTACGTCCCCTACCCGGTAGGCTTTTTTCAGGTTAACTGCCTTCAGTATTATATCGTCTCTCAGCATCATTACACCTCATTCGCAATATCACATTATGGGAAATTCTAAAGTGTTAATAAGTTAAAGTGAAGTTGATACCGGTGATGGGCTTTAACCAGCAACAAACATCATAAGGTTCTCACAGTCCTTGCACACGGCGACTCAGACGGTGTAGCTTCTGCGGCCCTCACAGTGGCTGCCTTCAGAGGAAGCTACGATGAGGTAAAAGTGTTTTTCACTCATCCTGTAGGGCTCCTCAACGATTTTAGGGAGTTCGCCGAAGGTGATGTGGTCATAGTTGACATAGCTATTAACGAGGCACATGCAAATGAGCTAATTTCAACCTTTAGGAACTACCCAGGGAATATCACATTCGTGGATCATCATCCACCCCCACTCAGTGCTTCATTGGAAGCTTTCAACGTTGAGTTTGTGAGGCCGCCTAATGGGGAAGACGCTTCCTCATCAGAGCTTGTCTTCCGTAGATTCAGTAAGCACTTACCAAGGGACTACGACAGGGTCGCCCTATATGGATGCATAGGCGATTACGCTGACCAAACCTCATGGGTTAAGGAGGCCCTAGGCAGATGGGATAAAAGGCAGATCTATTTCGAGGCCGGAGTCCTAGTTCAGGGGCTTGAAGGCTCGAGAAGGATGCATGACTTTAAAAGACATGTGGTGGAGCACCTCTCTAAGAATCTCAGACCCTCAATGCTAAGTGAGCTGCTTGTGAGGGCCCTCATTGAGGCCGTTAACAATGAAGAATTATATAAATGGGTCAAGGCTAACGTCAGGGTTGAGGGTGAAGTGGCTTACGTGGTTGACCCGCCTGGTAGCATTGGCATAGCAGCTACCTACGCTATGGGATTGACGGGGAAGAAGGTCGGCATAGCTGCTGAGACTCGAGGGGAGACTCTCGTTATGAGTTTAAGGGCTGTTAAAGGTGTAATAGATCTTGACCGCATGCTAAGAAAGGTGACCCTTCTGTTAGGTGGTAGTGGGGGCGGGCATCCTGAGGCTGCTGGTGCTAGGATCCCTAAAGCCAGGTTCCATCAGCTGATACAACAGATAAACGATAGAGTAGCCACCTAAAACTAGTTGAGTTCTATACCTACTGATCTAACCTCATAAGACCTGAGAACCCTCTCTAAGACCTCCACGCCTATCCCAGGCTTCTTAGGCGCTTCAATAGTGCCGTCACCCATCATCCTCCAAGGAGGCTCAACTATGTCCTTTACCCAGAACCTATCACTTGGCGATATGTCGTTAGGATATCTAATTCCAGGTAATGTAGCTGCAGCTATTGCGTAAGCCCTGCCCACCCCTGACTCAAGCATGCCGCCTATCCATACGGGAATACCTGACTTCAGAGCATAATCGTGTATCCTTAAAGTCTCAAGGAGACCACCCACTCTACCGGGCTTTATGTTAATCACCTTACAGGCACCTAGTTCGTGAGCGGCTCTGGCATCCATTAAAGAACGTATGCTCTCATCAAGACATATTGGCGTCTTCAGCATTTTCTGTAGCTTTGAGTGCTGGAGGAGATCCTCGTGGTGTAAAGGCTGTTCAATCATGAGTAAATCATAGGAGTCTAGCTTCCTTAAAATAGCTATATGCTCTTCAGTGAAGTTGAAGGACCCGTTCGCGTCAACTTGGAGGGGGATATTCCCGAACTCGGCTCTCACCCTCTTCACGGGCCTTATCACCCATCCCGGCTTCACCTTAAGCTTTATTCTCCTAAACCCTGCTTCCAAGCCTTTCATCACCGTCTTTAATAGAAGATCTTCATCACCTATGACTCCGACACTCAGCCCGATCTCCACTCTCTCCTTCACGCCACCTATTAGCTCACGTAGGGGCTTCCCCCTAAGCTTACCTTCAATGTCCCAGAGGGCGAATTCTACTCCGGCCTTCGCCATTCTATGACCCCTTATTCCGGAGACCATCTCCTTGAAAGTCATTGGAGTCACTTCCTTACCCTTTAACGTAGGCGCTATGAAGTCCTTAACGATGTGCCATGCGGTGGCCACCGTTTCACAGCTATACCATGGTGCTACATCGGCAACTACCTCCCCCCAACCGATCTCACCTGACTTCTCCCATGCTTCAACAATGAGAGTCTCCCTGACCACGTCGACGCTGATGGCAGTCTTAAAGGTCTCCTTCATAGGCATTCTTAAGTGATGCAATATTATTTTCTTGAGCCTCATGGAAGCTCACCTTCTAGAGCTCTCTCATAGCCGTTCTTCCACATAACATAATAGTAACGCTCTCTGGATTCATCTGCTGTGATGTCGATAACTACGTACTTCCTAAGGAGATAGTGCCTGAGAGCCAATCTACTCTTCAACCTCCATTCATTAGCTAAACTTAGCGAGCTCGTGAGAATTTTCACGAAGTTATCAGGTATTCTAACGAGCAATACGTCATTCCTTGAAGTAAGCTTAGGCTTACCCGGTTTGAGGTAACCATCGACTATATCAGCGTCAAGAACTATTTCCGCACCTACATCATTGATATAGTGACTGAGAGTTTGAACCTTCAGCTCCCCCTTATCCAACCTTCTCTTAACTCTTTCTGATTTAAGATGCCATTCAGCCATGAAGCGATCTGTCTCAACACCCCTGTTATACTCGAAAGCGCCGACGCCGTAATAGTTAATTCTGTACTCCTTAACGACCACGCCCATCTTCACTATATTTAACCAAGCATTGCTGAGGAGGAGAGGGTCAAAGGTCCAAGTAATTAAGTCTATTCCACGTTGAATGGATATCATTCTCTGAATCTCTTTAATCTTAGTGCCGAGCCCCTGGCCCCTATACTCTTTCAGGAAGCCCAGGATGTGCGAGTGATAATGTACCTTACCCTCACTAATGGCTGGAAACATAACGAGAACACCTACGGCTTTCCCGATGCCAACCTCATAGACGCCTAGGACAACGCCCCCCATCTCAGCCAAAGGGATAGTTATGTGATAGGGAACTACATCCCTATAATCGCTTCCCCAGATAAGCCTCTCGAGCTCCATAAGCTCTATATGTTCCTCTGGCGTGGCCGGAGGCCGTACTATGAATGAACGCCCCTTAACACTTACGTAGTGAGTCATCGCTTCCAACACTACCCCCATCCTAAAGATATGAAGGAGGGATATGTAGATATCGCCGCAGATAATCTGAATATACTGCAAACTGCTAGTAGTTATTCAATAAGATTTTTATTTAATAACATTACATAATAAAAAAGAAATTTGACTAAGGATCCTTAGCTTTTACCTTCTCGTTTCCATTGAGCGGCCTTCATGATTGCTTTTATTATCTGCTGATAGCCCGTGCATCTACACACAACAGCGTTGAGTACCTCCTTTATTTGCTCCTCCGTAGGATTCGGTATGTTATTTATTATCCACTCCCCTAGGAGGACGAATGCTGATGTGCAGAAGCCGCACTGATATCCGAACTCCTCGAGGAACGCCTTCTGAACTAAGGAGGGCTCACCATTCTTAACGAGGCCTTCTAGAGTCACTATTTCTGAGCCGTCGGCCTCGGGTGCTAGAACCTGACATGACTTAACGGGCCTTCCATTCATCAGCACTGTACAGATACCGCACTCGCCCCTGAAGCAGTTACCCTTAACGCTGATTATATGGAGCCTGTCCCTCAGCACGTGCAGCAGGCTCTCGTTAGGCATGACGTCGAGCTCTCTCTTAATCCCGTTAACCGTTAAGGTTATTCTCACCGGCTTCATCTCATAACACCTCCACACCCTCAATTAGTTTCTTGAGCAAAGCCTTAGTACCTATTTTAATTAGGTGGAGCCTGTACTCCTTAGTAGCCCTGAGATCTATCCCTCTCTTACCAACGGGCATGTCGTACTTTGACTGCGCAGCTTCCACCGCCTCATTGATTAATTTATTGATCGGCTCATCCTTCTTGAATATCTCCTCCGCTTCCCTCAAGTAGACAGGAGTCTTAGCTATAGATACGTACGCCAGCCTCACCGTCCTCTGGCTGGGTTCCTTGATATTAGCTACTAATGCTGCTATCCCAACTACAGCTCTATCCTCTGCAGACCGTTTGAATTTCAGGTAACCTGACTTACTCCCTGCTGGAGGGTGGGGTATTCTGAATCCCGTAATTATTTCATCAGGCTTTATTGCCGTCTTATTGACTCCCACGATAAACTCTTCGAGCGGGAGCTCCCTCTCCCCACTTAAACTCTTCAGTACTACTCTCGCCCTGTAGACTAAGAGGGGGGCTGCTGAGTCAGCCTGCGGTGATGCATTACCTATATTGCCCCCTATTGTGGCCCTATAGCTCAGCTCTAGATCCCCGTAACCGAGCGCGGCATCCCTCAAGGCTGGGAGGTGCTCCGCTATCAAAGAATTGGCCTTGAGCTCATGGAAGGTCACCGCTGAACCTATGAAGATCTCGTCTCCATTGGATTCAATTTTCTTGAGTTCTTCAACACCTTTAATATCTATGATGTACTTGGGGAAGATTTTCCCAGCTCTCATTCTCCTCGTTAAGCACGTGAAGCCTGCTCCAATATACGCGTTCTCACCGTACTCTGCCTTAAGCTTTAGTGCCTCCTCTAAAGAGGACACTTTAAAGTACTCATACCTGGGGAAATACTCTCTCCAAAGGACGACGGCGCTCTCCTTACGTGTGTTCCCTACACTCATGGGGATCACCTCAGAGATTCACCTCCAAGTACTTCTCAGCTTGCTCCAGTAGCTCAGGCTTCTGCTTCCTGATCTCCTCAATGAGTTTGTCTGGAGTTATCGGGAGTTCAGTTATCCTTACACCTATGGCATTGTAGATAGCGTTGGCGAGCGCTGCAGGCCATGGAATCATCGTAAGCTCTGCGATACCCTTAGCGCCGAAGGGAGCGTCCTTCTGCTTCACACCTAAGAACTTGAACTCTATTTTCTCAGGTATGTCACTGGCTCTAGCAAGAAGGTAACCTGTGAGGCACGGATTTAACAGCATTCCTTCGGGAAAGACACCCTTGTATTCCCCTTCCTCATCGTAGATAAGGCGCTCCCTCATGGCTATGTTTAAACCCATCACAGTTCCTCCCACGACCTGCCCTTCAGCTAGGCCGGGGTTGACTGCAGGGGTATCGTACACTGACACAGCCTTGAGCACCTTTATCTCGCCGGTCAGGAGGTTTATCTCTATTTCAACACCTCCAGCGCCGAAGGTGTAGAAGGGAGCTAAGTGGCCCTCTTCAAGAACCTGTCCCGTCTCAGGGTCCGTCAACACGTTTCTTGGAGGGACGTAGTAGCCTCTGCCAATTAAGGGACCGCCAACCGTGACGCCTTTAGGATTCATATAACCTAGCGCCGCCTCCTTTAAGGTTATACAATGCCATGGCTCGCCCTTCACGCATGCCTTCCCTTCAGAGTATTCGATCATGTTCTTATTCACGTCAAAGACTATTGAAGCCACCTCCCTAACCTGCTCTATTAGGTCTTCGCAAGCCATGATTACTGACATACCCTCCGAGAACAGCCCTCTTGAACCCACGGTCTGCCACGTGTATGGAACCATATCCGTGCTCCTATGAGGTGATACTCTTATTATCTCGGGAGGTATGCCCAGCTCCTCAGCAACTATCTGAGTTAGTGCCGTAATAGTGCCCTGTCCCATGGCACCAGTACCTACCAATACGTCTACAGTGCCGTCGTCATTGACCTTAACGATAGCTGATGAAGCCGCGCTAGAGGGCTGGAAGGGTCCCTTCCAGAAGGCAGCGATACCCTTACCTCTAACAATCCATGGCTTCTTTGGCTTCTCATCATCCTCAGACAGCATCTTAACCACTTCCTTGATAGGGGTGGCCGGGTCTCCTGCATCTTCCTTAAGTCTCTCACCTATAGCTGTTCTAGAGATCCCTGGTTTGAAGACGTTAAGCAATCTGAACTCAGCTGGATCCATCCCCAACTTATGGGCGAGCTCATCTATCTGAGACTCGAACGCGTAGTGAAGCTCCTGCATAGTGAATCCTCTGAATGCTGTCGTAGGTACTTTATTCGTGTAAACCGCGAAGGAGTCCACATGTATATTAGGTATTTCGTAGGGGCCTGTAGCCGTTAAACCTATGGCCCTTGCCATGTTGACGGTGTAATCAGCGTATGCGCCTGCGTCAAGGTAATACTCTCCCCAGTGTGCTATCAGCTTCCCGTCCTTGGTTGCACCGGTCTTCATCTTTATCAGGTAGCCCGCTCTTTGAGCCATATAGAAGAAGTTCTCCCTTGCAGTTAACCTGAGTTTTACGGGCCTCCCACCGAGCTTTTTAGAGAAGAGTATCGGCAAATGCTCTAGGAGCAGCCCTGCCTTACCTCCGAAGCCCCCGCCAGTGTAAAGGTGGTGAACCACTAACTTATTCATGGGTATGCTTAGGGATTTTGAAAGAAGCTCCCTCACAGCGAAAGGTGATTGATGAGAGGACCAAACCTCTACAGTTCCATCGCTTCTCACCCTTGCAATGCCTGTCCATGGCTCCAAGTAATAGTGTGATAGGAGTGGCTCCCTATAGACCTTTTCAACCACGACGTCCGCTTTGGAGAACGCCTCCTCAACATTACCTTTCCTCACTTTCGTCTGATGGGCTATATTCGTGCCTGGCTTGGGGTAAATGAAGACCGCGTGTTTGTAGGTGTGCATCTCCTCATGTATTATCGGTGCATCCGGCTTAAGCGAGTCCTCGACCTTAAGGGAGTAGGGGAGAGGCTCATACTCAACCTGTATCTTCGTAGCTGCTTCCTCAGCCGCATCAAGAGATTCCGCTATAACAGCAGCTACAGGATGACCATAGTAGAGGGCCTTCTTCCTAGCTAGAACGTCTCTATCTGCAGCATAGAGACCTACTTTGAAGGGAAAGTCCTCCCCCGTGAATACTGCCACAACCCCAGGAACCTTCAAGGCATCACTATAATCCACAGATACTATTTTTGCGTGGGGGTATGGACTGCCTACCAGCTTAGCCCACAGCATACCAGGTAACTCAAAATCGTAGGCGAACTCAGCACCACCTAAAACTTTGTCCTTATCAATTCGCTGGACTTTACTACCTACATATTTATAACTGTCGGGCAAGATATCACATTTATATTAAGAGCAGTTACCAATATAAAAGTTTAGCTTTAAAGATCTTACCCGTATAGTAAAAAAGTCTCGTGAAAAACATTAAGAAGCAAGTTTTCTCCTAAAATTTAATGACTGTAATTGAACAGATTCCTAGATACGGCATTCTACCAACATTTACGGGTTTAATTAATCTACTGTATAACTTAATAACTTATTGGGTGCTGAAGACGAGGTCTTCGACTGCTTTAGGCCTCCTCCTAGAGGAGTTAAGAAATAGGGGGTTTGAAATAACCAATATCGGCCCAGATACCTTCGAGGCATTTAAGAAACTCAGCAAGGTAGGCGTCAAGAATAGAGCTATATTCATGCTTATCAAGCGTGCAGACTTCATAACGCAGGAGAGCGCTAAACTCATCAATAAATTATTCGAGAAAAGAAAGCCGAAAAAGCCAGCTACGTTCTACTTCTACAATATAGTATTGATCACCGAGAATGGAGTCACAGAAGATGCCCTTAGGTACATTAGGAAGAAGATGTATGACTCCTGGAATTTAAGGCCGGTAATGCCTTGGGATCTTTTAGGGACATCCTTCACTAAGGTGACGCATATAGTCAATGTGAATGAGAAGAGAGTGGTATATCCTTTCAGCGACTCTAGAATTAAAGATCTGCAGAGATTCATGCATAGAGAGGTGATTGAGGTCCTGTTGGATTTTATTGAGCGCTTAAACTCCATGGAGAATTAACGTGAGCTAGGGTGCTCTGCAGTTAAACTTTTTAAAATGAATCTTATCAAAATTTACTAAATTGAGCTGAACAATGAGTAAAGTATTACTTAAAAATATTTTTATTATTTTTACAACATTATGATGCCCAGTCAGGGTGTAGCATGCCTCTTTCTTCTGGAGTACCTGGAAGTAGGTTGTCGAGTATAATGCCTACAATTGCTGCATCAGCCATGCCAGTCTCAAGGAATACCTGAAGGATCTGACCCAACCAAGCCCACGGCCCGAGACTGGCTACCCAGTTGTTCATCGCCTGCGACTGCGCCATCGGCGGAACGGCCAGACCGGCAAACATAGCAAGACCTATTATGTATAGGTTCCTCGATGACTTCATATTAGCCATTGAGACTACTGAAACACCTATGGCGGCTATCAGCCCGAATACTGAGAGGTAGAGGCCACCGATGATGGGGTTTGGCATGGTGGCCATGAATGCGCCCCAGGCAGTGATCATTCCTCCTAGGAAGAGGATGAGGGCACCTCCAAGTTGGAAGACATACCTGCTTGCCACTCTAGTGAGGCCTATAGCACCTATATTCTCAGAGTAGCTAGTGTAACCGCCTGCCGCACCAAATATCCCTCCTATCAAGCATCCTAGGCCTTCAGCACCCAGTCCCTTACTGATCATGTCTTCAGTGGGCGGTGGTGCCTCTGACATTCTTGCCACTGAGTGATAGTCGCCTATGGATTCAACCATGCTTGCTAGGTAGGCAGCAATCATCCCTAGCCCAAAGGCAGCCACGAACCTAGGCGGACCCCATGGGAATATCCATGGGGGTCTGAAGTAGTAGTTAGTCTTAACCACCTCTTCTATTGGCCAGAAGTTTACTGCAGTCGCTCCCTTGAGTAATCCACCAGCTGTTAATATTGCTGCTATGACCCATACAGTCACTATACTTAGCAATACTGAGAACATCTGCACCTTAATGTATTTACGTCCTATGAACTGGTTGAATAATATTATGAAGAACACCACTAGAAGGGCCTCCCACCATCCTTCGGCAGTATGCATGGCGCTTGGTGCACCGAACAGAGACAGGCCGATGATTATGATAGTTGGACCGATAGATACCGGGGTTATCCAGCGCTTAATCTTACCCATCAACATGGAGTAACCTAGAATTATCTCGAAGAACGAAGCCGCTATGATGGCCCCAGTTGTGTAACGGAGGACTATAGAGGCTCTAACCCAAGGATCAGGCACTGCAGCTATGAATGCCTTAACATCAGGGTATCCCTCGCTCTGAGCGATGATACTTGTAGAGCTTATTATGGCGAACAGGCTTCCCAGGAACGAGAATGATGAGCCCTGCACTATAGGTAGACCGCTTCCCGTCTTATGCCATGTCTGCAGTAATGTTGTGATTCCAGCACCTAGGAACTGGATGGTGATGAGGTCTATGATCAGTAACCTCATAGTATTGTCCGGGATCTGATAGTATTGTGCGATCCACCCAGCCACTAGAATGGGGACTGCTACCGTAGCTCCAAACATTATGAAGTACTGCTGAAGCCCTAGAAACGCAGCCTCGATTATTGACTCTGGCTTATCCTCGGTCCCATAAATCATCCACTTCTTAGGTCCCTTAGCTGCTTCACGCCGCCACTCCTCAAAGTTCCTCAGCTTTTTATGAGGAAGCTTCTGGGATTGAGTTTCTTGAGGGTTTTTTTCCTCTGGTGCTTCAGAAGTCATAGTATCACTTGTCATTAAAGTATTAAAACCAGTGATTAATAAAAATTTCTCTAAGTCATCCACTTTCATGGTTTCATTTTTAACAGTGTTAAACCATAAAGAGCCCCATAATTATATTATAATCCATGAGAAACACTCAAATATATTGTACACGCAAAGCATGAAAGAACTTTAAAGAACATCAATATAACACATCATAGGAGAAGCAAGTGTGTCAGATGCGAAGAGCGACCCTGCCAAGAGCGCCGTGGTTTATGCCGTAGTACAGAGAGGAGAGGATCTAAGACAACTCACTGAAGAAGTTAGCAAGAAACACGGCTTTAAAGTTCTTAAGGTTTTTGCCGATTGGGAAGATACAGTAGCCCGAAGAAATACTTATCCTCGATTAAGCGAGCTCCTAACCTCTATCAGCAGGGGGGAGATAATAGTTGATGCGGTCGTGGTGCCCACTATAAAGGTTTTTCCAAGCTTGGAAGTATTCCTCTTTATTAAGAAGTTCCTCAGCATGCATTCCATCGATATCCTATCCCTAAGAAGAGGTGAGAAGACAGACATTGAGGTTGAGTTAGGAAGACTGAAGAGAAGTGTGAGGAGAAGCACTATCATTGATGTCTCGCTCTATACCTTGATTTGGGCTGCCTCTATTTATCTAGGAATCATACTTTATGACTTGATACTGGATTCAATCATATTCGCTACTGTAGTCTTTACAGGTGTCATGTATTATAGGAAGACATACCGGTTAAGGAAAAGAATGATTAAGCTAATGGAAGAGCTTGAGAAGTTAGACAGAATCAAGGGGAAGAAGAACGTGAGGTTCAGGGTTATGAAGAATAATATTGAGGTGATCGAAGTTCCATATTCTTACTAAAACCGGGTGAAGGGGCTTAAGGCCGAAAAATTCATATGGCCTTCATATTATTTAAGGAAATCACCGAATTCCTCTTTGACGTCAGGCTTCTTGGGGTTCTCTGCGATCTTTAAGAGTTCCTCGGGTACTGGACGCGTGCCAAGGAGTTCCTTCCAAGTTGGCTTAATGTAGTTGTCCCAGTCTGCCCTCGTGTTATAGAATACTGTAGCACCCCCTAGCTCATGCTGGTATTCCGGGTAAGGCTTCATATGGGTTCCTAGTTTGAGCACGAACTCTCTGAAGCCGTAGTAGGATTCAAAGGTTGGCCACCATTCCTCTACGCCCAGTGTTTCAAAGGCGTACTCCATCTTAGCGAGATACATAGGTAGTCCAGCACCTAGCCTCCTCTTGAACACTATTGTATGAAGGCTTATCGCTATTTTATCATTCCATAACCTTGCATTAACCTGACCTGCCAGGGTACCGTCATCCAACACACCTATCATCACCCACTCATCCTTAATTCTCTTTCTCAATATTGCGAGAATTTCTGCGTATGTCCTAGCAGCCACTAAGTCGAAGAAGTCGACATCAATCTGCAAGTTGATCATGTCTCTAAGGACATCTAATATCAGTGGCAGATCTTTCTCAGTCGCCATCCTGATAACCATCTTCCTTCCATTCCTCAACTCCACCAACTTAGGTTCGAAAGGCCTATCCAGTAACGGCGATCTCGGAGGCCTGAGGAACGCTTCAACCCATTGTGCATACACTGAGTATTTACCGTCTTTTAATGTTGTCCTTACAGGAATTTCGTACATGGTTCCACACAATAAATAATATCCCGCCTATGATTAAAAAATTATTGATTCGTAAGAGTAAATGTGACTCATGAATAAGGTGCAAGTTTGCTAAATAAATACTTGAAAGGATAGTTATGTAAATCCTCTTAAGTCGAAATACTTAAAGCTTTATAGCACGGTATTCTTTAGTGGGTACTAACACATGACTTCAAGTTCTATAAAAGAAGAGATTGAGAAGGCCAACACTCAAGCTGTTGAGAGGTTGATGGAATCGGAACCGCATTGGGTGGGCATGGATCTCGCGGGGAAGGTTATAACCGGTCTTAAGGACAGGATGCTTCTTCATGCAGGCCCACCAATTACTTGGGAACGCGCTTCCGGACCCCTGAGGGGTGCGCTCATTGGCGCTGTAATTTACGAAGGTTGGGCGAGCACCCCAGAGGAAGCTGAAAAGCTTCTGGCGAAGGGCGAGGTGGTGTTCGAACCCACACACCCTCATAACGTCGTAGGCCCGATGGCAGGTGTTATTTCCCCTTCAATGCCCGTCTTCATATTTGAAGATCCTAAGTATGGAAACAAGGCATATTCAAACATGAATGAAGGACTCGGGAAGGTGTTAAGATATGGGGCATATGGAGAGGAGGTCATCAAGCGACTTAAATGGATGGATAAGGTCCTCTATCCCGTCTTGAAGGCTACGATAGATGAATATAAGAAGGATCAGGGGAAGGGACTCAACTTCAAGAACCTGATAGCCCAAGCCCTTCATATGGGTGACGAATGTCATAATAGATACGTTGCTACGAACGCACTCCTCCTAAAGGAGATTGCGCCTTACATGTTCAACACAGGAATAGATAGGAAAGATGTGTTAGAAGCGTATAGATTCATAGCCAACAACATAATATTCCCTCTGAACATGGGGATGGCGTCAGCTAAGGTTATGACATTAGCTGCGCACAACATCAAATACTCCACCATTGTCACTGTAATGACGAGAAACGGAACTGATATGGGAATATGGGTAAGTGGGTTAGGCAACGAATGGTTTACTGCACCATCACCAATACCTAAAGGCGTCCTCTTCCCAGGATTTAAAGAGGAAGACGCTAACCCGGATATAGGGGACTCATCAATAACTGAGACTGCGGGCTTTGGAGGCTTCGCCATGGCAGCAGCCCCAGCAATAGTAAGCTATGTGGGTGGAACAGCCGAATATGCTGTAGAGAACACCAAAAGAATGTACCAGATAACATACACACGTCACAAATACTTCACCATCCCTTACCTCTCCTTCCAAGGGACACCAACAGGTGTAGACATACGAAAAGTTGTTGCTACAGGCATAACCCCGACCATAAATACCGGGATCTCACACAAGGAACCAGGCATAGGGCAAGTCGGTGCTGGAATAGTTACCTTCCCCATGGAACCCTTCAAGAATGCATTAAGAAAGTTTGCTGAGAAATATGGAATATGAAGTGCGTATTAGAAGCTTCCAAGTTAGGTAAGGTTGCCTGGCAACGCCTCAATAAAAGACCGGGCTTTTTCAGAACCGAAATTATTTCCGTTTACCCACATACGATCAACCTAAAATTAAACAACCTTCAAATGCTTTCAGTTACAGCCAAAAACATAACAAGTCCAATAGCCATCACTTTAGACCCGTTAACCTTCCTTCAAACGCTCAAGAGCTTCGAAAGATGCGCACGTGCTAAAGAAGTCATTAAAATAAGGTTAGGCAATGGAAAGGTGACTCTCAAGCTATTGTCGTGCGATATGATTATTAAACTCAATAACGCTTATTTACTTCCCGACATACCATTAGAGCGCGTTCGTGCTGACATCCTCACTAAAGTAGGGTGGGATATAATAAGAAAGGAAACCAGAGAATTCTGTACGCTTGCCTCACTCCTGAAGAAGTTCATAGATAGTTTCATCCTCACCAAAATGATGGAAACTATAAGAGAGGTGAGAAATTTGATTAACCTATTTAGCAAAACAGCTCACCTACCTGAAACCGCCTATTCCCTCATTGGACTGGGTTCTGGAGCTACTCCATCCTACGATGATTTCCTTTCGGGATTCATAGGCTCAATAAATTACATCTCTCAGTCAATCACACATCACAAGTTAATCGTATACGATCCGTTTAAGATATTCGGAAGAACAACTGAGACCTCTGCATTTCTTCTTATAGAATCACTAGATGGTAAGCTACCCTATTCGCTACTAATGGGGTTCCACACACTCCTGAAAAACGATATCAACCGCTCAATCCACAGCTTAATGGACCTCCTCCATTACGGGCATGACTCAGGAATATACCTCTTTGCGGGATTCATAGCTGGCTTGCTGACTTTGAAAGGTTTACTCACTCAAAAAGCAGTAGATGGAATACATGAAAGGATAGAAGATAGTTTCCAAAACATCATTCATCCATGCATTAATTGATGTCATGATAACCTCTGCCAAAAAAACGTTTAAAACATTTGCCGTAGTAATTACATTGAGGTTTCAATAATGTCAATATACTTCAGTTCTGACAGATGGATGAACTGGAAACCGCGTCCAGGCAACGTGTTAGAGGAGTTTACTGCCGAAGTCCTTAAAAAGAAGCCTACCTACGACTGGAGCAAGGTCGTTGACTGGTCTAATGCTAAAGTATACGACCTATCTCAGCCATTGAGCACTCTCTCACCACCATTCCCGACATATCCGCCCTTCGAGTTCAAATGGATTAAAGTAATATACGAGCATGGTGTTGGAGCCCAGTACATTCAGACACCCCTTCATATAGGAACACATATGGATGGACCTCTTCACTTCGATTCAGCTGGCCTTGACATCGCGTCAATACCTATTGAGTACTGGATAGGTGAGGGGATTATAGTTGATATAAGTGAGGATGTAGGTGACCTAGATATATATACATCCGACTTAATAGAGGAGAAGATAAGGTCGTATAACTTAGGTCTCAAGCCTTATGACATACTCATAATTCATACAGGCTATGACAGGTACGCTTACTATAGGCCTGAAGCCAACACCGTGAGGTACATGCTTAAGCATCCAGGACCTATAAAAGAGTTCGCTGACTGGCTCGTCAAGAATAAAATAAGGTGGACGGCGGTAGACGCTGCATCACAGGATCATCCGTTGAACACGCCAATCAGGAGAATACGTCCAGATATAGTGGAGGAGTTTGAGAAGAAGCATGGGAAGAAGATCCAGGACGTCATGCCCTGGCCTGAGAACTTCCAGCTGATGCACACATACCTCTTCCCGAAGGGTGTGCTCCACGTTGAAAATGCTGGCGGGGAAATAAGGAAGGTCCTGAACAGAAGGTGTCTAATCTCTGCCTTCCCATTTAAGTTCGTCGGTGGGGAATCGGCCTTCTGCAGACTTACCGCCATATGCACAGATGAAGAAAGGAAGTGACACTTTGAAGAACACGTTTATTAAATTTATTTTTAAAGCATAAATCTTTTATAACGAATTCTAGCAAATCTTAACTTGTGTGAGGCATGGGAAATGGCCAGGGTGAAGAACATTGTTAAAACTAACTTCTTCAGGGACTCTGTACAGCTCCTCCATCTTAGCGAAGAAGTGAAGAAACTCAAGGGAGTCATCGATGCGGCCCTGGCAATGGGCACGGAACTTAATAAAGAGCTCCTTGAGAAGGAGGGACTCCTTACTGAAGAGGGTAGGAGGGCTAGCGAGAATGACATGATTATCGCTGTTAAGGCTGAGGACTCTGCAGACATTCACGGAATAATTAGAGAGATCGAGGAACTGCTTACAAGACCTGCGGAATCAGGAGAGACTTACTACTACAGTATTGAATCAGCGTTGAAAGCGTTACCTGGTGCAAATGTTGCACTAGTGTCCGTCCCGGGAAAATACGCGAAGGATGTTGTAATGGAGTTCATAAATAGGGGGATACACATTCACTTATTCAGCGATCATGTACCTTTAGAGGATGAGATAGAGCTTAAGAAAGCAGCCCTAGAAAAAGGAGTACTGGTTATGGGACCTGAAGCCGGCACATCAATTATAAATGGGGTTGCGCTGGCATTCGCCAATGTGGTTGACAGGGGACCTATAGGTATTGTCGCTGCAGCAGGTACAGGGCTCCAAGAAACGAGCGTGCTTATCACGAGAGGGGGTTCCGGGATCACGCAAGGCATTGGCGTAGGAGGACGTGATGTGAAGTCACCAGTTGGAGGTATGATGACGTTATTCTCTATGAGGGCGTTGGAGGCTGATGAAAACACTGAAGTAATTACAATAGTGTCTAAGCCTCCTTCTCCAGACGTGCAGGAAAAGATCGTTAACTTGATTAGGGATAAAGGGAGGAAGAAATATGTCACATGCTTCATAGGCGGTCAGGAGTTCTCCATTCCTGTCGAGCTTAAAGGGAGGCTTGTGCAGACGAACACATTACATGCTGCATCTCTCGAATCAATAAGGTTCGTCAGTAATTCACTTTATGAGAAGGCATTGGAGAGGATATCCCTTCCCCCAGAAAAGGTTGCCAAGATCGTTGAGGATGAGCTGAGCAAACTGAGGGAAGGTCAGAGATATGTGAGAGGCCTCTTCACCGGAGGCACTCTACTCTATGAATCTCAAGTCATCTTCAAAGAATTCCTAGGTGATGTATGGTCAAACACACCGCTAAATAAGGACTTCACCCTCCCCAACGCCTGGATAAGCAAGGAGCACAGTGTTATTGACTTAGGTGAAGAAGAGTTCACTGCGGGAAGAGCCCACCCAATGATAGACCCAACCATTAGACTGCAGAGAATAGTGCAGGAAGCTAAGGACCCTGAAACTGCTGTAATCATGCTTGATTTCGTGCTAGGTTACGGATCACATCCAGACCCGGCGGAGGCCCACCTCAGCGCGATAAAGAAGGCGAAGGAAATAGCGTCAGACAGCGGCCGCCATCTGACAATTTTAGCTCACGTGGTGGGTACAGAGAGAGACCCTCAGAATGCCTTAGAGCAGGAGAATAAGCTAAGAAAGGCTGGCGTCATCCTCCTGCCAACAAATGCTTTGATGGCCTTGGTTGCTGGAATGATAGCTAAGGGAGACTCTTCAGAAAGAACCGCCCGGAACTTCTTTGAAAAATACTTAGTTGGTAGGAGGTGAGAGGTTATGTCCGAACCTGATGTGAGCAAGGTGCTGAGGCTGTTCAAAGAGGAGGTCAAGGTAATAAACGTTGGCCTAGAGTACTTCTACAAGGAACTCAGAAAGCAGGGAGTCAACGCCGCCCACGTGATATGGCAGCCTAAGCCTGAACTAGAAAAGGATTTGGAGGACATCCTTAAGAAGATCTTGTAGCCATTTTCGAACGTTTTAAACCATATATACCTTCTCATTTGATTTTTAATAGGTGTTTCATATTGGTTGAGGAATACGATGTCATCATTAGGAACGCTAGGCTAAGATATCATCCCGCAGACAGGGTATATGATATAGGCATTTCAGGTGGAGAGATCAGGAAGGTTTCGGAAGGCATCACGTCTAAAGGTATAATAGAGATTGACGCGAAAGGCGGGCTAGTGACTGAGCCTTTCGCAAACCCTCACATTCACATGTGTAAGGTCTACACATTCCTCATGCTTGGAGAGGCAGCGGTGAGGCAATATCAGTCCAGCGGGATGGGGGGTGCTATGGCCGCTATCGAGCTTGCATCTAAGGTTAAGGAGAAATATAGTGAGGACTGGATTTATGAGAATGCGAAGAAGGCTGCCTTAGAGGCTTTAAAGCACGGCACCCTGCACTTAAGGGCATTCGTAGATACCGACACTAAGGCCAGGTTAGAAGGAATTAAGGCTTTGCTCAGGGTTAGAGACGAATTAAAGCACGTGATGAACATCCAAGTTGTGGCATTCCCGCAAGACGGTCTCATCAGAGATGAAGGTGCTGAAGACTACGTTAGGAAGGCACTGGAGCTCGGAGCAGATGTAGTTGGAGGGATTCCTTGGATTGAACTCACTGAAGAGGATGCCCTATCTCATGTGCGAAAGGCGTTAACGCTTGCGAAAGAGTTCGATAGAGATGTAGCCATGCTTACAGACGATGCAGGCGATCCCTTCCTCAGGACTACAGAAATATTAGCCTCTGAAGCCATAAAAATGGGATGGAAAGACAGGGTTACGGCTTGCCACGCTAGAGCCCTATCAACCTATGGAAAACCCACACTACTTAAAGTCATGAGACTTTCTAAGAAGGCAGGTATGTCATTCGTAATGGATCCTCACACCGGACCTCTCCATCTACCATTCAAAGAGATGCTTAAATTCGGCTTAAATGTAGCTTTAGGGCAGGATGACATCTCCGACGCTTATTACCCTTATGGGCGAAACAACATGCTTGAAGTAGCATTCCTGGCCTCACACATTACCTGGTCAATGACTCTCAAAGACATGGATGAGTTCATGGACATGATTACTTGGAGGGCTATGAAGGCCATGAACCTCAGTTTCTGCGGCATCAAGGAGGGGTGTCCAGCCGATCTGCTGGTGCATGAAGGAAGGTCCGTTTATGAGGTGATATGGCATCACGAGCCGCCTAAGTATGTCCTAAGCAGAGGCAAAATAGTAGCAGAGACAGAATCAGCAACTAAGTTTAAGATCTAGTTTTAAACCTAACACTATAAACCAGAACATATTCAAACATTATCTCAACTTCCTTAACGTTATAACGCCCACAATCAATGCTGAACAAGGGAAAGATAATGGCTACTCTAAGCCCTAAGGAACGAGCAGAACTTATGAAGGAATTAACTTCAAGAGTTCAGAACGCGATAAAGAACATCCATAACGTCGTAATAGTGATGTCTGGCAAGGGAGGAGTCGGCAAATCCATAACATCTGCCTCCCTCGCATTAGCACTGAACAAGTTAGGCTTTAGAGTGAACATCCTAGATGCTGATGTTCATGGACCTAGCATCCCTTGGCTTCTAGGTGTTGAGCATGAAAGAATGATTGCAGATGAGGACGGGAGAATATTACCTGTTGACGCTGGAGGTGTTGGAGTGGTTTCTGTTGAACTGGCTATGGACAGGAAAGAACTACCCCTCATCTGGAGGGGGCCTCTCAAAACCCGGGCAATCCTAGACCTTCTTTCTATGGTTAAGTGGGGAGATCTGGACTACCTAGTGGTTGACCTGCCTCCAGGAACTGGAGATGAAGCTCAAACAGTAGCCAGGTATCTAAGCAGCAAGAGACCATTAGGAGTTCTAGTTATGACGCCTGGGAGAATGGTCAGCCATATCGTAGTTAAAGCCAAGAACTTTGCCAAGATAGTAGGGTTAGACCTCCTTGGAGTGGTGGTTAACATGTCCTACTTTAGATGTCCTTACTGCGGGAGAACCACTAAGGTTTTCGGGGAGTTCAAGGATGTAGGGATAGAAATACTTGCGGAGCTACCCTTAGACCCTGAAATATCGAGGGCAGCTGACTCAGGGCAATTACGGGAGATATTCGCAAAACCTGAAAGGAGTGAATGGGTATCCAGCATTATGAAGATAGCGGGCAAGTTAGTGAATGCGGTGGGGCGGCCGTAAATTACGAACTAACTACCAATTTTCCTGGAGATACTCCGCCCTTACAACGCTGGAAACCCTCTTCATTGGCATCATCTACTATGACTAAAAAGGCCGTAAACCTCCTTATCCACACGTTTTTATCTGCTCTTATAGGGCGGTAGTTTTCATGGAATCAGCATGACGTTACAGTAGTTAAGAGTTATTGGCCGCCCCACCGTGTTTTTCTAGTTTCAGAGATAATAAACCTTAGATAATTTAGGGCAACGTTAATACCTCCCTAATAACATAAGGATTTAAGGAGAGGAAGGGTTTTATGAGTGCGTCCAACAGACTTAACGAATTACTCAGAAATCTCAGGGAGTTTATAGTCTCCAGTGTCCCTAACATGGATAAGTTGATCTCCCAGACTGAGGTAATTGAAAGGAATGGAAGAAAGTTAGTGGTCAAGAAATTCACTAAGGAGATAGGCCTCATAAAATGGATCCCCCCTGCCGTAATTTTCAGGGCGACATATCCTTTCACTCTGCTAGCTAAAGAGAGGTTTAGAAGAGAAGTGCGTTTCTTAACGAGTCCATGGGTGAGGTTTAAGACTCCTAAGCTTATTGAGGCACGTGAAGAAGAGCCAACAATCGTTAGGGAGTATGTTGAGGGTGAAATCCTTAATTATAAAAAGGATTCACCTCTATTAGCGGCGGCTTTAGCTGAGATTCATATGAAAGGGTGGGCATTGGGAGATGTTAAACCGACTAACTTTATAGTGAGTAGAGGGGGAGAACTCTACGTGATAGATGCTGAGCAGGCCGTGGACACAGGCAATACATCTCACATGTCATGGGATCTGATGCTCACTGCTTTTTTCGCTGCCTACACCTACTTTTTTGATCTTGAAGGTTATAGGAAAGTCCTAAGGGGATTTTTTAAAGCTTACTTAAGCCAGGGAGGCCAATACTCTGCAGTTGAAGAAGTAGGGGGTTTTAAGTTCGGTGGCCTCATCTTCCTCATGCCGCTCCCTCATTCCTATGTGTTGGCTGAAACAATTGATAATATCACGTTGAAGTAAATGAAATAAAATCTAATTTTTGGCCTTAGGCAAGGATATTATCACACCTTCTGATGTCTTTCTAATCATTACTTCTTGAAGCACTTGCCTGTATCCACAAGCTTTACATCTGAGTACGTATCTTATTGTCTTAATGCCGTTACCTCCTTCAGTCTCGACATAGTATGTTAGTCTCCCTCCGCAACGAGGACATTTAGGGGAACCATTACTTCTCCATATCATTCATATCACCTCTGAGTTTCACTGAAGACCTCTCTAACAGCCTTCGATAACAAATATTTTCAGAGAAATAATAAGCTTGCCAGTAAATGAAACGAATTATTTGATAGACCACTATTTTACTAACCTTCAGTTCTCTAGTCGGAGCACTCTCTAAGGATCGAGTTCCATACCAAGCTCGAATGCTTTGAGATCTACTGAAACCCACCGTTTTCGTACAACTTCCTTTATCGAACTTATCACTGCTTCTCGGTCAATTAACCCTGTTTTCCTGATAATGTGACCTAAAGCGATCATATTGGCGACAACGTGGGTACCCAGTTTCTCTTCTGCCATGTCCGTGTAGGGCACCCTGTAAACCTGCCATGAGCTCCTTAACTCAGGTATATGAAATGAACTATCAATGAATACAATAGCTTCATTTCCCACTAGCCTCCTATACTTCAGCAGTTGATCTGAGTACATGAAGAGGGCGATGTCCGCGCTCCTCACCTTAAAGTAGTCAAGCTCATCTTGACTGTCCGTAAATATTAGATCGACTCTAGAGTCCCCACCTCTTGTCTCAGCATCATAGGATTCAGTGCCAGTAACATAGAGGCCCGTGTATTTAGCTGCTGCAAGGCCCAGAACATGCCCCAGTATAAGTATTCCTTGCCCCCCTCTTCCCGCAGCGAGAAATTCCTTCCTCAAGCTCTCCACCTCCCCGTGGTTCTCAGATATCCTGGATTGTTCTTTATAATGAATTCTCCAAGCACCCAGCCGTGATTCCAGTCATAATCAGCCTCATCCAGGGAAGGCCTGGCCTTTACCCTTGTCTTGCTTTTTATGGCCTTGTATAGGGAGACGGGGTCATTATACCCTATATGGCGGCCGAAGACCTCTGGACACATCGATATGACTTCAATGAATCTAAATCCCTCCATCCCCAATGCTCTATAAGTATATTGCTCGATTAACGCTGGATGCGTAGCTGAGGCCCTTGCCACATAGTTCGGGTTCTGCGACGCAACTAGCTTAACCACGTTAATCGGCCTTTCAGGATTGCCGTAAGGGGTAGTCGTTGTGAAAAGGCCTGTTGGCGTAGTTGGTGCTACCTGTCCACCAGTCATAGCGTAGACGAGATTAGATACCATGAAGACTAGGAGATCCATGTTCCTTCTCGCCGCATGTATGAGGTGATTACCTCCTATCCCTGCAATATCCCCGTCTCCACCAAACACAATTACTTCTAGGGATGGGTTAGCGAGTTTAGCACCGGTTGCAAATGGGATTGCCCGACCATGTATAGTATGAGCTGAATCAAATCTCACGTAGAAGGAAGCCCTCGCCGAGCAACCGATGCCGCTAACGAGAACCAGTTTCTTAATATCTATTTTCCCCTCTCTAACCTTTCTGTCAACAGCTCTGAGGATTGCCCCTAAAGTGATGCCTAAACCGCATCCAGGACACCATGCATGAGGGAGTCTCTCATTAACCAGGTACTTGCTAAGCGGGTGTTCAGCAATAACCCTTGTTAAAGCCATTCCTTAACAGCCTCCTCAATCTCTTCTGGGGGAGGTACCTCTAAGTTTATGAGTGGCACAGAAATAACTTCAGCTGACTTAACCGATCTAGCAATCTCCCTGTACATCTTCCCTTCATTATTTTCCACCACAAACACCTTCTTAATTTTCCTTAAAGAATTGGCTACATCGCGATCGTTGAACGGCCACAGGGTCTTAAGGCGGTAGAGTCCGAACTTATACCCCTCCCTTCTGAACTCCTTCACTGCAGCGTAAGCTGGTCGTGCCACGGAACCGTATGCAACAATCGCATATTCTGCATCATTGGTGAAGTATCTTTCACTATCCCAAATTAGACTCATATTGTTCTCAATTTTCTTCACAAGCCTCCAAACAAGTTTCTTATATGTCTCGTTATCCGGTGCATACCAGCCTCTCTCATCATGAGATAATGATTCAACCTTTACTCCAAAACCCTCTCCGAAGCAGGGCATGGGTGGAACCAGATCATTCTCGGGCTTGAAGGGAAACATCCCTTCCTCTAGATTCTTAGGTTTCTTTCTGTTAACTACTTGAATTTCCTCACTACTTCTTAAACTGACTTTTTCCCAGGCATGGGCCAGCACCGCATCTGACAGGAGAACTACGGGGGTTCTCAACCTCTCAGCAATGTTAAACGCCTTTACCGCTAGATCGAAACCCTCTTGAGCTGACCACGGAACTAATACTGGGATAGAGTAAATTCCATGAGATGAGAAACGTACCTGATAAACATCACTTTGAGTGGCCTTAGTTGGAACACCTGTTGATGGACCCGCCCTCATAATGTCAACAACCACAAGAGGAGCCTCAGTAATTATCGCAAGACCCAGCCCCTCCACCATGAGAGAGAAACCGGGTCCTGATGTAGCTGTCATTGCCTTAACTCCAGCCCAGGAAGCCCCTATAACGGCGTTAATGGAAGCAATCTCATCTTCAAACTGAGCTACTACCCCATTCCTGGAAGGGAGTACAGACGCCAGATATTCGAAGAGATCAGATGCGGGAGTTATAGGATAACCAGCGTAAAACATTAGGCCTGCCGCCATCGCCCCCTCTGCAATAGCTATGTTTGTTGTAATGTAATCAGCCCTCAATTACTGTGATCCCTCCTTAACAACATAAATAGCGAAATCAGGGCAATTAATTTCACATAAACGACATCCTATGCAGGCCTCAATCCTCTCAGGAATTGTATAGTGATATCCCTTCGAGTTTATATCACTGGATCTGGCGAGGACGTCCTTAGGACATACATTAATGCAGATGCCGCATTCCTTACACCTCTCCTTAATCACCACCACCCGGAACTTTCCATTAGAGGCTGACGCTAAATCCGTGCCGCTATAGCTTTCCTCAGAAATTGCTGCCGTATCCACCTACCCCATTGAATTTTTTACGTACTTTTTTAAAGCTTATTTTCCGGAGAACCTTTAAGCAAATAAAAACGACCTCTTTAAGAGGCTAAATAGATGAAGCTATCCCCACTCTTAAGACGTTAGCTTCTGGAAATATTACTATAAACTTATTCTTCATCACAATATCTATTTCGTTAACCTCCTCCCCCATATTGATAGCTGCATTCCTCGCAGTCCATGCTGTAAGGGTAATGATTTTAGCAATTAGCTCCGGGTCAATGGAGCTGACCTCATCATTCAGGGCTATATCCTTAAGTTCGCCTCTCCAACTGACCTGCATGACAATGTTAAAGCCTTCCTCCTTAGTCTCGTTCGTTTTCTCTGAGTTCTCAGAGGTCAATTGAGTTGGATTCGCCGTGACAAGGCCTTCTGACATTACCTCACCTGCAATTTGCTTGATAACAGATATCTTTTAAGGCCTCAACTGAGGTATTACTGATGTAGTACCTGTGAAAATGGGTGTTGTTTTATAAGGGGATCATCAGGAGGTTCACAGGGGAAGTTCATGAATGATTTTGTCAAAGCAGTCGAGCGGATAGTTCAGTTGATCATGCCTCCTGAACCTGTCCACGGTTTTCCCCACGTTAAAAGAGTACACGATCTTGCTCTGAAACTAGCGAGAAATTGCAAAAATTATGTCGATATGGAGGCTCTAGAAATAGCTGCATATCTCCATGACATAGGTAGGATGGGCGAGCTAGGGGAGGAAGACCATGCCGCTGCCTCCGCTGAGGTCGCCGAATTCTTAATGAGGCTATCTGGTTACCCTCCCGATAAGATAGAAAAAGTTAAAGATGCTATAATGGGGCATTCTTTTTCAAGTGGAAGAAGACCGAAAACTTTGGAAGGGAAAATCCTCAGCGATGCCGATAAACTTGACGCGCTAGGTGCTATAGGCATTGCAAGGGTCTTCATGTATTCAGGGTATAAAAGAAGGAGTCTAGAGGACTCAATCGAACATTTCAAGGAAAAAATCATCAAACTCCCGCAACAAATGATGACTGAGGAAGGAAGGAGAGAAGCGAAAGAAAGGATGAGGATTATTCTAGACTTTCTTAATTCTCTAGAGTCAGAGCTCTCTCATTAAAGCTTGATCACCTCTCTCAAAAGTCTTTTGAATGTTGCTGGAGGTTCTTTAGGAGTTACGAACTCAATTATAAGGTATTTAATACCGGGCTCTATCTCGAGAAGCTTTTCCCTCAGTTCCTTTCGGATCTCTTCTATATCTCCTGCACTTAGGTTAGGAGGCACTTCAACCTGCATTATGAGAAGATATTCATCCGGTCCTATCACTAATGACTTGACATCATTTACATCTATGATATAGGGTATTGATACCGCAACCTTAATGGCTCTGCCGACAACGTTCTTAGGTGCAGACGAACCTATAAGCACGTTGAAGTACTTATATCCTAAACTGGAGGAGGAAAGGAGTAGTATTCCAGAGATGATCAGTGCTCCGTACGCATCTATAGCCGGGTTCTCGGTCAGGAGTGCCGATAATGCAGCTACATCCCCAACAACATCCGATAGATTCTCTACTACAGTACCCTTTATAGAAGGGTCTTCCCTAGACGTTCTATACTCTTTAGCCGCCCACACGAGAACACCTACATCCATAACATTAGCTATAAATAGTGAGGTGAGTGAGGTGGACGAAGCTCTCACAGTGTGTAATTCCCTTAGCTGATTGATTCCCTGAGCAAGTGAAATGCTAAATAGAAATCCCCCCACGATAGCCGTAGATATTAGCCCAAAGACATACACCGTTCGGCCGAACCCAAAAGGATGTTTTAAGGTCGGCCTCCTGAACATCATAGCCGCCCCCACAGCTAGAAGGCCTGAACCTATGAAGTCACCCAGCGAATGAAGAAACTCAGAATCAATGGCTGTTGAAGTGGATGTTGCCATCGAGAGGGCCTTAAGGACCAGACCCACAGCATTCATGATAAAAGAAAAGTATACAACCCTCATGCCCCTTCATTAAAAATATCTAGCTCTTCCTTTAAGCATGATCTTAACTTTAAATCTGTGGAGACGCAGTAGCTATGACCTCATCATACTTAATATATGCTATCAGAAGGAAGATCCCTACCAGCACACCACCAAGTATCAGGCCTATTATCGACCAAACAAGTGTTTTGTCCTTAGCTTCTCTGTAGCGCCCCTCATTAACCAAATACTCTATTCTTCTAACCTCACCCCATATAACAAAGTCGATTACCCCGAAGAGTATAAGAACTACTGGTCCAGCCAAAGCCGCGAAGAAGACCCCAGGAGCGTTAAAAGCCCATACTAATGAAACTATTCCCGAGATAAGACCCCACAGAAAGAAGACAGCGGCAAACACTATGGAAAGTATCCTCGAGATCTTTAACATTGTTTTAAGGGTTTCAAGGGATGGAGATTCAGATATTCCTATATCACGGTGAGCTTCTGACAGTTTAATACCACCTTAAAATACTGGATGGGGAACAGTAATAAGAATTGCTAATGTGGACTTCTAACTTCGTGAGTAAATCTTCAAAAAACATTGATCAACGATATAATTTAATTGAAGATGGACACTAGGAAATATCCTTAAAAGATTTGAAGGGTGCCCTTATAGGTGCTCGCTTATGCTCGCTCTTTCTATGAAGCTCCATTACTCTCTTAACTACTTCCAGAGGAACACCAGCTACTTCACTAACTTCATCCTCATTAAGTCCTTCGTCAAATACGTAGTAAAGAACCTGATCGATCATATCGTATGTGATGCCTAGTTCACCCTCGGCTGTGTGGCCTGGCCATAAGTCAGGAGTCGGAGGTCTCGAAGTTACCTCAATTGGGAGGCCCAAATATTTACCGAATTCTCTTACTTGAGTCTTATATAATCCTATGATTGGATAGAGATCGGCTGCACCATCACCCCATTTAGTGAAATAACCGATTAGCCATTCTGATCGGTCGCTAGTCCCTAGGACCAACTTGTTCTCAGAGTTAGCTACGCTATATAAAGTAGTCATCCTCACTCTGACTTTAACATTCCCTCTCACAACCTTATCTGAATCATAGCTTAATCCAGTGAGCTTCAGCAGGCTTTCCACAGCTTTAGTTATGTCTACTATATGTAGTTCCAGCCCTAGAGCATCAGCGACCTTATTAGCTATGAGGGCTGACACAGGGTCTGATTCCTTATCAGGAAGGTGAAGTGCTTTAACATTATATGCGCCTAGCGCTTTAACGGCAAGGGCGGCCGCCACTGCAGAGTCCCCTCCTCCAGATAATCCGACAACCACGCCTCTAGCACCTGCTTTTTCGACGGTATCTTTGATGAAGTAAGTGATTACTTTCTCTGCCTTTCGAAAGTCTAAACGCAGGTTTGGAGGTAGCACTCTTCAGCACCATCAGTTAATTATACAGTCGTGTATTTAACTGAAACTCACGCTAAATCATTTTAATGGTTACAGGCATCGTAACCATGGTTGAGTGATTAATATGCCAAATCACATCACTGTCTCCGCGCCTGGCAAAGTTACGCTGTTCGGGGAACATGCTATTGTATATGGGTACCCGGCAATTGTGGCATCCATTAATAGTAGAGTTTATGTCACTGCGACACCTAGAAGTGATTCATCCGTTAAGATAATAGCTAGGGACCTGAAAACTCCCGGCCTTATAATAAACTACAAAGATGGGAAGATTGAAGTCACTACAGATTATGAAAAAAGTCTATCTGCCATAGCCTATCTTAACAAGTCCGTGGAGCTTACCTCAAAGTATATTGGGAGGTTCAAGGGCGTTAACCTAGTCGTGTCGTCTGAAATGCCTGTAGGTGCGGGGCTGGGGACATCGGCAGCCGTTTCCGTAGCTACTGTGTATGCATACTCAAGAATTCTGGGATATGAATTGAGTAAGGAGGAGATAGCGAGGATAGCGTGGGATGTTGAGAAAGAGGTTCAGGGAATTGCGTCCCCCATGGATACCTCAATCTCAACTTTCGGGGGGTTTTTGAAGCTTTGGGGAGATGGGAGGGTGTTCCACAGGGAACGCATTGACGTCAATATCCAACTTCCAGTAATTATAGCTTACGTAGAGAGAAAGGCGTCGACTAAGGAGATGGTTCTAAAGGTGCGTAAATTGCTTTCAAGACACACGCCTTTGATTCAAGGTATCATGAACCTAATAGGAGAAGTCACTCGAAAAGCTGAAAGTGCTTTGAAGGCAGGAGATCTACATGTCCTGGGCGAGCTCATGAACATAAACCAAGGCCTTCTTGACGCCCTAGGCGTCTCGGACATGAGATTAAGTGAGCTCGTCTATATCGCTAGGGAAGCTGGTGCTCTAGGCTCAAAATTAACGGGTGCAGGAGGCGGAGGAGCGATTATTGCTTTAACACCTGAAAAGAATGAGAGCGTTGAAGTCGCTCTCAGGCTTAGAGCCTCAAGAACGCTGAAAGCTGATCTGGGCGGTGATGGCGTGCGTGTTGAGGAGATTGCTTAGTAGAATGTCCTCGTTTCCTTCCCTTGGAAAACAGTGCTCGCTATGTTTCTAAGAAGGTCGGCATGGGAAGAGTATTTACTCTTTATGTATATTCTGATGAAGGCTATTTCAGAAGGCATTAGGCCCATCAGAGTCTCCCTAACCGGTTTCTCGCTTATTTCACCATCAGGTCCCAGGATGGGGACAGCGACTTCTTCAAACATCGGATTAGTCGGTAATTTCGGAGTGTCGACAAAAACTAATTCGTCATCATTGCTGATACTTGCGACCTCCCTAAGCCTAGTCTCAAGCTCCTCTTTAATAATTCTCCTACTGAAGTTAAGGAAGACCTTCGTGCTTGTATCTACTGGAAGAACAGCCTGGTAAACAGCCTTATAGGGCACTCTCCTCTGTAAAAGGTACTGGGCTTCCTCAAGCTTTCTTACCTCCGGATGGGAAAGGACTGACTCATCATCCAGGAGAGCATAGCGACTTAAGTCATTAACTGCATCCCCGAACTTCAAGATATTGTCAGCCTTTACTAGCATTTCACCTGCTGCCTTATCGAAGGCTCTAGTAGTCTTATGGAAGTACACGGTCTTAAACATGAAGACTCTTGCTATTAGGAGGTTGTCTAACACGTCCTTCGCTTTATAATCAAGTACTAACCTGTCGTTGATTACCGTAGAGTTATATGCAAGTCTCTCCCAGTCAAGCCCAAGCCCATAATTAGCGCCTGTGAAGAGCGAGTCCCTTATTAGGTAGTCGATGAGATCGGCACTATAGGGCCCTTTGATTATGTAATACAGCGATCTCTCAGTCACACCCTCGGCTATACTGGAAGTTAAAGGCCACACCTCGGTGGCAGGAGCCTCGATCATCTTACCCATCGTCTCAGCTGAAACCCCTAGCTCTTTTTCAATGTATTTGTCGAAGCAGTCAGATAGCTCAGGGTCTTCCCTAACTAGCCTGCCACCTATTACCTCATGGTTAGTGCTGTAATTTACGAGGACATGATCTTCAAAGGTATGGGAGAATGGACCATGACCTATATCGTGAAGAAGGCCTAAAAGCCTAGCTATCATTGAGAGCCTCCTCACCTCATCCAGCCCTATATCGAGCTTAGAGTAAATGTGTTCGGCGAAGATACCCGCGACATGCATCACCCCTAAAGAGTGAGCAAACCTGTTATGAACAGCTCCCGGATACACTAGATAAGTCGTGGATAGCTGCTTCAGCCTTCTTAATCTTTGAAAAGCTGATGAGTCGATTAGACATCTTTCATGAGGGTATACACGTACATACCCATGCACGGGATCCTTAATAAGGAGATAATCATTCCTCATTTTCCCTCTCCTGACTCCTATGGTGCTTTTAGCAAATTAAATAATACACCGGCATTCTCTAAGCCGCACTTGAGTTGCAGGGAGGATTAGGCAGCTTCCTACACGATAATATTTTGAAGGTTCTATTCAGAATCATCGTTTAAAATAAGGTTAGATAGATGAGCAGCGGTAAAACATTTACTACTGCAAGCAATGCTATAAGACCCTTCTCACCCCTGGAGCCGAGAATGGAGAGGGAATCTATGAACTCGAATATTCTGTCGCTTGCTATCCGCACATTTGGAACCGTGAACTTGAAGGGGGATATTCTCGCAGGTGATTCATCTTTGATAGCCTTTTCAGCTGCCTGTGCTACTGCCTCAGATAGTGAAGGACATTCCCTAACGACGTCATAAGGGGCGTCTTCAAAGGAGGCTGCACAGCTATGATCGTCTGGAGTTACCACTTCCACATCATGATAACCGAGGGACTTGATCATATCCTCTAACTTCATCCTGTAGTTTCCATCCATGTTGTTACCGTAGATGTAGGCAATGCCATATCTCCTTCCATTAGCTTTTATCGATAAAAACTTAACCTTAGGATAACATATACATCTACAATCCTCTTTCAGGGACGCTTCCCCGAACCCCATGAGAAAGTCTTCGCCTTCACTACAGTCGTACCTGCTTAGAACAGCATCTATTAATGGCTTCAACACCCTAACATCTGTAACCTTCGGCCCCCTAAAGGAATGTGAGTCGGCGATAGCGACGACCTCTGGAGACCTTGGATCCTCTTCTATGATGTTCCAAAGCTCGTGAGGTAGGTCATCATTCCCATTCTTTTTGTTCACCACAAACACCGCTAATGAAGAAGGACTACTTATAGTGAATCCTTCCCAGCCATCGTTAACTTTCACCCGATAAGGTTCGCACATCCCCTCAAGTTTTATGTGATTAAGTTTCTCTTTCACGGCTTTAGCTATCTCTTCAGCGACTCTAAGTGATTCCTGCGATGAAGCTATATTATGTTCATGAGACCCTGCTGTATGAAAGGTCAGCAGCTTGAACTCAGGTTCCAGCAAGCCCTCTAACTGGTAGATGAATCTAGAAGATCCGATATCCCTGAAAGGGCCGAAGTGAATGGATGGAAAAATCATTAACACTCTATTCCTGCCCCCCTTGTTCAGGAGGAGGGCTTTCACCTTAACGTCGGTGATGCTGCCTGTACTAGTGAACACCTTTTCAAGGCTTGCTGGATCCTTAGTTAACCATGTGTTTAGAAAGGACCTTGCTAGCCACATTGGTGAATATCCGCTGAGCCTTTTGCCCAGCCACTCAATATATAGCCAGAAAACATTCCCTGCCAGTATTGACGTGAGATCAGTTAGGGCAGCACCCATAATAGTGTTAAGGGTCAGGGTCCCGAACAACTCGTTTACAGCCATAAACGCAAGTAACGGTACTGATGAAGCGATAGCTAGGGATATCAGCGGGGTGTAAAAGGCCGTGAGCACAAGAAATACTAACCCGCTGCCTGCAAGCATCCCCGTACCCCTGAGCCCAGTGATCCTGAAGAAGACTATCTCTGCAGGCAATGAAGCCACAATCATCGCTAGTGAGAGACCTAGTATTCTTTTTACAGAGAAAACCCTACTTACGTTTAAGGGCATAAACATGAGGAAAATAGCTATTCCTATGATAACGTATTGATAGGCAGATCTACCTATGGTGTACACTGAGAGAGGCGGGATCCCGTTGATAATCCCCACGCCAATCAACAATGCTATGTAGAGTAACGCTACTTTCCACGCCTCAGGAAGAAAGAACAGCCTGCCGTAGTATCTTGAGACTATATCTTCTGCTTCCACGATTATCAGCCTAGGAGGTAGTTATAGCGAAGTATTTACTTTTTATCCTGAGGGGGCGTTGTAGAGGAGTTTGACTTCCTTCCTATGAGCTTCTCCTCATCAGCTCTCTCCTCCTGCTCCCTAATAGCTTGCTTTGCCATAGCCCTTACATGATCTAGCTCACCGCTTATGCCTTTCAACCTCTCAGGCAAACTACTCAATACATCGCTTGGTCCGTAGCAAACAAGGGTGTCCCCTGCCTCAAGCCTAAGGTCTAGGCTCGGAACCCCCAGGTAAACTTCCTTCCCGTCAGCCTTTTTATAAACGGCAAGCACCACGACGCCTTCGTCCCTTAACCTCAACTCCCTTAATGTTCTACCCTCCAACCAGCTCCCAGGTTTTACCTTAACCATAGAGATAGTATATCCCTTACTTAAGCCAAGGAGTTGCTCATAATCAAACACTTTAATGTTTGTCCATCTAGTTAGAGCCAACTCAATTGCCTTACTCAATCCTCTATCTACTAACTTAGACCTGCTGAATCCATACAGCAAACCTAAACCTATAGCAAGCCACAATCCATTATACATCATCTCGACAGAAGTATTGCCGACGAAAGTAAGCACTAAGGTCGCCATAGCTGAAGTAAGGCCGGCACTGCCAAGGAGCATTAGAACTCTTATTATCCTCCTCCTGACAGGATGAGATACGACGTATTCCGACTCCGATGTTGTAAATCCCACCCCTGAAAATGCTGACTGAGCTTGAAAGGCCGCTACATCCCTCGACAGTCCAGTCATCGTTAAAGCTACTGTCCCGACCCTGACAACAATAATTGAGAAAAGAACTACAAGGAGAAAAGACAGTAGCGGTATGAAACCCATCACCAGGTAATCCCCCTCACCTCTTCATAATTGATTCGCTTCCTCCGAGCAACTGTAAACTTAAGTATATCTTGGTATACAACTTTCTGATCCCCTGTGAAGTACTTCTATGAAAGAGCTTTTAAGTTGAAACCCGGGATGACCTTAAAGAAGGGGAACACTTAATTAAACCTTGGAGGAGTAGACCTCCGGGCATCTGCTTTGAGAACGGTGTGGCTGGTGTTGACACTCGCTTTGAGCATTATAGGGATTGGCTTAGGGGTAGGCATACTTGAAACTCATCTCACCCTAGACTGCAGGGATGAATTCCTAGCCAATAGCTCCATGCAAGTGACACTTGAGGCAGGTGATAGAGTATACCTTAAAGGAGGTAATCCTGCTGCCACTTATATCCTGGTAGAGGAAAGCAGCGGTTATAAGAGAAAGCTAGGCGTCGGCAACGAGCTGATGGTGCCATCGAGAGGGAACTACTCGATAACCTGCCCGAGCAGCTGCACTATATCAATTTGCAGGGCCTCGGCCTACACTAAGGCTTTAAGGGCAGGCGTCAGTTTGCTTGGATTAGCAGCAGTTGGTGCTTCAGTGCTCCTATATAGGGATCTCTCATCGGTGAGAAGAGGAACGGATAAGCTCATTATAGGTGATCATATCTCCTGCAGGTCTAAATCCTTCAATAAGCATATCTGCGTGATTCATAGTGCGTTAAGCAAGGACATCCTCTTTAACACCGTGCTTGACTTCATGGGGAAAAACCTTCGATTCAGGAAGGTTAAAGTTAAGGAAGGAGTCTACGCTTCCTTTAAGGGCAGGCTAGGTGGGATGCTGAAGGGCTCATCAGAGGTTCTCATCTATTGGTCTAACTCTAAACTCAATATGGAGTTCCATCTACCAAGCTATACCTCGGAAGGGGCACTGGACTTGGAGAAGATAGGGAGGAAGCTTAAAGGCCTGGAGAGGCTGTTAACTGAAAAAGAGAAAGATGCGAGATAGTTAGATCGAGATCAGACTGTTCTCTCCTCCTTGAAATATATTTTGCCGAGACCCTTTGGAGGTGCCAGCCTTCTTCTTAGTGGAGTCACTGCATAGATCACCATTGCAGCTAGTGCCGCTATGAAAGGAAGCATGTTCGTTATATGGGGGCTTAGATTAGCTGCTGCTTGGAGGGAGTAACTGTAGTTGACGAGCCCACCGAACACTGCAGCGCTCAACAGAGTTAATAATGGGCTTCTACCTGCAGAGAGTGAGACTGCGAAGGCCACCCATCCATGACCCATTCCCGTGCCCTCTGACCATGACTGAGTATACGCGAGCACATAGAGAGCCGCACCCGCCCCTATAAGGGCATACCCTATAGCCCCAGCTATCAACCTAATCTTTAATATGTCGACACCTAAAGCAGATGCCGCATAGGGGTTCTCACCAGCAGCCCTTATAGATGCACCTAGTTTTGTCTTCCGGAGCATATATTGGGCGAGGAGACCTATCACAACAGCAACCACTATTATTTCAGCCCAGAACGTGTCGCTTAGAGGGTACCATGCAGCGTTAGGTGTAGTACTCCTGATAGGGACTCCAATAAGTGACGCTAGACCATACCCAACAAACATGGTAGAAAGGCCGATGGCACCGTGGCTGGTCGGGAACTTCGTAGTCAGGTAGGCGATAATCACCCCGAAAGCTGAGGCAACGATTACTGAGGCAAGGAGGCCTAAGTTGGGATTCATGTAGACAGCAGAGACTGCGAAAGCTAAGGCGACACCTAAGGTGAATACTCCATCTATGGCTAAGTTAAGGACACCTGATTTCTCGAAAATTCCATGACCTACCGCTGCTAGGTAGTACGTCGCGAAGGCAGGCCCGGCTGCAAGAACTAGGTCCAGGATTGTTTTTAGGCTCATCATTTAGGACCACCTCTAACAAACCTTATTCTATATTCAGTAAGGACTCTAAGCACTGAGAATGTAAGGAGGACGAATCCTATGAGGGTGTAAGTTATTGCCGCCCCACTGATCATCCCGCTCAATCCCGCCATGGTTCCCAAGTTTGCCTGAAGCGTGGCGCCTGACTGCATCAACCCAGCTATTATGTATGCCGATATAGGTATTGCTCTAATATCGAGCATTGCCAGCCAAGCTACGAGAATGGCCGTGTATCCCATGTTCTGCGTAGGGGGTGAGACTATGTTGTCGATCTTGCCTAGGAAGAAGTAGTCACCGGCGAAGAGAGCTGCCCCTACTGTGCCCGCTATTAAGCCGCTTAAAGTAAGCGCTAGAGTGATGTATTTCCTCGTATCAACGCCTGCGGCTTTTAAGGCGTTCGGATTAGAGCCCAGTATCTTAAGCCTTAATCCAAAGGACGTATATTTGAGCATGAACCACACACCCACGAAGGCGATAACTGCTAAAATCACTTCAACGGTTGTGACTGTCGTGCCTGGTATTGGTAGTCTAGGGAATCTAAGTGCATCGTTAAGGGCATCAGTCCTGCCGAATTGAGCGGCTTGGACGCTGAGGCCCCTCATAGGGCCTGTGGCTAGCTGGTTTAGTGAATAGTAGGCAATGTAGTTCATTATAAGGGTTGATGCTACCTCATCGATCTCGAGATAGGCCCTTAAAGCTCCTGAAATGGCTGCCCATACTGCACCTACAGCAGCTGCTGCCAGAATCATCACTAGTCCTGCGAGAACGGGATTCCATAGCACTACAGACACGACACCGTAGGTAGCGTCGAGCACTTGAGCACCAGGCATGCTCTCGTATTTCGGTAGCTCTGATAGAGGCACCTTTATTGAATGTGCAGCTACGAATACCCCAATATAGGCTGCTACGATCATCCCCCAGATAATTTGACCTTCTGCACCGATGTTCCATACTGCACCGATGAAAGCTACTAGCAGAGCAGCCCCTAAAATGGTGAGGAGGACGAAGGGTCTAAGCATCTCCGGAGCAATGAAAGATCCTGCCATAGTACCGTAGAACAGCTCGGGAGGTACACCTACCGCCCATAGAATTAACTGTGAGATAACTACTCCAATTATTAAGGATAGTAAAGGAATTACAACCCCACCATATCTAAGGGGTTTAACCCTTCTGGTAACTATGAGCTTCATCTTCACATCACCATGAGCTTCTCAATTTCTTCTCTTTTAGCCTCCTGGGCGTTAAACACTCTAACAATTTTTCCAGAATTCATCACAGCGATCTTATCGCTCACTTGAAGCACCTCGTCTAGATCTTCAGATGCCATGAGAACAGCCAGCTTTTCATTTAAGGCCTTCTCCTTTATCCTCTTCCGCACCATTATAGCAGTTACCTCATCCAAAGCTCTAGTAGGGTTGTAAGCAACCAGCAGTTTCTTTGAAACCATCAGCTCCCTCGATACCAGAACCTTCATAAGATTACCTCCTGAAAGGAGCTTGACCTTCGTCTTGCTTGACGGCGTCTTTATGTCGAAGTCCTTGATTAGGGATTCAGCCAGCTTCTTTATTCTCCCCCACCTTATAATACCATTAGTGATTGAGGGCAACATGGCGAGGTTCTCCTCTATATTGTTCTCCATGGAGACACCGAACTTAAGCGGCTCATCAGGTATATAACCTACCCCGATAGACCTGATTTTACCGATCCCGACCTTCGACACATCTATAGGCTTAGAGTTAAGCTTCACTCGCACGCTTCCTTTAACTGGCTTTCTTAGCCCTATGACGCTTTGAATAAGCTCTAACTGGCCATTACCGGCAACCCCGGCTATTCCGTAGACTTCCCCGGCACGAACTTCGAGAGTGACGCCCTTTACAGCGTATTCGCCATGAGCGCCTAAAACCCAGAGATCCTCTACATCAACTACGACTTCCTCCGTGGGTTTTGAAGGAGGTAATCGCTCATATGTTATCTCTGAAGATCTTTCACCGAACATCATTTTCCTCACCTGATCTAAGGTTGTTTTCTTCGCATCTACTGTACCGACAACCTTGCCCCTCCTGAGCACAGTTATCCTATCTGCTGCTTCAAGGGCTTCAGGTATTTTATGAGTGATTAAAATCGCAGACCCTCCTTGCCCGACGAATCTCCTTAGAAATTCATAGAATCTCCTCTTCTCCTGTATTGGCAGGAACGTGATAGCTTCATCTAACATGATCACCTTGGCACCGAGTATAACGGATCTGAGTAGCTCCACAAGCTGCTTCTGAGTGTAACTCAGTTTCCAGACCTCTATATCTGGGTCTACTTCAATGCCCGTCCTCTTACTCTCCTCCCTGATGAACTCCTTAACCCTGCTTATTTTAGAGATCATGCCGTATTTTGAGAGTCCTAAGATAATGTTTTCAGCCACAGTTAATGAACCGATGATCTGAGGAACCTGGGAGACCATGGATATTCCAAGTTTTATGGCTTCCAGGGGGGATGTGATGAAGACTCTCCTACCTTCAACAGCGATCTCCCCCTCATCCGGTACGTATACACCATACAATATCTTAACAAGCGTTGACTTACCTGCACCGTTTTCGCCCAGGAGGGCGAGGATCTCCCCCTTCCTTACGTTGAAGGACACGTGATCTAGGGCTACAACCCCAGGGAACCTTTTAACTATGTTTTTTGCCTCTAAAACAACTTCGTTTGAAGAATTAGGGTTTTGAGTAAAAACAGAGGTTTTGGTTTGCGCCTCTGACACTATAACCACCTCTAAGATTAAGCCTTTCCTAATACCTTAACCCAGCTCACGAACCAGTCCATACTCCATAGGGCATCGTGACCTAATCTCACACCAGCAGGTATGTTGACCTTCTGGCTTGGATTATTGATCTTATACCCTGAAAGCGGTCCAATGAACGGGTCGAAAGGCGGTGCTATATGGTAGATTTTCTCCTTACCTCCTATGTTAATCGTTGTAATGTTCTCGTAGTGATGTGGTGCAACAGCCTCTAGCGGTGTCATCATGGGTGCATTTCTCATGGCGTAATACCTTAACATGATGTAATCGTATACGCTCTCGGTCTTCCCGGTGAAGTCATCCTTAACTTTTAAGCTTTTCAGCTCGGGTATGAACTTCGGGTTGATATGCATCACGGTACCATTCTGGAAGATCCAGTCGCCGAACTCCACAGCACCTGAGTTGAGAAGGTCCCAGTAATCTACATTCTGTAGGTTATATGGTGTGTAGACCCCGGCCTTTATCTTGCTGAGGATGTCTGCATAAATGACCTCCCATCTAACTATCTGGCCGCTTGCAACTACGTCAGGGCCGTAAATATATCCTGGACTATAGTGGCTGAACACGTATATCTGCTTGCCCTGCTGCTTATAGAGTTGCTCAGCGTACTGAATGATAGCGGTTGAATCCTCCGTCCATGCAATCGCGTCCACGTTATATTGGTTTACTAGGGTCTCGGCAGCCTTCCTAGCTTTATCAGGTGCGTACCAAGCACCCAGCATGATTGTGTAGACGGTGATTTTCTTGCCTAGCTTTTCACCCATTTCTTTAGCTCCTATAGCGAAGGCATTCAGGTGCCTAACCACTTCAGGAGTATAGAAGGCTGCAACATAGCCCAAGTGACCTGTCTTTGTTAATGCCCCTGCAATTAAGCCGTCCAAATAGTAGATCTGGTAGAAGTCAGCGAAGTATGTACCCATGTTATGATACCTTAGGTAACCGCTGCAGTGGAAGAACATCACGTTGGGATGGAGTTTTGCTTCGTCTAAGGTTCCCTCCATGTATCCGTAGGATGTGGTGAAGATCACGTTATATCCTTGGCTGATGAGCGTCTCAATTCTAGCCTTCTCCTGGCCTTCAGGAACGTTCTCCACGTAAGTTGTCTTCAGCCAATCCTTGAAGAGGGAAGCTACTACCCTACGACCTAAGTCGTGAGCATATGTCCATCCGAAGTCGCCTATGGGTCCAATATAGATCCATGCAGCCTTAACCACTTTAGGTGGTGTGTAGGACTGAATCCCTCCTGCTGCGGCAGTACCTGAAGCTGTGACGGTTTGAGTAACCGTCTGAGTCACTGTGGATGCACCAGCACCACCTACCGTTTTGGTTACGGTGGTGGTTGCTGCGGGTGCTTGTGGCGCGGTCATTTGACCCGCATAGAATGCAGCTATACCCACAATTATTATGGCGATTACAAATCCAGCAACTAAGGCGGTGTTTGACACTGGTTGAATCACCGGTTAATCTCCTTGAGCCGCTCTTTAAAAAATTGTTGAATTCAATTGTGGAAATGGATATTTTCTAAAACCATGAATCTCATGTAAGTTTATTACATCATAGCGCAGATAAAATATATGAAGCATTTTAGACTTTTTAATTAAATCGTTATAGGAAAAACCATTGAGTTAAATTACTCATCATTCTTTACGTTTCAGTTATATCAACTTAAATATTAGCTTTGGAATTTATTTTAACTTACTATTTTCGCTTGCCAATCCCTGTTCGAAGATGAAGCCAGCTACTAGGAGGGCTGTAACCATAATGAGTAGCCAGGCAGATAGAGGGAGTGAAAACCAACTCATGGTTAACGTTCTCTTCGCCCCTATTAGGGGGGCTAGTATTAACGGGATCAGCGTTCCCGCTACTACAGCAATGGATGCTGAGAACTTAATTGCTTTCCCCCTTACCTTAATAGGGTATATCCATGCTGCTAGGGTAACTGGTGCAAGAGGGAGAAGTATTAGGGAAGAAAGCACTGACATCTCGACGATAAATGAAGGCCTTAGATAAGCTATGAAGGCGACTAAAAGTGTTAGGAGCACGACTGTTAAATCAGCTGCCTTAATAGGACGAGCATTACCTACCTGCCTTAAAACCATTTTCTCATATACGTCTCTTATGAAGGACGCTGCTACGGAAAGTATGATTGAATTAGCTGTAGTGACTGCTGCCGCAACTATGGACACGTAAATGAAAGATGCTGAGGCCGGGTCAAGCCGCAGGAGGAGGAGAGGGGTTACTAAGTCTCTATCGGTAACCTTTGGGAAGATGTTTAAATTGGTTAGACCTCTGGCTGTGAGCCCTATAAACACTACGATAAGTGTGTAGAGGAGGCCGTAAATGCCGAAGTACTTTATCATGGATTTAAGAGATTTTTCATTTGACGGCATGAACAATTTCCTGACTACTTGAGGGTTGGTCACTGAGAAAAACCACCATGGTATAGTGAACGCGAGGAAGGTAGATATGCTCCAGAAAGGAGTAAGGCCTGAATATCCGGTTCTAGTCAATGATAGGGCTATCTGAGGGAGGTTAACTTTTTCCGATGGGAGATACCCTAGAACTAGCCATAGGACGAAGTAAATAGCCGCTGAAATCATCCAAATACCTTGAAAGAGGTCGGTGGTCGCCTTACTCCACATGCCTCCTATCACGACCCACAGAAGGACTAAGAGTGCAGCGACAGCTACTCCTAAACCATAACTTACTCCTAATCCCTCAAAGATCTTTCCAATACCTATGAACTGCGCAGATACGTAAGGTATGAGAGCTACTAAGTATAGAGAACCTGTGTAAAGGCCTATGAATCTTGACCCGTAGAGATCTGATAGCATTTCTGAAGCGCTTACCCATCCTTTCTCCTTCCCTAACTTCCAAACCTTCTTGGAAAAGACGCCGAGCAGCAGCAGAGTAGCTATTAGGTATGAGAGCTCAAATCCCAACGCGCCTGATCCGGTAGCGTATGCCAGACCTACTAGGCCGATCATCATAAAGGCGCTATATGTAGTTGCTGCATAAGTCATTGAAGCCATGAGACCTCCGAGCCTATGCCCAGCAGCGAAGTAGTCCGCGGAGGTTCTCACCCCATATCTTCTTGAGAAAATCGCGAGGGCCGTGCCAGCGACTATATACCCTATGAGCATTCCCGCGAACCAGATTAGGAAGGAAGTCTCACTCATCCCTGTCACCCTTCAAATAGATTATAGTTATTAAGAGCCAGATCGTGGCTAGAGTGCCCCAGAAAGCATACAGTGAGAAACCCTCAGCATTCTTCAACATCGTATAGGGGACGAGGTAGTGAATCAGTAGAATGGAAATACCTGCCAGCGCGTAAGATATATCCCTTACGCGAGCCCTCATAGATATTCCCGAACAATTATTCGGAAATATAAATTAAGCTTTACCTCAAATAGGTTAATGGAGGCAAATGGGGAGAAAAGGGTTCATTCGGTCGAGGATTATTGAGTACCTTAAAAGCACTGATAGCGAGTATGTACCGCAGTCCATCCTTCATAAGGTCTTAGGGGTTTCTAGGTCTAGGATAAGCGAAGTCCTTCAGAGGCTGGAAGAGGAGGGCATCATCATTAGGAGAAGATTGAATAATCAGTACGTACTCAAACTCTCAGAGGATACTAGAACCGATTATAGAGATGCTAAGTCAATCTCAATAGGTATAGTATGGTCCAGTGAATACCCCTTCCTAGCACCATTCGCTAAGAGGCTTGAAAGAAAGGCCGGTATTAGGCTCAGGGTGGTAATTTACATGAATGCTTTGGAAACTGTCAGCGAATTAGTTAGGGGTAGAATACAGTTGGCTCTTGCACCGCTTGTGACTGAGATCTACTTCTACACTACATTCAAGAACATTAGGGTTATTGGAGGGGGCGCTTACGGAGGGGCAGCAATTCTTGAGAACTCGAGAAGCAGGGATGATTTAATAGTTTCAAGCTATCTCTCCACAATGGATATTCTAAGATCAGTTGCTCTTGGCTCAGGCGAGATTGATGCTTCAGGAACATTATATTTCAAGGATCCTGTAAAGGCATTATCCCTAGCTAAGAGAGGACGCGCAAAATATTTCACTGTGTGGCACCCCCTAACTAAAGAATTAATGACCTACGGGCTTAAACCAGTGGCAAAGCCGGAAGACTATGAACTGAGATACTGTTGCACTCTAGCCGTACATGCCGGGTTACCTAATGATCTGATCGCTAAGGTGAAGCGGGAATATGAGGGGGCGCTCCGTGACTTCGTGAGGAATCCAACCACATGGTTTGATTGGTACTCGTGGAAGGTGGGAATACCGACAGATGTAATCAAAGAAGGGTGGAGGTTTTACAGGTTAAATGAATCGATCGACAGGAATGAAATCATGAAATTCCTTAGACTTGTTGGCTTCAGAGTACCTGACCCTTCATCCATAGCACAACTCTCTATGTAGTTCTCGATCTTAGGACTGTCAATGGGGATTAACTGTTTAATTCCTTTGTTTGCCGAATCATTCATTAGGTGAGGGAAGTGGAGAGAAGGATGGCAGATATCAAGGTTTTATGGAGCAACCTACATAAAGGGGTCAGAACCTTCTACCTATCCTTTATACGGCCTAAGGAGACCTTCTTTTCCTATAAGTTGCTTGCAACGCTGAGCAAGAGAGCAAAGGAACTCATAGACTTGGACGACGTTGAGTCAAAATTCCTCCTTAAAGTGTTAGTGAGTAGGTATCCGTCGAGAAAGGAATTAGCCTATGCTTTAGTCCCACTCTCGCTAAACCTCATAGGTAAATCAGTCCTTAAGAACCCCGCCTATGGGGTCTTCTCTGCAGTGATTGAGGGCTTTAGAAATCCTAGGCCTCTTTCATTCTCGCTGACGGTAAGCAAAGATAGCTATGTGGATTACATCAGGCCTCTTATAATAACGGTGAATCCAGGAACGTCATCTTCATTGATGAAGAAACACGCTAGTGCCGTAGCCAGTCGTCTATGGAAAGCTGCGGTAAGCGAGCTCTCTCCACTTAATGGCAGATACTTTAGACTAGATCCTACTAATCTCACATCACCTTTAGCTATAATCGCCCTCACAGCTAAAGGTAGAAGCGTTGAGGAGATAAAAGCCGTGCTAAATGACGGGGGTGAATATAGGGAAGTTAAGATCCCCGTAAGGAAACCTGAATGGAAACTAGAAGATCTCCCATCCTCTATAATCGAAGACATCAAAACATCTATAGTTGAACCTTTGAAGAAGGGCATGTCCTTTGCCACGAAGGGGGCTTTCCTCACAGGACCCCCAGGAGTGGGGAAATCCGTTATGGCTGAGGCCTTAGCCGATTCTTTAGGACTTAAAGTCGTCGAGCTAAGGCCTCAGACATACAGATCCATGTGGTATGGAGCTACTGAGAGAACTCTTAACGCGATTTTCAAGGAAATAGTTAAGAAGAGAAAGCACATCGCCTTGATAATTGATGATGCTGAATTCCTCTCCTCAAGAAAATACACAATGCATGAAGCCCATATAAGCGAAATATCGACAATCCTCTACCACCTACAGAGACCTGACAGGCCCTTCACTATATTAACTGCTAACAACCCTGATTTAATAGACCCTGCCATCCTAAGACCTGGAAGAATAGACGTTACAGTCGTGATGGGATATCCGGACAGGAGGACACGAATGAAAGCAATTCTCAAGAACTCTCAAAGATACAGGGTATCCTTCCATGATGAAGGAGTCATCAACAAGATGGTTGATATTACTAAATGGTTTACTCTGGCTGAAGTGGATGCTCTTCTAAGGCTCGCTGCAAGCAAGGGAGGTGGGAGAATAAGCTACGATGACCTAGAATGGGGGAGGAAGAAATTCAACGTTAACGTAAGTGAAAGAATATCCCTTCAGGACTATCTGAGGTGGTGGTCAAGGAAAACACAAGGTATCGTAATAACATATATACCATCAGAGAGCGAAATCTGAAGATTTAAGACCTTGAAATCCGTGAGCTCACCACTCTAAGCCACAAATGTTCTCTTACCTTACTCAAGCTGCTAGTAAGCAGGAAACTCATCATTAACGCTCTAAGAAATCTAAAAACCTGCTCAGGCAAGCCTCCTTAATAGATAGATCTTATACTCACCGTCATCCACATTGATAGCACACCCCTTAATCACGCAGTAAGCGACAACAGAAGCCACTGCGGCGTCCAACAAGTCCTTCTTCCTAAGATCTTTTACCTCAACCCTTATCCCCAGCACTTTAAGGAGCTTTTTTGCATTAGGTACTCCTGAAGAGAGCAGGGCACTCCTCGGGTGAGTTTCAATAACCTCATAACCTGATTTCATAAGTATGCCCGCTATCCTCCAAGCCCTCACCGACAACACCTTCATCCATGAGAAATTAGGAGGGAACACCCTTGAACCCATCCTGATCAATTTCCTATCAACTTCACGCATCCCAGGTTCACGCATTATAGGGGCATCAACGGCGATTACTGCCCTCCCATACTGCTTGACAGCCCGTAAGATAGACTCATCACTTCCCAAACATGCTACCCTCCTTAACACGTCTTGAGAACCCATCTCAATGACCGCAAATCCAGAGCACTTAGTTGGACGTGCTGCCAAATCAATGCCTATAGCATACAAAGGATGACGCACCTTGAGGTAATGGTGAGCAAAACTTTAACCTTAATGCCTCAAAACCTCACTCACTTACATGTGGTGTGGCTGCCTTTTTCTTGATCTTGCTGGTACTATCCTCTATGAACTTAACCGCATCCTTGAGAGACTTAACGCCATCGTCAGTGACCTCGTAAACCTTAACGCCGTCATCGATCTCGCGGATAAGGCCTTCTCTCTTCAACCTGTAAACGACAGAGTAAAGGGTTATTGTCGAAGGTTTAAATCCGAATTCCCTCACAATCCTTTTCCTAATATCATATGCATATGTTGGCCCGTCACATAAGACCGCTAGGACGTACATCCATAAGTTTTCTACAGTCAATTTCCTTTTTAACCTAACAACAGGACCCCCATACAAGGGGGTACACCCCCAATCTCTCACCATTAAGACTCTTTAAAAGATTTGCTTCTGTAGTTCATCTAAGCTCCTTCAAGCTGCATCGATAATAGAGCTTTAACCACCTCAGATACACACCATTTCTCTAAAGGTCCTTTAATCCCGATGACCGCCAGCAGATACTTAAGGAGAGGAGGCTTCATCTTAGCACCGGATGCTCGTGGATGACCTCCACCACCCAACCTCTTAGCTAATTCCCTTACGTTAAAGCCTTTGCTCCTCAAACTGATTGACTTCAGCTTACAGATCACTGCAATGTCCGCATCAAAGCGGCTAAGCATTAAATTACCTATATATGAAGTGGCGTGCTCATCATTGTTCTTGAAGTAGTAAGCGATCTTTAATCCCCTGCACTCCCTAAGCTCTGCCTCCTTAGCGACCTTGGAGTATAGCTTCAACTCCTTGTCGATCACCTCTTCAGCTGCCCTCATAGTATCATCGTCTAGGCGACCGTCAAAACTGCTCAGCTTCTTAACAGCCTCCTCACGCCATCTTGAACCTTTCCTATACGCTACGAATCTCGCAAGGAAATTCCCTCTCCAGTCATTAAACACCCATAGATCTATGGAGCAGGTAGCTGACACCAGATCGTCAACGCCAGGACCTGATACAGGGAAGTACCTACTAACCACTCCTGCAGCACATGTCGAGGTATCCACGTAAAGGTCGGCCCCAGCATCTCTAACTTTGCGGATCCATTCATCATCCCATATGTGGTGATCAAACCATCTGACACTGCCTCCACTGTCCACGATCCTTTTAACCTCATCCACAACCTTAGCCAGTGTTGACGGGTTTATTCCTAGGTCAGTTATGTAGAGCTTCGAACCTCCACGAACCTTACCCAATACTGCATGGAGTTGATGGGGCTGAGCGAATAATATCTTCTCAGGCTCTCTCCCTAAACCCCTAACTACAAGGGCAGCTGATGCAACACCATCCAGATCTGTGTGAGTTATAATGACGTCCATCGCCATCAACCTGAAATGATGGGCAATAAAGCGTAAAAACATTTCCAGAGGAAAGAAGAACACCAGGAAAGACATTAGTTATTTTACATGTATTCCGGGTATGTCTCTAACAGCATTCCTTCAATAGTTATCGGTTTTAGGACGCTCACAAGTCTCTGAGCTTCCTGAAGACGGGGGGCTGAGTTGCTGTATATCTCCATTAGCACATCACCCTCCTTAACCTTGTGCCCTCTCTTAACATGGAGAAGGACGCCTGCACCTTTATCGATAGGTGCTCCTGCAGCTCTTGCTATAGTTGTTATAGGCCTATTGTAAACGCCGGTTACATATCCATCCATGGGAGCCCTTACCTCCACTTTATGCTTACCTACCTCTATATCATCGGGCTTCACGTCTGGATTACCGCCCATAGCCTCAACGATCTTCCTGAAGGTTTCGAGTGACTTGCCCGAGAGTAGAATCTCCTTAGCGGTTTTCTTGCCGGCACCTTTGGGGGCCACTCCAGCCATCTCCAGCACCAGACCCGCTAAAGCCGTTGCTTTCTCCTTAACGGAAGTAGGCCCACCGCCCATTAACGTCTCAAGGGCCTCCCTAGCCTCCAACGCCGGTCCCACTGCATATCCTATGGGCTGCCCTCCATAGGTTATCCCTACCCTAAGGCTCAAACCCAGCCCATCACTAACCTGGGTGAACAATGACGCGAGGTTTCGCGCTCCTTCCAAACTCTCGACCTTAGCCTCCCTCCCAACAGGTATATCTATGAGAAGGTTCTGGACACCCATGCTGAGCTTTTTGGAGAGTATTGAAGCTATCATCTGAGATACTGGATCTACACGCAGCTGATACTCCACCCTGATAAGGATATCATCGGCAGGCGCCAATCCTAAAGTGCCTCCCCAAATTATGAATCCGTTGACCTTCTGAGCTAACTCCAATACCTCGTCAGCGGTAAACTCGACGGGGGCGAAGACCTCCATAGTGTCGGCGGTTCCTGCAGGAGAGGTTATCGCACGCGATGAGGTCTTAGGTATGAACACTTCAGCAGAGGCTACGGTAGGGACAGCGACTATGGATACTTTAGAATTCCCTGGAACTCCACCTATGGAGTGAATATCGTAGACTGGCTTTTCGAACCGAAGCACATTTCCCGTCTCTACCATTGCCTTAGTGAGCGAGACCATCTCATTTATATCCATCCCCACGCTGAGCTGTGCTGAGACGAAGGCAGCTATCTCTACATCGGTTAAAACCCCGCTCACTACATCTTTAATTATGCTATAGATCTCATCCTTGGATAGCTTACCGCCACCCAGCTTTTTCCTTATGAAGCTGACTGAGGGAGGGATTAAATGAGGTTTCACATCCACTTCCCTAGGCCTCCCTAATTTCTCGTAAAGGCTTTCAGACATCCTCACATTCCTACCTGCGTCTCCATCAATGGCCACGTAGACCGTAGTTTCTTTTGAACCGGCGATCACACGCGCTTTCCCACCCGGAATTAGGTCAAGCTCTTTAGCAATCTCCTTGGAAATGAAGATAAGGCGAAGCTCTCCTAAATCATTCTTAACTAAGTCTACCTTTAGCTTCATACCACATTACCAGCAAGGAAATATTTAATTAATTTAAGATAAATAAGTTTTCCCTTCCATAGGAGTACATTATCTTTTACGTTGAAAAAGCTTAGAAGCCTTAAGCCTTCTCCTCATGAAGGCATGCTGGAGCGTTAAGAGTCTCTCAGAATCAATCAGCTTGGATGAGAGATACACAAGCAATAACGTGAAACCTGCCGTCCACACCAAGGTGGCTGTCGTAATCCATGGCAAGTTCTCCATGTATGCCTTAAGCACTAGGATGGGGGCTATGAAAGGCGATAGAGCGATCATTAAAGCTACTCCTGAGCTCCCCAGGGAGCTAAGGTCTACGAAGGCCAGAATAAATCCTGGAATCATGACAAGAAATGAGAGCTGGCCTACGAAAGTTGATGACGTCCTCACATCGGGGGTTAACGAGCCGAGAAGAAGGCCTAGTGAGGCAACAGCGGTTAAGGATAGGAAGGTGGAGAGAATAAGCGCTCCTACCGTAAACGGATCGATGAGTGATGTAAGGGCATTCAGCGAGAACATCCCACTACCTCCTGAAGTATTACTCATACTGGAAGTTAGGGAGTTCATGGAGGTGAAGAGAGAGTAGGCATATATTCCTGAGCCTGCAGCAAATGAAAGGGTGGCAAGGATAACTACAACCATTGTCCCAACCAATTTCGCAGCAACAATCTTATACCTCGGAATAGGAAGTGATAAGAGGACCTCAAGCGTCTTCTCCTCATTCTCAACCGCCATAGAGGAAGCTGCTTGACCTAAAGCCATAGAAATAACTACTAAGGGTGCAAAAGCGAAGAGAAAGAAAGACGATGATAATGAGTTAAGGAGTTCGGGAGGAATTAACGCTCCCCTAAAGATAACGCCAGCGTACGGTATGACAGGGGACATCACTACACGGGGGTTAAGGCCTCTAGACGCAACTATGTATGTCCTTATGAACGAGTTTAGGCCTGATGTGAAGGCATTAAGAATCCCCATGAGTGCCATAGACGAAGAAAATGATACTTTGTCCGTCTTAATTAATACCTTAATGGGGATAGGCCTAAGTTCCTGAAGATCTTCGGAGGCATTCGAGGGTATGTAAACAGCTAGGCTGTAGTTCCCCTCTGATAAGGCCTGGATCACATCTTTAAAGCTGCATGCCCTCACCACAACGGCTCTGTGGGCGTAGTTTGACGTGAAGTTCAGGAATAGCTTGCTGAAAACCCCAGTATCCTCATCACATACATATATGACGGCGTTTTCCTTCAATCCAGTTACACTCTCCTTAACGGTCTGCGCAGCCTTACCGAAGGCGAAGCCGTAAATCACACCCATAATCCCGAAGATCAGCACTGGCATGAGTATGGATGTGATCAGGACTTTCTTATCCCGCAGGGTATTCTTCAGTTCCTTCACTATGAGGTCCTTAAGCATCCCCCACCACCTTGACGAAGACCTCCTCTAAGTTCTTAGCCCTGAATTCCTGAAGCAGTTGATTAGGCGCACCTATGATGGCTACCTTACCCCTATTGATCAGGGCGACTCTATCGCATAGATATTCAACCTCCAGCATGTTATGCGAGGATAGAACAACCGTTATATTGTACTTCTTGACATATTCTCTGAGTGCGTTCCTCAGATATACAGCATGAACAACATCAAGGCCAGATGTAGGCTCATCCATGATTGCCAACTTCGGCTTAACCATTAACGTCCTAGCCACCTGTAGCCTCCTCTTCATACCTTTACTGTATGTGCTGACGTACCTACGGAGCGCCTCACCCAGACCAGATAACCTTATCCCATCTTCTAATGCGGTCTTATCCACACCATATACGTGAGCCATAAAGGTAAGATATTCGTAACCTGTCAAGTACTTATAAGCTCCTGCTTCCTCCGGCAAATAAGAGATCATCTTCCTTACATCCTTAGTCTCCCTTACAACGTCCCTACCGAAAATCGTAACACTTCCTTCTGTCGGCCTTAAGATAGTGGCTAAAATACGCAACGTGGTAGTCTTGCCAGCCCCGTTAGGCCCGACAAGCCCGAAAACCTCGCCTGACTTAACCTCAAATGAAAGACCATCTACTGCAACTACATCACCGAATACCTTTCTTAAGTTATCGACAATTACGGCATCCTCTCGGCTCAACACACTCCACATAGAGAGCTATAAGATAACCAATAAAAACCTGATTTAAAGAAGGCGAGCCGCTCAGGTTAAGAATCCGGCAATAGAAACGAATTTGATTCTTTGAAGCATATGCCAGTCGATCTCAAGTAATGACATGATAATAAAACGAAAATCCCGGTACATTCTCAGAAGCGCAGCAATAGATATAGACCTACTGCTATTAGAAGAAGGCCTGAAATAGCGAGCAGAGGCCGCTGCATCTTCATCAACCATTCCTGAACGTTTCTGAGTTTATAGACGCCTAGCATGCCCGCAGTTATAAGAATAAGAGGGGTTACGAATATAGAATTATATAGTGCAAGGAGTGAGATTCTCCACGTGAGTGGAGTCTTTGAAACTATAGAAGCGAAAGCCAAATAAGGTCCCCCGCTACAAGGGAGGAGTGTGAAAGAGGCTATAAACCCTAACGCTGCTGAACCCGCTATGCTAACACTGCCTGAGAGGCTCTTGAAGTGTTTAAATACCTTGCAGGTAGCGTTATCCTCCCTACAAGCTCTTTCATCATTTTTCCTGTAGGAAGCATATATGATAACTAGCAAGCCGTAACCTATGGCAATAGATGAGAGAACCCATGAAGGTAATAGGGAGGCCCCCATACTTAAAAGCAACCCTAATATGAAATACCCTGCAAAAACGGAGAGAGTGAAGGAGGTTCCAGCAATAACCATCAACCTCCTCCCTGCAGCCATCGAAGCAGATGTTAGAAGGGCAACGTATAGTGCGAAAGTGCAGGGATTTACGGAATCGGCCAACGCTAGAGGCAGGAGAAGGGCAGTAGCTCTAGAGAAGCTACTGCCCCATGACACATTATGTTGGTTAGGTACCTCACCAGATGGAATTCTTGAAACAACGCTGGTATTCACCTCATTCAAAATCATGAATGAGTAAGGCGGAGGTATGACTTCCTTAATGAACGCTTCCTGCTTATCCACGGGGAGGATTAGGACTGCAACTGGGTGTATCCCAGAGTATATTGTTACGTTATTGGAGATTTTTGAGGATATGATAAGGGAATCCCAGAAAGTTTTATTCTCTACTTCACCTATCACTATTGAAGTTAGACGGCCTGCCCTAAAGACGAGGGTCTGAGGCACGTAAGGCGGCATACCTGTCTCATTTATGTATCTCTCAAAGTAGATCAAGCACGTTCTATTTGTTGCGATATCGCAGAATTCGTGATGCTCCTCCCCGTAAGTCTTCAGTAAGAATTCATGTAGAGGCACGCAGTGAGGGCATCCAGAACTTCCATACTCGAACAGCATGAACTGTTGGTTGGAAGTACCTGCTAATGATTGAAACCCTACAAAAGGGAGTAAAAGCGTAGAAATCAGCACTAAGGATGCAGCGATATACTCTTTCCTCAATGGATGACACCTAAGTCGAGGTATTCAGCAATTCTCTCAAGCTCATTCACGTGGTCTCCAAACATCATCACATGGTGATTCCCTATGAACTCCTTTAGCATCCCTTTAGTGCCCTCTTCAAGCCTTATGAGAACCTGGGTCCTGCAACCTTCCTCTATTAGGCTGCCGCTCCGTAGAATTACGCCTTTGTTAACCCTCATTGATGCCGATAGTGGATCAACACGTAGTAACGTGATCGTCTCCCCCTCAGGAAGCTTTCCTTCTACACCAACCCCGATACCGCTCTCATAATGTGTTTTCAGTCCATAAGATTGAAGGACTGAGATGGGTGCTGTGCAGTGAGTTAAGATAATATCCTTTCCTTTAATGTCTGCTACGTTACCCATGAAGCCTGGTTTTCCGGTGAGGGCTTTAGCTATGGCCAGGGAGAGAAGTGCTGGAAGATCGCCCTCGCAACCAGCGATAAACCCCTCTGAGTTAAGTAGTGATAGCGGCAGGCAAGCGGTGGTTCCTAACGAATTGATAACGTCGAAGCATCTGATAGTGAACGCCTCTATGTTATGGTGGTTAAGAACTCGCTTTATTGCCTCATAAAGCTTTAGAGCCTTAATCAAGTCCTGAATCTCCACATTCATGAAGCTTGCTTGCTTCATTACCTTTTCAGCCAACTCCATCACATCCTCTCTGATGTTGTCGAACTCCCCGTATACTTCAGCTAAAGGAATTCTCTCTATAACAATCCCTAACTCCTCACTCATGAACCTTTCTATCTCAGGTCCAGAGCTATAGATTAGCCAAGGCGATGGCTCGCCGATGAGTGCCATCTTCTTTGGAATTTTATGAAGCCCTATCCAGGCAGTAACAGCTGAGCGAAGCTTTTCCAATCCCTCTTTTGTGAGGGGTAATAGCGTGGCAGGTATGCCTGAATATTTAAGGTATGAAATTGCCTCAAGGGTAGCTGCCAACGAGTTCATTTTCTCATGGTATAGGATTATCGAGTGCTTGCTCCTTCCTGCAATAGCGGCTATTAGAGCTTCTGTACCTCCAGTAATTGGGAGGATAAGCGCTAACTCATCCCCTTTTAATCCTAAACCATTTACCTCATCTGAAGTAGTTACAAGGCCGGACTCAATTAAATCGGTACCTAATCCCCCTATTGCCTCTTTAAACGCACTAATGAGGTGAGATGTTTTACGCGGGTCATGAAGAGGTGAAGCTATATAGATCAGTCTAATATTTCCGAACACGTTCGGACACCGCTCCTCTAATCTTTCTTGTTAAATAAATCAGTTAAGAACCTAACGAGTCTGTTTATTCTGGTTTTACATGTGGGGTAGTCTATCATGCAGTTACTGCTGTCTCACCCTTTTTCTCTATCTCGGCTGGAGAGATTTTTCCTTCAATTATAGACTCCACTAATGGCCTTAGCTTGCTAGCTTTCTTTTTAACCACGGATAGGAATAGCTTTAATGCAAATCTCACAGGTGCTAGATGGGCTTCCTTTAAGTACACGTTACTTATTAGGTCTTCAGCCCAGTAGAGCGAATGCTCAAGCGTCTTCATCATAACGTCGATATGTTCAGGCCTTAACGCCGTTCTCCTAAACCAGTCCATGTTCTTTAAAGCTCCCATGGGGACGAAGAACATGGGAACTATGAGGCTTCTGTAAGGGCGAAGCCTGTCAAGCAGCTCTGCTGTTTTCACTACGTCATCCGGTGTCTCTTCAGGGAGGCCGAGTATGAGGGTTGCTGCTGGAACTATCCTGTTTTCATGCATTATGGCAAACGCATCCTCCACTACCTCAGGCCACTTCTCCGGAGGATAGGGTGCTGACTTAGCAGGCATTATGATCTTGGCAAGCCGCACGCTTCCGGTCTCAATACCTACTTCAACACCTAGAAAGTCCTGCTTCTCGTGAAGGATATCACCCATTATTTTTGAGATTATTTTATGGTTTTCCTCAGCATATTTAATCGCTGCAAGGCTCGCATGAGCCCACGCTATATGCCCTGGGACTTTCTTAGCTACGGCTTCATGTAGTTTGAATAGAGGCTCCGGCCTTGGCTTGACTCCATCAGCATGATATAGGAGTACGTCCTCACTATGCAGGATCACACCTTTAACTCCCGCCCTTAGGTTAACATCTATCTCTTGGAGTATATGATCCAATGGTAAGAACCTAAGCGGCCGTAAGGTCACTGAACAGAATTTGCAGCCTCTGGGGCAGCCTCTCATGATCTCAACTAATCCGTTAACGCTCGCCCCTTTAATCACAGGTATCTCATCTATGCTCGGAGAGTTATGGGGTCCTACATATATGTAGTCGGGTAAGGGCTCGCCGTCCAGCGCTTTCTGGACGAGCCCACTGATCACCCTTTCTGCCTCACCGTCAACTACAGTATCCACCCCCCACTCCTTCCAGCGGTCGAGTTCCCAAAGCCACTGCCATGCTGCCGGCCCACCGACTATTATTCTAACCCCCTTCTCCTTAGCCTTCTTAATTATGGGCGAGTTCATGAACTTAATGAACGATTCTCTGTTCACGGGTTCCTTACCTGTCACCATCCACCACTCACTGCTTGGCGGACCGTAGGCAAAGAAGTCATGGTGACCTATCATGAGTACCTTCATGGAATTCAAGTGCTTTCCTAGATGATCTGGATCTATTATAGCGGCTCTGAACCCATCATCAATTAGCTTAGCTTCTACCTTCCTCAACCCATAGGGTGCCTGAACGGGCTTGCCCTCGCTGTCCACTTTCATCTTAGGGGCTGCTATCCACATCCATAGCCAGTGAGGCACCCCTATCGCAGGTCCTGTAGCCATGAAACCCAGGAACTCCTTGCCATGGTGGTTACTCATCATAGTTCTATCAGTAGTTATAACTATCTCGTACCCGCTATCGCTCATCTCTCCTCACCCTCCAAGGACGGTATGATTTCATACTTTACTCCCTCCCTAGCTAAGACCTCAGCAAAAGAGCTCTTGCCATCGTCTACATACACATCAATGTCGTTCCTCCCCCTCAGATATAATAAAAGCTCTTCAGGGCTGGAACCGCCATAGGTTACAGTTAACGCATGGCTTATATTGTTCTGTATTAAATCCCTGAGAAACTCGATGTATTTAGGTCTCGGCAGAGGAGAATAGATTCTTAACACAATGTTTCTGGTCCTCCTTAGTGTTGCACCCCTCAGAAGTCTGTTATAGAGGGATCCTGTTCTAACCTTCTTACCTGTTACGACGAGCACGGCGTGATATGCGTTTCTTTCCACCACAAGGGTCATACATCATCACCTCCTAATTGATTCAATAATTCCCTCAATCTAATATCAATTTTTTCTATTGACTTCTCGAGTGAAGGAATGTCAGTTAATTTAGCCCTTACGTTGCCTAGCGACCTACTTATATCCTCCATATGCTTCCTCACTAAGTTCTCCAATGCCTTCTTTCTTGGCTTGAAGAGCACTTTCTTGCCATAGACTACCCTCTCTACTAGGGAGCTACTCTCCAGAAGCTTCAGAGCTGAGGAGAGGTGACTCTTAGCATACCCTGTAGCGATGGAGATTTCGCTCAGACTCATAGGTCTTGACTCGATCAGCAGAACGGAGAGGACTAAAGCAGCTACTTTAGGCAGACGAAGCAATGTAAGCAGTGAGGCCAAAGCCTCTACGCCGACCATATCGTTCACCTCATTCGTATTTTTCCGAATTATTTATAGCTCAAAGACATTAAAAGTGTTCAGAATAGCTAAGAGTTTTAAGGTGATTCCTTTAGAAAGTGAAAGGTACTTGACATGCTAACACAGCTAGCGATCTTCTTGGCGACCCTGACTCTCGTAATGCTGTTCGGCTATCATATAATAATCTACCTTAATGCACGCAAGCACGTTTCAAGGCTGACATCCATCAGCAAACCCTCGTACAACATATCCAACTCCTTAAAATGCGGTTTAGGCCTCTCTATAATCGTTCCCACAAAAGGTGAACCTATAGAACTCCTAGTCTCCGCCACTAAGGCCAAGGCTGAAGCCCTAAAGGCCTCAACCCTTCCTAAAGGGGAAGTCCTCATCATTTCAGATGATGAGGAAGATTACGTTAAGAGGTTAACGCATGAACTCGAAGGCTATATCAACGAAGGCCTTGTAAGGGTTGTCCGTAGAGAGAGGCCCTACGGTGGGAGGACTGGCGCTCTAGACCATGGGGCAAAAATAGCTGCACATGACTATATAATGATCCTAGACTCCGACTCGAAAATTAATGAAAAGTCACTCTCATTGCTTCACAGTAAAATATGCGGGAGCAATAGCGATGTCGTTGTCTTGCCTTGGACAGGGTATAGCTTGAAGAGCACCAGACTGGCTGAGGCCCTAATCTTTAACACGGATACTGCATCATTCCTTCTGTATAAACTAAGATGGGCTGGGGGGTTCTTCATATTCCCTTTAGGTTCAGGAACAGCGATAAAGAAGACCGTGCTTAGAGACGTAGGGTATTGGGGTCCCAACGTAATTCAGGATGATATATGGCTGGGTACTAAGCTTGCTGCCAAGGGCTATAAACCAGACATACTTCCTGAAGGGAGCGTCGACGTATTAGTGCCTTCCAAGATTAAATCCTTTAGGATACAGCAGAGCAGGTGGGCTTACGGAGCCTCAGAGATACTCTCCAGAACCTTGAGGAAGGTGATGAGATCGCCATTCAGCCTCGGAGTTAGGCTTGAGATGCTCCTCTACATGCTTCAGCCATCGTTCTCGATACCGTTCACGCTTGCGGAAATTCTAGCTCTTGTTGCCGCCTTTATGGAGCCTGGATGGGGTATCCTTAAAGCGCTTCACAGCCTCTCCATACTCATCTCCCTAGGTCTCGCAGAGTCAATAATCCTCACCTACGCAGCACTCCATATAAATATCGGGAAAATTGTGAAGTCTGCCCACCACAAGTTCACCCTTGTTCAGGTAGGGAGGGCGTCTGCAGTGTATGGAGTGCTCTTCCCCATACTGGGAGTGTATTCCTTACTAGGGCTACTGAGGATTAAACTCAGCTATAGAATAACTCCAAAGGCTGAAAGCGAGGAGAACCTCGGTAAGGACTTAACCCCGTATGTAATGGCTGGAATATCATCCGCTGGAGTCATTGCCTCACTATTAAATGGTAACGTAGTAACTCTATTGCTTATGCTAATTCCATTAATCTCCAACATCTATGCCATATTCAGGCTCAAATAAAATAATGTAGAGAATATTAGGAGCTACATCAATACAGTAATCCGGTGAAAACGTGTTGAAGTATATAACAACTGATGAAGCACCCAAACCAGTAGGCCCATACTCTCAAGGCGTCATCGCAGGCGACTACCTTTTCGTGTCAGGTCAAATACCTATAAACCCCCTCACCGGTGAGCTGATCAGGGAACCCTTTGAGAAGGCGGCTGAGCAGGCGATTAAGAACATAATATCCGTGGTTAGGGCTGCAGGAGGTGACGTCGAAAACATAGTTAAGGTGACGGTGTACATCAATGATATAAGCCGGTTCGCCGAGTTCAATAATGTTTACTCGAAGTTCTTCACGGATCATAAACCGGCTAGAGCGGTTGTCGAGGTGTCCTCTCTGCCTAAGGGCGCTCCACTTGAAATGGAAGCGATCGCGTACATCAAAGGGAAAAACTAAGGTAGCCAACACATGTCAGGTTTTAAGGTCGCCTCAGCCTTGAAGGTATGTAAGTATCCAAAGCGCTAATAAGTCTCAGGTACTCTTCCACAGCCTTAGCAACCTCCTTGACGCTTACACCCTCATCCGGTTTATGCGCCATACTCTCATCACCCGGCCCTAAACCTAGACCCGGGAGACCCAGCTCCCCTGAAGTATAGACTAAGTCCGTGCTGAACCTCCAATAATACCTTCTGGCTCTTGTGTATACTTCCTTAACGGCCCTAAGGACTTCCTTAACCATGGCTTCATCCCTGTTAATCCATCCGGGAAAGAAGTTCCGGTAATTTAGCTCCACACCTCTCCAAGTCCTCAACCTGCCCTCAACAATTCCGGCAGTGCAGTCCACACATCTCCCACCTTCTTTAAGAGTAGAGCATATCTCAAGATAGTAATTAAGCACTTCTTTCTCTCTATCTGGCACCGTCCTGTGGTCGAAGGTGAGGATGCATTTGTCAGGAAGCTGGGGGAGATTCTGAGGAGTGCATGCAATCCCTATAGGAGTTGAGGTCTCCCTCCCGAGAACTTTATCCTCAGGCAGCAAGTTCGAATTTTCCCTCGTTGCAGCTCTAATGAAGTCTGCCGATGAAGAAAGGGCATTAATGCCTTCATGAGGAAGGGCTGTATGGGCGGTTAACCCCGTCAGCTCAACCTTTACCAAGGCCCTACCCCTTTGACCAAGGGAAATGTTCAATGATGTTGGCTCCCCAGTCACAACAACATCGGGTAACGCCCCGTTCATAACCTCATTAACGCCATGTCTAAAGGCTACCCCTTCAGCCACTTCCTCCAGCACCGTATAAACAAGATATAGATCTACATCAAGCTCCTTCAGGTTATTTACAGCCGCGATCTGAGCGGCGATACCTCCCTTCATATCCGTAGCGCCTCTCCCATATAGAACTCCGTCAACTACTCTAGCTGAGAAGGGATCTACATGCCATCCTCTTAGATCACCTACCTCAACAGTATCCATATGGCCTTCTAGGAGTATAGAGCCAGCACCACCGCCTTTCGCTCTAGCAACCACGTTCCCCACGCTGTCTACCCACGCGTTATCAACGCCTCCCTCCCTGAGAAGATCTTTCAGAATTCCTGCGATTTCCTCCTCATTACCTGTAACGCTGTTCGTCTTAACGAGGAGCTCCAATATCTTAACTGCATCCATCAGAGTCACTAAGTATCTAATGCCCTCCCCCTTAATTGCTTTAATATAGGTGACCAGATCAAACTTACTCTGGGTAAGGTGTAATGCTGTTCAGGCTAGATAACGGTAAGGAGATAATTGTCCTGAAAGGGGATATCACAAAGGTGAAAGGATTCGATGCCATAGTCAACCCGGCTAACTCCCTCATGATCATGGGTGGAGGCGTTGCAGGGGCCATAGCCAGAGCAGGGGGTGAAGAGATCGAGAAGGAGGCGAGAACTCACGCACCCGTCCCCGTAGGGAAGGCCGTCGTAACAGGCGCGGGAAAGTTGCCTGCCAGGTATGTGATACATGCCCCCACGATGGAGAGGCCGGCCATGCGCACCAGCAGGGAGAATGTGAGGAAGGCAACTAGGGCTGCCTTGGAGATAGCTGAGAAGAAATCTATAAGGTCCATTCTATTTCCAGGGATGGGGACCGGCGTTGGAGGCGTGAGCCCCGAAGACGCTGCTAAGGTAATGGTTGAGGAGATCACTTCATTCCTTAAAACCTCTAAGAACGTGGCCGTGGTCGGCCTGATAGCCCTACATGATGATCTCTATAGGGCGTTCCTGCAAGAGCTACAGAAAAACAAGGTTAAGAAAGCCTTTACTTCTTGCTAATCGCTATTAAGAGCCCTAAGAGGAACCCTACCGTCACCGGGCCTACTGTGAGTATGCCTAAAGTAGCCATAAAGCCCTCAATCATGGGAAGTAATGCATGAGCTTGGCTTCCTATCTTAAGCAGGAAATCATCTATACTCCCGCCTAAGCTCCACACAGAGAGAACTGCACCCAATATGACGATACCTATCAAGGCTAAGAGGTACTTAATAACCTTAGCCGAGTAGTATCCCAGACCTAGACCTAAGAGAAATTGAATAGTGACAGCTATGAGTACCTTTTCATTCGTTAAAGCCGTCGTTAGGAAGTCTGCAACATGCATATTAGATGTTTCATTAGTTGCGTTCACTCCAGCAGCCATCACCGTATAAGGCGACGTTAACGCGAGAAATACAGCTACTATCAGAACTCCTGATATTGATGCATATCGATTCATAATATCGCCGACATCCTTTCTCACTTCAGACTTAAAAATGCCTCCTAAACCTCCCTAACTTTCCTGAACTCGCTTAATGAGCTCTGAGCTAAGAGAATGCTCATGGCTTCACTCCTAAGAGATTCATCATCCTTGAAAGCACCTCTAGAGGCGACAGTCACCATATGCATCGGCTCCTCAACACCCCTAACCAAAGCGCATGTATGGATCGTCTCCATAACTAGCAGCAAGCCCATAGGCTTGAGAAGCGTGTTCAGATAATCAGCCACCTCTTCAGTGAGCCTCTCCTGTATTTGGAGGCGCTTCCCAAACACGTTAATTATCCTTGCGAACTTGCTGAATCCTAAAACTTCCTTAGTAGGGATGTAAGCTATGTGCGCATAGCCGAAGAAAGGAAGAAGGTGATGCTCACATATGGAGCGGACGGGAACGTCCTTCACAATCACTAAATCACCGCGGACATTGGAGCTTTTCCCATCAACCCTGAACTTCTTAACATAGTCCTGAGGACGCTCAAAGTACCCGGCTATCAGCTCATCGACCCACATTCTAGCAACCCTTTCTGGGGTCTCCCTCAAGCCTTCCCTACTTACATCCTCGCCTATCACTTGAAGAAATTCCCTAACTAATTCCTCTATCCTTTCCTTCATCTCAGCTCTTCTATCCTTGGACAAGACTTCATCGCCCTCTCAATAAAATGAGAGGGTAATGTAATAAATCCATTCACCTGATGATTATCATCTAGTTTAAAAACATCAAAAACAGTTTAAGAAGCAACTAAGGTTACAGTCTTAAGCACCCCATCGAGCTTTCTCACCTGAGTCACTAGTCGATCGAGTCTCCTTATGCTATCTGTTTCTATAACGGCCACCAAGTCGAACTCCCCGAAAACAAGGTCAACGGAAATCTTTGAATTCTCATCAAGGGACTTTAGCTTTTCAGCAACATCATGATCCTTGCCTATCTCCACAACAGCGAGGAGATATGCCTTAACCTTACCCTCGTTGGATTCTTCCATGAATTACACCGTGTTAATGGTTTTGAAGCCTTAATAAATATTGATCTAATTATTGAATTAGAAGGATAATTAATATAAAATCAGGCATTGTTAAGAAATAATTTTCTACTATATACCTATTCTCCTTCCTAGCTTTTTTATCGACATCTCTTCAAGGCGGTCATACCACTCGGGGTGTTTTATGGACTCACCTGGAATGTACTCCTCTGTGAAAGCCTTGATATCGAGCACAGGCGTCCCATCGAAGAAGTCAAGCCCTTTAACCTTCAGCATTCTACCCTTCCTGCCAATCAGTCTGACCACGTCCACACCTATGGGGTTCGGTCTGTCAGGTGAATCGGAAGCGAATACCCCTATGAGGGGAAGTTCATCGAGGGTAAAGCCATACATCAATAGCCTGCGGGGCTTAACTTTTAAAACTTTCCTGTGCCAGGGGACTGCCCTATCGAACCAAGCTATTATCAGCAGATGAGAGAACCCGTCAATCCCTTCCAGCCCCTCAGAATACTCTTCCTTCACCTCAATAAAGCCCTCTACACCTCCTTCAGCCCAAGCCTCCCTAACCTCATCATCGCTAAGGCCAACCTTAACATAGCCTATGGGGTCAATTTCGATCGGCGTTCTCCAGCTTCTTCTCAAAAGACGCTCACCCTGCGCCAACTCTTAATAGTTGATTTGGTAAATAACCTAAATACATGTTTTTCAACCTGAAATCTTGAGGGCTTTTACTCTAGGTGCCTAAGCCTTACCTCTTCTTTGACATGAAGATCTAGTTGCGGGTAAGGTATAGCAATGCCGGCCTTATCCAGTACCTTCTTAGTCTCCTTCAGGAGGTCCATGTAGGTGTTGAACCATTCGTTCGTAGGGGCCCATGCCCTCACCTCAAGCACTATTGCCGAATCAGCGTAGTCCTTGACTAGGACATCGCATGGAGGGTTTACTAATACCATAGGATGTTCTTCGAGCATCTTCTTGAGAGCCTCAATAGCTTTGTCTATGTCTGAATCGTAGGAGATACCTATCTCGTAGGAGATCCTCCTAGCGACTCCCTTAGCGTAAGTTACTATATCTGAGTTGAAGAGCTTATCATTAGGAACTCTGACGAGCACACCGTCCCAGCCCCTTATTCGAGTAGACATTATTGAGATATCTTCTATGATCCCTGAATAATCCATAACCTTGACAGGGTCGCCGATTCGGAAGGGCCTCTCAATGTAGAGGAACAAACCGCTGAAGAGGTTAGCCACGACCGTTTGAGTAGCGAAGCCTATTATTATGCCTGCGAAACCGCCGGCAACTAGGAGGCCGGTCAGGCTTATCCCGAGAGGCGATAGAGAAGCTATCACTCCAACGATGACCACCGTGTAAATCACCGCCTTCTCAAGAGGGTTGTAGACATCCATCGGGAGCTTATGCTTTACACTTCTACGGAGCCAGAACCTAAGAGCAACGGCTATCAGCACGGTTACAACTATGCCTAACGCTACCCAAAGGTAGGGGATGATCTGATTGAACATCTTCTCGAATTCGCTAACAGTTCTCGTAGTGTTTATTAGCTCGCCCATTCACGGCCCCCTCACAAATTCAAGCCCTGGCACCACCTTCAGCAATATCCTTAATCGACTTAATGCGCCTTTACCCTCAACAATTAGATAATCGTTCATCAGAGAAGCAGATGCTGGCCCATAAACCACCGAGAAAAGCCCTCCTTTAACTTCGCTCCTCATAGGCAACATATTTGCATCCTCTACTATAAGGCCTGATATCCTAGTTGATTCCTTGAAGGATGAAACCACCTCCACATATGAGTATGCTTCACCTCCGCTTTCAACCAGTTCAGTAGGGTACCACCTGCAAACCTCGCCTTCTGCTGGATGCCCTATCACAGTATATTTAACTTTGAAAGGGCTTAACCTCGTGATAAGTACGTTATCAGCTACCACCCTTAATTCATAGGGTGCGGCCAGCCTTATCACGTCCTCCCCCTTCATAAGGAGGGGGTCTTTTAATGCAAGAACCAGACAATCGGTCAACCTCTTAGGTATATAAAGTGGAGGGATTGGCTCCGCGACTATCCTCGGATGCCCTCGAACCTTCAGTCTCTCCTCATGGTATCTATCCCTCATCAGAAGTTCCCCGTTCGAGAATGAGATGAAGGCGTCACCTACCCGTAGTTCCTGCCCTTCGCTTATAACTAACGACATCCCTTCAGAACCCCTTAAGTAAGTAATTTGAAATGTTAATAATTAGTTTCACGCTATCATAGATAGGTATGAGGTGAATTTCATGGGTAGAAAGTACGGTCTCTTGACGGAGAGACAGTATGAGGTGCTGAAGCTCAGGCTTGAGGGCAAAACACAGGAGGAGGTAGCCAAGATTTTAGGCACTACAAGGGAGAACATATCGATTATAGAGAAGAGAGCTTGGAGGAAGTATAAGTTGGCTGAGTACACTATAAAGGTAATTAAGAATCTAATGTCTGCTACAGAAGTCCACATACCCGCTGATACTCACCTGGTCAACATTCCTTCAATGGTTGTTGAGGCAGCGAATAAGGCAGGAGTGAAGCTTAAGGCAAACTTCACGCTCATATACGACGAGATAAGGTTTAAAGCTCGGGCATGCGTTGAAGGTACTAAGGTTGTCCGACCCATAAAGGTTGTGATATTTAAGGACGGCTCCTTCGAGGTTCTCCCAGACTAGGGTGTCCTGGGAATCGTTTTTAACCCCCTGTGCAGACCTCCTCAACAGGCTCTTTAGATAGTCTGTCCTTAAGCGCAATTATAGTCCTTAAAGCCTCAGCGAATCTGTCAATTTCATCTGCAGTATTGTAGAGGTAGTAACTTGCCCTGACAGACCCCGTGATGCCTAGACGGTAATGGAGGGGGTGGGCGCAGTGCCCGCCTGTGCGTACGGCAATTCCGAAGAGGTCAAGTGCCTTCCCCACAATATGATGGTGAAGTCCTTTCACATTAAATGAGACTATTCCTCCCCTAGTAGTGGGGTCTTTGACCCCGTAAACCTCTATCTCATCCCCTAGCTCATCTAGCCTCTTAAGAGTGTATTTTAGAAGATGTCTCTCATGCTCAAGAATGTCATTCATACCCACTCTTTCCAGATACCTCACGGCCTCAGCAAGGCCTATCATTCCAGCTATATTCGGCGTTCCCGCCTCAAATCTCCAAGGAAGGTCGTGCCATATAACGTCATCCAGAGTCACATCTTTAATGGTGTCTCCCCCAGACTTGAATGGCTCCAGCCCCTCCAATATGTCCCTACGGCCCCATAGAATTCCAACACCGGTAGGGCCTAACATCTTATGGCCGCTGAATGCGAGGAAATCCATACCCATCTCTTTAACGTTCGTTGGAGCATGGGGGACCCACTGTGCTCCATCTGCCACTGCAATAGCCCCTACCGAATGAGCTAACCTCACAATGCGTTTCACATCGTTCATAGTTCCCAAGACGTTGCTCATCATAGGGAAAGCGATCACCTTAGTTCTCTCACTCAGCATGCCTTCCAAGGCGTCGTAGTTTAGTAGGCCTTCATCAGTTATATCGACATACCTCACCCTGGCTTTAGTGAGTTCAGCAACCTTCCTCCAGGGCAACATATTACTGTGATGATCCATCACCGTAAGCAGTATTTCATCGCCGGGTCTCAGGTTTTTAAGCCCCCAAGTAAATGCGGCCAGGTTTATCCCTTCTGTAGTATTGGAAACAAGGATAACCTCATCCCATGAGTAAGCGTTGATGAACTTAGCTATCTCCTCGTGTGCGTCTTCAAAGAGCTGGCTAGCCTCTTGGGATAGGGTGTGAAAACCTCTGTGAACGTTTGCGTTATGCTTGAGGTAGAACTTGGTGATGGCTTCAACGACCTGTTTAGGTCGTTGGGTTGTTGCAGCGTTGTCGAAGTATATTAGTGGGTGGCCGTTAACTACCCTCCTCAATATCGGGAAGTCCTCCCTTATCTTATCCACATCAATCATTGAGTCCCTCCTCCTAGGAGCTTCTTAAGCAAATCCATTAATGAGCCTTCCTGTTGCAGGGGCTTCTCAACAGGTAACCCTCTCTTAACCTTACTGACTCTCTCACTAAATCCTTCAATAATCAGGGTTAGTTCGACCTCCGTCATGGCGCCCTCATACCTTTCTTGATGAATTATCCTACCATCCTCAACACCTATGAAAATAGTTGTCGGGGATGCGTGGATGTTAAAATAAGTGAATGTCGATGAAGCCGTCGGCGAATCACATTCATTGCTGAACCACCCGCAAAGCACTATGTAGAATCCATATTCCGCATATCTGCTTTGGGAGACACACGACCTAACGAACGGATACCAGTGTAGATCATACTTCCTGCATGCAGGACATCTCGTGTTATCGAAGTAGATAACGGCATACCTATCTCTAGGGATAAACACGTCCATACCTCCATGGTATAGCTCCCATGAATCGCATTCCCTCACATAACGATATACTCCATGAGGAGATTCAGGCCCTACTTCCCTCACACGAGGTCCTCTATCCAAACAAGACCACCGCTTCATAGGTGCACATGAAAATTTTAATTTTAAATCATAGGTGCACCTAATTTAGAAAGTGCTATTTATAACTCCTTCCACATCACTTACTTGGTGCCTACGAGTTGGTGAGGCTAGGAATAGTCGCGTCCGAGTTCAACTACGATGTAACCTACCTAATGCTTCAGAAGGCCTTAAGCCATGCAAGATTCCTCGGTGCCGAAGTAACCCACGTTGTCAAGGTGCCAGGGGTATTTGAGGTTCCATTAGCTGTCAAGAGATTGCTAGAGACCGCGGATGTTGACGCCGTAGTTACTTTAGGGGCAGTCATTCAGGGCGAGACAAAGCATGACGAGCTCGTCGCAAACCAGACCGCAAGGAAGCTAATGGATCTAGGGCTTGAATACGGGAAGCCTGTTACTCTAGGGATAATAGGCCCTGGTGCTTCGAGGATGCAGGCGCTGGAGAGAGTTGAGGATTACGCTAGAAGGGCTGTTGAGGCAGCTCTTAAGATGGTTCAGAGGCTCCAGAAGCTTGAGACGCTCTCATATGAAGGGAAAACCCTCGATATAGAGTGAGGCTACATCAATAGGAATTAGTGAGTGCTGATGGTGCTTATAGGAATCATCCGTTTCGAGGGATACAGGGAGTGGACCGAGTCCCTAGGCCCTGACAGGGAGTGGTACATACAATTGGTGCAGGCTAAAACATACTCAGTGATTCAGTCATTCGCAGCAGATCATGACGGCCTAGCACTCCCTCTCCGCTACGACGTACAAGTCATTATCCTCCCACCATATCAGGATCCTGTAGACCTTAGAGAGCACCTACTTAACGTACTCCGACCATATAGCCCCACCCCAGTGAGGATTACATTCCTCTGCGGTCCAGTGCCAGAAGCCCTAGAAAGGGTGAGACAGGATGAAGAATTAAGTGAAGGTGAGACCTGCGACTCTTCCCCCTTAGCAGTTGCTCACGCCGACGTAAACTATTTCACCAAGGCAACCTATCACAATGGACCCTACCTCCCCTATGTAGAGATACTTAAACTAGTAAGCCACTACGCTGAACGCCTTAAGACTAAAGCACTAATCCAATATCTCGGGGGAGATAACATAGCAGCTCTCACAGGCCCTAAAGACGTTCAGGAAGTGGTGAATGAGCTCACTAGGGTGGAGGGTGTGAAGGTCGGGGTTGGAATATCTAGGTCGCCGAGGAAGGCCTTCTCACTCGCTGCTAAGGCTCTAACCACTATCAGGGAAGGAGGGAGAATTCGGAAATATCTAATTCTTCAGGAAGAGGGAACGTAATCAAAGATGGAGGGCATCATGGAGAAACCCGCTACCACCTCACCCGGCCTTAGCTCATTATGGAGAGGTCCCTTAATCGTGATGAAGTCTGCATTGGCTAGGCTTGCTAAACTAGGCCTTTCAGACCCCGTAACCTCAGCAGACATTAATGACTTAGCCCTAAGGAAGACTGCATTGAGATACCCTTTAGAAAGCTTGAAGAAATTCAAAATTTTTACAAACCTTAATGGTTTAAGTAATGGTGTAGCTCTCCTACCCAGCAGCCTATTAACTAGTGCTGACCCAACCAATAAGGTAGCTATATAAGCAGCTACTTGGAATCCAGGCAGTATCATGACAGGCCTTCCTTCATAAAGGTAGAGGGACGTACCCTTCCCAGGCCTTAACCTGACACCGTGAAAGCACTCTCGCATATTTTCAGTAGGCTTAGAACTCCAAGACAGGTCCTTCCAGCTCTTACCTGAGCCCCCGACGAGCAATAAGGCGTCGTAATCCTTCACACCCTCAGCGACTTTACTCGCTATCTGACCGCTTTCATCAGGAATAGGTTCTAAGTAATAGGGCTTGACCCCGAAGTTCGTCAGGAGATGCGTTATGGAAACTCCAGTGACCTCAGGAACTTCATTATATACGAACTCATCTCCTACTGGAACAATAGCTAATTTAGGGGTTCTCGCTACCGTTAAGCTGTTCACCCCAGCCTCATTTAGGAGCTTCACCTTCTTAGGTGTCACAGCTTCCCCAGCACGTAATAGAACTTCACCTTCCCTGACATCCGAACCCTTACGTCTAACGCCATATAAGGGCTCTATATCCCTCAACACCATAATCTCTTCGGAAGATATGCTCCTCACCCACTCAAAAGGGGCTACTGCGTTCGAGCCTTCAGGCAGTATGTCACCGTTACGCACACGTGAAGCTTCACCTACGTTAATCACCTCACCTTCCTTCACTAAGGAAAACCTGGTCCCGGCTCTTACAGGTGCCTTAACTGCATAGCCATCTAGGAATACTTGATTTATGGGTGGGACATCGTTTAATGCAGTAATTTCTGATAGCGTTACCCTCCCTATAGAGTTCCTGATGTCGACGACTTCACCTCCTAGAGCCCTTACACAATTACTGATTTTTTCAAGTACCTCCTTATAGGTAGGCATTGTCAAAAGCGCTCCCTACGTCAAGGTATTATCTTGCCTTCAACCTCAATATCTGAGGAGCCTTTTAGGAGGAGGTAGTCCCTAGCGTGTTTGATTAACTCCTCCACCAGCTCCTTTAATCTTCCTACATCTGCGGATTCACTGTATATCCTTATCTTTCTAGCTTCCGTGCCTGACTTACGTATGAGGATCCATGACTTGTCTGGGAAGTCAATCCTCACACCATCTAACTCAGTCACCTTAGCGCCAGGCCTCATTAAGTCGTGAAGCTTACCCACTAAATGCTCGTAGACTTCGTCCCTGAACCTCTCATCCATCTTAAGGGAGTACCTGGCTTGGGGGTAGTCAGGTATTTGACGCATAAGTTCACCTATGCTCTTACCCTCCTCCATCATCAGCTTAGTTATCAGTGCAGCTTGATAGATGCCGTCAATCCACACACCCCACGAGGGATCTATCAGCTTCCAGGGTTCCGCAGCTATCAATGCATCACTGTGCTGGAGGAGCCCTTCATGTATCTTCCCAAGCCTCACAACAGCCAGATTACCACCAGCCTCGTTAACCACGTCCCTTACAGTGTTACCTACATCTATGGAAACCACCACTGTTCCCTTCTTTATTGAGAGCCTGTACTTAGCTATCAATGCTATGACCCTGTCCTGCTTGATGAAGCCCTTAACTGGGTCTAGAACTGCCAACCTGTCCCCATCGCCGTCATGAGCGAAGAACACATGTGCTCCTAAATCCCTCGCTATAGGTAGGTACGGCTCCAGAACGTCTGGCCTAGGCTCCGGAGCCCTGCCCGGGAATCTGCCATCAATATTTGCGTTTAGGGTCACGACCTTCGAGCCCAAACTCTTGAGCACTTGGGGGGTGGCAAGAGAGGGGGCTCCATTCGCAGTATCAATCAATACCTTAGGCGTGAGTGACACTTTTACAGGTTTAAGGAATTCAATAAGCTCATTAATGTAGTCGGGCAGGGGACTCGCTTGATTTAGGTGGGTACCTACGGAGTCCCAGTCAGCCCTTTTCCAAGTGCTCTCAGCGATGATATGTTCAAGCTCTCTCTCCATACTCTGCGTGAATTCCATTCCCTTGCGATCGAAAACCTTTAAGCCATTGTCCGTGGGTGGGTTATGTGATGCGGTCACATAGATGCCGCCGTCGCAGTCATACCTCCTGACGGACCAGGCTAGAACGGGAAGGGGCACAAGACCTACGTCGATGACGTCTGAGCCAGCTGACATGAGGCCTGCGGATGCTGCTAGCTTAAGTAGGGGAGTCGTTAGTCTTCCATCCCCTCCTACCACAATTTTAGAAGCGTTTAGATAGGTTGCGACAGCCGCACCAACCTGGAATGCGAGCTCAGGAGTGATCTTGCTCAGGTATCTGCCCCTTATGCCTGCTGTGCCGAAAAGCCTGCCTGATTCATGCTTCAAGGGAGACCCTCCTCAGCTCCTCTGGAGTTAGGATTGACACTCCAGCCTTCCTTCTCCTCCGTAAGTACCTTACTACCTTGACGTAAATAATGCGTCCTGGGTTATCTAGGTTTACAGGATTGTCAACGTACTTAGCTATTTCCTCCACAGCCTCCCGTGTATGAAGCCTCTTAATCCTGCCTTCCTCACCTTTACCGAATAGATGACCCTCGATCGTGATCCTGAAGGAAACACCAGTAGGTAAGCGAGGTAGGAGATGCTTGACCGCCTCGATAACTTCATCTAGATAAGGCTCAACAACCTCGTCTATAGGGATGACCCTAATTATAGGGGTTCCCACCCCTTTCAGAGAGGTCCTTAACTTCAAAGCAACATCGTGAGGATCGAGATCTGTATCGTAGAGAATTACTGACTGGTAGGAAGACACATACCTGAGGCCCTCACCAATAAGTTGCCTTATCTGATTCCTCGCCCATCTATAGTTATCGAGTCCCGGTTCGTGAGTTATGATGAGATTGAACATCTATCCAGCCCACCTCTCTAACTCAAATACAAGTATTAAACATGATACCCTTCTATCTAAAGCTTTAAGCGAATTGAAATCGGGGTAACTCCCTCTAGGAAACGAACATTCCCTACATGAGTAATTAGGGATGACTCGTTGACTAAGCAACGAGGAACGTATTCCATATTACGAGGTTTTTGAGAATTCTGAAGAAAATATTTTTATTTGGAGGTTTGCTTAGGGGCTATCAGCTGTTACCTTTGAGCTTTCCGGCTGTGTTGCAGAGGGTATTGCCGGGAGGGACGGGAAAGACTCCTTCATCCTCTGCTCTGCTATAACCCTCGCCTCCTCGATTATCTTCCTAGCTTCAGGCCCTGTATAGACCGACGCCGCGCCGGTTCCAAGCATCTCACCTGCCTCCATCATAGTCTCCTGGAGCATGTCCTGAACCTCACCTAGCTCAATTCCCACCTCAGGTAGCACTGTCCTGATAGCTCCCCTGACCTCCTTAATCACACCGACTACAGGGCCTAGGTATGCGGCTACCTCGCCTATCTCCCTTATGGTTTCAAGCCTAAGGGATATCTGCTCTAATGCTACCTGAACCATTAGCAAGGCTTTAGCTACCTTCCTGAGCTCAGCCACCTCATTTGCGTAAATGGATGCTCTAGTCATGTCTTTACCTATTAGGGCGTCAACCACCTTCTCGAAGAGCTCCTTATCCCTTCCTTTAAGCCTCTCCAGATACACCTCGAGCCTCCTACTCATTGAGTTGATCTTGTAGTGGGCCATAGCTAATCTATACCTTAAGGGCTTCTCCCTGCCGAATATGCTCTTGATCTGATCTCCTACGGTCTTCTCCTTACCCTTCCAAGCCTTATTGAAGTCCTTAAAGCTGGACATAGGGCATACACACCATTATCACCCTGCAACTAACGAATACTTAAAAAGTGAGAGCCCTTATCCTCCAGTCCCTAAAGCATTTCCCCAGTATGTATAAACCCAATAATACTAGATAACAAATGAGCTCATCTTAGTGCAAGAGATCAAACCTAAATAAATCCAGCACATAATATAGATCGTGGGGTGAATAACATGATAAGAAAGTCGAGGAAAGGAATTTCACCCATAATAGCGACAGTCCTGCTAATACTTATAGCTATAGCGACAGGAGTCATAATCTACGCCTTCGCCACAGGATGGGTAGGCAGCAGAATAACCAGCAGCGGACCATCATCAATGATCTCGATAGAAGCAACATCAATCAAAGAAACTAGCAGCACCAACACCTATAATATAACCCTATACATCCGGAATATAGGTAGCACTAAAGCCAATATATCAGGAGTGTATCTAATCGATCCCTCCTCCGGCAATATACTTGGTGCAAACACCACATCAAGCAAGTTTGTGCCGTCCTACCCTGCACTCAACCCTGGGGAGGTCTCTGAAGTGTCGTGCAATATAACGACTACTACGTCACTCAATGATGGTTATAGCTACCAAATTAAGGTCACGACTACAGACGGGAGTTTCGCGACAACTACAGTAGTGTATCATAAGTGAAATAGTCACTAATTACTATAAAGATAGTTTTTACCTATAAATCTAGCTTGCTTTTGATTAAAATCCTAGACCTCGACTTCCTTTAGGAAGTAGTTATTGCTTCCTCATCGCATAGTTATTAAT
>WAKQ01000008.1 GCA_015523295.1 Desulfurococcales archaeon | reverse complement strand
TTGTTAAAGTATACTACTACTAGGGCTTTTTCTCCAGGCTCTAGCACCGTATCTTTATTCTTTAGAGTATCTGGTAGGAAGAATACGTATACGCCGCTGCTAGCGTTATTGGTGTTTAGCTTGATAGCTATATCTGTTAAGTTGTAGGGGTCGATGGTTACTGTATTACCATTTATAGTCAAACTATTGCTGTAGGTAACATCTTGATACCAGTTGTCAAACGCTACTTTATTTGTTATCACAGAGACTGAGGTCTTCGATGTTGATAGATCTACTGGTTCCTGTCCTGCAAGCCTTATCGGGATGCTTATTAGTTCGACATACTTTTCACTGGAGTTCACGATGCCTGTTACTGAGCCGTCTACCATTAGCGATGAGCTGGATTCCTGTAATCCCTGAGCTATTACTTGCCTTGCTCTCTGGGTCGTGAACATACCCATGTTCAGCACTACGAAGGCTAGTGCCGCAGCAACCACTACGAACGCTATCATGACTATGGCAGCTTCGATACCGGTTATACCCTTCCTAGCAACTCTCTTACGTCTAGGCATGGTGGTTTGTCACCTCGTGCTTTACTTCGTTTTGGATTTAGTTTAAAGACCGGTTATTTTTCGACGGTTTGCTGGTGCGTGTTTTTAGGTAGATGTTCGATAGGACGTCTAATTCCTTCACTGTCTCCACCGGCGATCCGTCGACTGCAGGGCCTGGGTTTTATATTATATGCTCTCGCGTTGTCCATGGGTGCTGTTCTTGGAGGTCGTTAGAGAGTTCTTGAAGATGGTCGCTGACGGCGTAGTAATCGTTAATGTGTGTTTGGTTAGAAGGGGTAGGGTTATCGAGTGTCTGGAGGAAGACTCAGAGATTTTAGGTCTTTCCGAGTACACTATTCTCCTGCCCTCGATCCCAGGACATGTTTACCTCCTTTACAGGAGGAAGGCTCCCTGGGTCTCTACATTCGTCCCTCTAGGCAAGGATTTCTGGCTTCTCTTCAAGGTCTCATATTATATGTTATCAACTGGCCGGAATTTCAGTATAGTGATGAGGTCTTTAGCTGACATGTCTTATAGGGTTGGAGGTCTTCTGGGGGGAGAAGGAAATAAAAATGTTTCTGTCATTGAGGGGTGACTCACATTGTCAGAGTTTTTATTACAAAATGATAATAATTACTTTCCGGGAGGTTGTTTCCCATGAGTGCTGTAGCGACTGTTAAGAGTAGATTAGCGAGGGTTGAGATCCTTAGGAAGCTGGATTCCGTGCTTGACTTTTCAAGGTCTACGGTGCAGCTTGAATTGCTGATATATATGGGTCTTAAAGGTTGTGAGGTTAAGCCACGTGACATTGTTAGGGAGTTAAGGATTAACACTAAGTCTGTTTACGACGCCCTGTCGAAGCTTTCAAGTAAGGGTCTGGTGAGGAGGTCATCGCAGGGAACGTATGAGCTCACCGAACGTGGTGGGGAGTTCATCTCAAAGCTTGAGGAGATCTTCAGACTTGAGGAAGGTTATGATGGGGGCAGCTCTAAAGGGGATGGGGTCTCCCTCGGTACTGCAGCGCTCTCCAAGAACGTGCTTTTCTACAACTACGTATATGAGTCCATGCTGGCTATAGGGACATCTCCAGCGAGGGAGCTAAGCCTTAAAGACCTTTCAAGGATTTTAGGCGTGAGTGAATCGACGCTCCTTGACTACTTGGAGGTGGTCTCATCAGGCAAAGGGAGAACCGGGCTCTTAAGGAAGGTTGTCAGATCATTGGGCGATGGGAAGAAGGAGATCTTCTTCAGGCTGACTGATTATGGATATCAAGAACTGAGCAGGTTCATGGAGTATAGGAAGATCAAGTCCAGCAAGGCATTGAGGCATTTGATGAGGTTGACCCGGTCACCCACCATATATGACTCTATGAGAAGGGGTTCACTGCTTTCCTTCCTTCTCTCCTCAGCTACTGTCGCAGGTTTTGTATTCCTTCACCCAGTAGCAGGCTCGATCATGGGATTGGTAACTGCTGGGGTATCAGCCCTTCTTTTCCTCGCCTTCGCTAGGTGAAGGGCTGCACCCTACCTTCGCGTAGGAGTCCCTTCCCTCCCATAAGGTCAACACTAGATGATCAATATTCCTTAGACCGGCCTCACTCAATCTCTTCATAATTTCATCACATAAATATGAAGCTATGACCTCAGCTGTAGGATATCCGTTAACAAACGCATACTTAACTCTGAAAGGGCCTTTAATTGTTAGTTTATCCTTATCGCTTTCTGGGAGTATTAAGGCAAACCTAAACCGTTCTACAGCTCTTTCCGCAACGTCTTTTAACACCTGAAAATCTGCAATCCACCCTTCTTCACTCTCCTCTCCGTAAGCACATACATCTAAAGTGAAGGTATGCCCGTGAAGTGTCGGGACTCCCTTCACGGGTGTATAGTGGCAGGCCTCAAAAGCTATTCCCCTAACGCACGATGCTTTCATTGAGTTCTCTCCCTCCTAATCTTCTCAGAGATCACCTTACTTAAAAGATCGGCGTTCCACTTAACCCTAGGTATGTACTCCTCCCATTTAATGTAGGGTATGGTGAAGCGCTTGCCGCCAACAGAAAATAGCCACATGTTCTCAGTATCTACGTCTATACCCAGATCATTACAGATAGAGATAAAATTGGTTAAGACCTTACGTAGGAGGGAGAAGGGTGAGGTTACTTGCACGATAAGCTCCCTTAGGTTATCTCCAACACCAACCGTTGGAAATAATGGGTTCTCGACTAAGGCCTGTGCAAGTGCGATGCTTGCTAATGCATCACCGTTCTTTACCTTGATCATTACATGGGAGTCGAAATACCTGTATACCGGGAGATATCTTATTCTAATTCCATGTATGAGATGGACTACGTGTTTTGACGAATGCTTCATAATTTTAGATAGGGGGAGATGTACAGAGGATGCTATTTCCTCGAGTTTTTTCAGTGGGTTCTTCTCTAACTCCTTTATTATTGTTAAGTCAATCCAGTCGAACTTTACAGGACCTCCTATTACTTCATGAGGGTTTAAATTACTTTTATCTAATTTCTTAATCTTCGATATTGCATCATTCTTAAGGATTAGGAGAGACTTTGATGAGGTCGCCACCTCAGGGTCGATGGCGCTATTAATGCTATATTTCAAGAAATTTGTCCGGTTTCTCAGCCTTTCCATATATTGGAAAGCATACACATCTGATGAGTTGGGCAGATTAAACTGACTCATAGAGGGAGCGTAAAAAACAATCCCACCTCCAAATGGAATTAGAGGAAAGGAAGATCTGAGAAAATAGTTAGCTCTGGAATATTGGGCTAATACGGTCTCGTCTCGAGAGAAAATTATTATTCCTTTAAGCCCTAGCGCAGCTAAGGAGTATCCTACAGTGAGAAATAACTCTTTTTCTTTAAGTTTTTCAATGGATTTCAATTTACGTAATGCTGTGCGGGGGGTTAGCCCCGTACGTAATGCCAGCTCCTTAGCTATAGCATTCCTGCCAACACTTCTTATTCCATACAGGGTATGCAGAATCGTAATATCTACAGTCCCTAGCATGTATTCATCCGCAAGACTAATTACAATAACCGTAATAAAAACTATATTCATCCGTCAGGGCAGCGACCTTAACCTAACGGAACAATCGTCGTAAATCTTCATCAGCACGAGAGGCAAGAAGTATCACGTGAGAGAAATGAATGGTGAAACAGCTCTAAAAATAATAGAAGCGCTCAAAACCGCTAAGACCGTAATGCCCTTAGCTATAGTAGCCGGTTTCGTAATGCTGCTGGCCTTCGGGATAATCCAGCCAACTGGAGATCCATTAGAT
>WAKQ01000007.1 GCA_015523295.1 Desulfurococcales archaeon | reverse complement strand
GAGTAGCCGCTTCTAATCCTATACTCTGTGAGCCAATCCCTAGGTTTTTTGATTCCCAACCATCTCTCAACTCTTCTCCTCCCCTGAGCCCTGGGGTTAACCCATCTCCACAAATGATTTTCAGCCCATACTCTGTCAAAACCTGCTTTCCTCCTCCACCTCTCTAGCTTCTCTAGCCATTTCCTCCATAACTCAGGGAAAAACTTGTTCACCATAAAGTACTCGGCTACGTTGCCTGCAGGACATAGATAGCATCCCAGCCTATCGAAGCCACGGAAATATAGTTCGTTGACTGGAAGGCGGCGGGTTAGGAGGTAGATCCAGACACTCAGCTGATCCCATTCCTGTATTGGGGCAATATTGAGTGCAGAGGGTAGCCACCTGTTCCTCCAAACCTTACCAGATCTGGATCTAGCAACAGATTCGTAACCTCTTTGCCCTATAATCACTAATGACCCGTCAGGATATCGGGCTCTGTAGACCCTGCCTATCGGAGCCATCTTTACAACCTTACAACACCAGCGGTAATCCTTTGCCGGAGGTCCAAATACGTCAAGCCCTTTCCAGAACAGGTCTCCGGCAGAGGCTTCAACAACTTTAAGACCATATAAATTCGCTACCCTACCCACATTATCGAGGGTCGGAGGTAGCTCCAGTCCTGTGTCATTAAAGAGCAGCTCTGGCTCTAGACCGGCCTTAAGGGTGATATCTAAGGCAACTAATGAGTCCTTCCCCCCGGAGTATGAGACTACAGGCTTCAGACCCGTCTTCTCAGCCATGATTGCTACATGCTTCACAGCTTTAGATTCCATAGTTCTTAACCGGAAACTGTTCACTTTTAGAAGGTTCGAGAAGCTTGACACCCTACGGATTGGTTGGCTTACATCTCCCCTGAAAATTGACTGAATTCTGAATTTGCCCTTCTTAACTACAGCTAATCCCGTAATCCGCCCTTCACGATCAGTCACTGCTGCCTGAGTTCCCTCCCTTAACCCGGTAGCGTCACCTAAAACCTGCAGGGGGCGAGGCGATCCATTTACAGTGAAGGAGCGTATTAGCCCCAACTCAAGGGCCTCCTCTATGCCTGCCTGTGAGAGTCTCCAGCGCCAGGTCATGTAACGAGGATCGAAGTACAATCTTCCGACAATGGATCCGCCGACTAAAACCTCCTTCATGTCATCGAAGTGTGGTGCCTTATTCAAATATGTAGACCACTCACGTATATTCAGCCTCTCCATGAGCGATGGCTCGCCAAACTCACCGGTTATTGCTTCACGAATTATTTCAAGATCCCCTTGGAATGCCGGTCTAATATCCGCGGGCTCCGCAACCCTAAGCTTGAAACCATTATCATATCCCCCGCACTCAGGATCTCTGCTGGGAGCATTTTCATGAGGGCACCAGTAGATGTCTGTTTTAACTCCCCATCTCCTCAACTCTTAACCCTCTGAACTTCATTCTAATATTTCGTCAGTAGGCTCAACACTTTATTAATTCCCCCTTATTAAGGGGTTAAGAGTGGGTCTCTCCTCATTCATTCAAGGCTTGGTAGTTCAAATAATGGCGATAGCTTGGACCCTCTTCCTTGTTTCATGGGTTATAGGCTGGGCTATAAGGGGTTCGCCCATACCCTTTCATAGAGTTAAGAAGACAGGGCAGTCGCTTATCGAGGATGCCATACTTGCAGCTTTCTGGATGGCTGTAGGTTCTTCGGTCTTCGCCCTAATATCATATATCACCTCTGCAGTGTATCAACCCCTCCCCCCTCCTCCACAGCCATGAGGGATTGATATTGGATCTTCTGCTGCTTGCTTCAGATGTAGCGATGCTTACCTACGTACTAGGTGTTTTACTTCTTGCCCTCCCTATCCCGTACCGGGGGATTAAGGCCTGGGGGCCAAGAATGATTGTTGATGCCTTCTCAACGGCCGTGTTAATTTCTATGCTGACGGTTATCCTTTCATTAGGGGATCTTATCCTCCAAGAAGTTGGAGTTGACTGGCCATCCTTTTATGCTTGGCTCTCAGGGCTGACGGGAGGGATCGTTGCTGCAATGGCTGGCCTATCCTATATTTCGTCGGCAGTGAAGATGACTAGTTACTCATTTGTTTCAGGTCCATTAAGTATGGCGGCCTCCTATCTTGCTACTGCATTCTCTTCAATCAAGGCGATCTACCTTTTATCTTCATTCATCTACGTGTATAGAGATAAGCTGGCAACCTTGGGGATCCTACTTTACTCGCTCCCTTTCAGGATGGGGAAGGGCGTTGGATCATTCCTCATAGCTGCGTCAGTGGTTATGTATGCAGGTTTCCCGTTAATGCCTGCCTTCGTCAGCACGTTTCAGGGCGTTGCCTCAAGCCTTTCAACAAATTTCAGCGAACCTGTGGTCACGGTTAGAATCGTAGACCTCTGCGGTAAGGCTGTTCCTTATCCAGTCGTAAGGTTGTTCAGTGATAAGCAAATGAATGAGGAGGTAGGTGTGCTCATAGGCGGCCCAGAAGGTAAGGTAATTATTGGGGGCTCTAAGGACTTGCTACCTAAAAATTACACCCTGTATGTCGGTGTAGGTTATAGTGGATATCTCTTCTACCCGGAGCCTAGAGCGATTACCTCAGGGAAAACGTTATTCACCCTAAAGGTCTCATCCCTTCTTACATATGGAGGAGTTTCCATTATATTTCCTGCAGGGACTCTGGTCTTTCAAGCCTTTGAGAATTCAACTAGCTTGGCCGCCTCCTTTATAGGTTCAGGGGATTACTTAGTTATCGTGTCAGCAGGTAATGCTGTTGTGAAAAGTGTGGTCATGGATAATGAGTCATTAAACTGCCATTGGATTGAGAGGGTATGGGAAGGAATTGACCTCAGGGAATGTGAGGTAGGTCCTATCTCAGGAAGCCATGCCGTAAGCGTGAAATTCAGAGGTTCGTATTACCCTAGACCGAGCGTGAGAGAGAGAAGGTTAGTTTACCTGGATAGCGTAATGGATATTCTGACGTCAATCATCGCAACCGGAGTTTCTCTTATGTATACGCTGGTCTTCTTACCGGGGGTATACATAGCGATGTTGACCTCAATAACCGCTGCTCTTTCCAGAGCGTTAGGGGGTAGCAGGCTGAGGTTGATTTGATCATGCGGGCTCTTATTAAGGTCAGCATAATTCTTATTGCTGTAGTTATTGGGGTTTTAAGATCGAAGAACATAGAGTTATCTATCATATCAATAGTTATTGCGTTGGCGTTTATCTTTTCAGCATTTTATCTTGAGAAACTAGGAGGAGCTAAGAATTAGCATATTAGTGGAACTCAAGTATGTCTACCTTAAACCATGAAGCAGTATCTCTCACGAAATCAGCAATTTCGGGATGTCTACCTTCGAGGGCAACATAGTACAGCTCTTTGATGACGGTACTCCTATGCGATTCTATCACATCATACTTAACGGAAATCTCATTAAGTATTTCTTCAGCTTTTCCTTCATCGTAGGTGATGAAGTAAAGCGCTGTTTTTACTCTTACTTTATCGCCCACGCTATCATCCCATACTCATAGTTTTGCTGAGATGTTTAAATACTGCGATTGCAGAACTTATTTCCTCTGGAAACACCTTCTGGGGATCTGAGTTTATGATTCCTTGAAAGTTAGCCTCTACCCAGTCGCACATTCTGGAGACGCTCAGCTCCCCGCTCTCCGGGTTGAGTAGAAGGGGAAACATCCTGCAAGCGAAAGGCCTTTCCGGATAGATACTGCAAGATCTTCTCCGTATATCATAAAAAGGACAGAATCCCCTGATAATCCATCTATAGAGTCCCCTCCCTAATTCACTGAATTCCAGCTCGATCCCCTTTTTTAAGGCTATTCCCTTAAGCTTTTCCACTTCATGGTGGAGAAGAACAGGTCCTTCTTCGGGCGACGAGAAAAAGCAGCAGTGAATACAGCGTAAGCATGTAAACTTATGCATTCTCTGGAAGCACCCCGCAGATAAGGTGAACCTCTAGGCTATCCCCGTCTCCCACATCTAGTGCTTCCCTAAGATTAACGCTAGACACAACCTCAAGAACGTCCTCGCTGTGCTTTGAGAGGAATGGCCTGAGAACAAGAACCGTGAGCTTATCTCTACTTTTCATTATATCTCCGAACCAGTAGTAGAAGCCACCTCTTTCCACGCCATTAATGATGATGTTCCTTATATGTGATGGGGGACATTCATCTATTAAGAATCTGTAGCTAAGTCCTGTTTTCAGGTTGAGAGTGCCGGGGAATGGGGGTTCGTCAAGCAGCTCAGTGAGGAGTATGTTGTATATGGGCATTGAGACGTATTTAGCCCCCTCCCCGAGGCCGCTCACAACCTTACCTTTCAACACTTTCAGCAAGCCTTCTCTTCACCTCCTTGGATATCTTGTCAGCGACATACGTCGGTTCAGGTAGTGGATGCCCTTTAAAAAATGTTGGGGCTAACCTCGCCACAGAGTCTATGCTGATTTTATGACCTATACTTAAATAAACAGTTCTTCTGGGTTTAGGCTTCACAATAACTGCTGCTTTCCTACCCCCTATAACTAGGTATTCACGTCCATCTAAATCCCGGACAATATTCCCTACAAGCCTCTTCTTTGCAGCACCTATAGAGGGTTTATCTAGCACGAGCCCGACATGAGATGCTATTCCCAGACCTCTTGGATGAGTTACGCCATGGCCGTCTACGAAGATGAGGTCAGCGTCGACCCCAAGGAGTTTATATGCAGAAAACATTAGGGGGGCTTCTCTAAAGGCTAGAAGGCCTGGGACATAAGGTATCGGTACCTCGTCAACCGCTATTGAATATTTGAGGGGTTTAAGTTCTGGATAATTAAGTAGTACTGCGACCCCCACGCCCACACCCTTCATATAGGAAAGGTCGAGACCTACTACCTTCCTAATATTCTCAACTTCCCCTTCCCACTCAATGAATTTAGCTAGGTATTTTTGCATTAGGAAAGCTTTCCTAGCTTTGAACACCTTCATTACAGGACCTCAGGCAATAGGGTAGCTCCTTTCCGATGCGCCTTCATATGTGATGACTGCTACATCCACGCCGTCGCCCGAGGCAACATCTCTTTTCACAGCTGCTCTTATAGCTTCTACCGCTAGTTTCTCAGCATCGCTTAAGCTCATATCCTTATGGTAGTTTGACTCGATGACGCCTATCGCTATAGGGCCCCCACTACCTACTACAGCATAGTCGTCATCTATTAGAGAACCAAGCGAGTCCATGACTATCAGGTGAGGTCCTTTATCATCGACGCCTCCGAAAATTATCTCTGATAGGAAGGGCATGTATTTGTATTGGTAAAGGATTACGGAGAGAAGCTTTGCGGCTGATCTTACATCCATTTTGCGCCCGTTCTCGATCTCGAATTGATGGAGCTGGATCTTCATTATCCTAACTAAGGTCTCTATATCTGCGAAAAGCCCTGCTAAAGCCATACCGTATCTATCCTTGATTATGAAGACTTTTTTCCCAGCTTTGCTCATTACGAAGCCTCCGTAAGCAACTCTTTTTTCTGAAGCAAGGACAACCCCATCACCCACCTTTATTCCTACCGCTGTAGCTCCTGTACCTAGCCTCTCATACGTCACGTAATGCACCTAAGTATGGAGTGTGATGCAGAATTATAAGGTTTCAAGCAGTGATTATGCATGTGAAGGGTTTGAGGAACGATACTATTGAGGGTCAGATCAGCAAGATCAAGTGGACTACCAGTAAGGCGGAGCTAGCAGTCTATCGGGTAGTAGTCATCGATAGGGGGGTTAGTCGAGGCCTAAGAACAATTAGTCTAGGCGAAGGTGTTAACATCCTTAAGGATAGGTTGGTAATAGGTGACACTGTCATACCAATGCACAGGATTGTCGAGATCAGAAAAGGGGATGAAGTAATATGGAGGAGGAGTGCCTTAGCAGAAAAGTTCGTAAGGTGAGGATTCCAACCTATTTAGATGTAAGGTGCAAAGTACTTAGAGCGTTTAGAGATCCAGTGACCCTATCTAAAGGGGTCAGGAAGAAAGGCATGGTCAAGCACTTGGCAAAGATTGATAGAGTATATAAGATCGTTGATGAGGTCTTTCAAGAGGTTCTGAAACTTCCTTCGCCTGAACACATAAGCGAGTTTTATGCTGAGATACTGAAGATCGGAGGAATAACGGATTACGCTGACATCTTAAACAAGTTTAAAGGTTTGAGGCGAGTTCTAAGGAGGATATGGCGGGAATATAGGCTCAAGGTGAAGGTCACCCTGGACTCTAGGGAGGCTAACAGTGTTGCTAGAGAGTTTGTTGGGAGGGCATTATCAATCGTCAGAAAATTAGATAGGGAATTAAGGCTCCTTCAGGAGGCCTCTTCGGAACTTAAGAAATTGCCGTGTATTAGGGAGGATCAACCGAAAATAGTTGTTGCTGGAATGCCTCAAGTTGGTAAGTCTACGCTAATCAAGACCCTCTCCTCTGCCGAGCCTGAGATCTCGCCCTTCCCCTTCACCACTAAGGACATTATCTTAGGACATAGGAGCTTTAATCATCTGACTGCCCAGTTTATTGACACGCCGGGAATTCTGGATAGGCCTTTCTCAGAACTTAATCGAATAGAATTGAAGGCGTTAACGGCTATAAGGTTCCTTGCTGACATACTGCTCTATCTCATAGATCCCAGGCCTCAAAGCTATTATAGTCTTGAGGAACAGTTAGACCTCTTAAAAAGTCTTCAAAGCGTCTTCCACGGAACTAGGATAATTGTTCTTATCAACAAAGCAGATGATGTCCCTCACGAGCAAATCCCGCAGATCCTAGATGAAGTCAGGAAATCCTTTTCAGGGGAAATTTATGTGATTAGTGCATTAACAGGTTTAGGTTTGGAAGAAGTTCTCAACAGGCTTAACAACATGGTTAAGGGATTATATCGTACTTTACAATGAGGGACCTCCCTCTATCATCCTCTTGAATCTAAGCGCATCATCCCTCATGTAGATATTATTAAACATGACAAATGCAACCTCAGCATTCCCTAGAGTTAAAAGGACACTCTTAAGTTGGAGGAGGTCACCATCAGTGTACCTGTACTTATAGTTAACCTCATCTCCTCCTATACCATGAAGACGGAAATAAACTACCTCCTTTAGAGAGACAGGCATCCACCTGAAGGGATCGGTTACATGAATAAGGAACCCCACATCATCGACCACCTCCTTTAACTCGCTTATATGATATCTCCAATCCCCTCTGACCTCAAGACCAACATAGAATTGAGGCCTCTCAATAGACGTGAAGAACTCCCTAATGTTCCTTAGATGTCCCTCGCTAAAGTTAAATGAAGGTGGGAGCTGAATCACTACGGCCTTTGCTTTCAATGCTCGAGCTCCTTCCACAATCTCCTTCCAAGCGCTAAAGTTTTCCTCCGTAGGCCTTAAGAAACCGTAGCGATCCCATAGCTCTTTAGGGATGCGGATCTTCGATCTTCTCCAAGTTCTCATTGATGGTGGATGTGTTATGGCTTGCCAAGCCTTCATTGTAAAGGTAAATCCTTCAGGTGCCTCATCCCTAAGTTTACTGAGTTTTTCTGGATTAGGCGGATTATAGAACGTGTCTTGGAGTTCAACAGAGTTGAATAAAGTGTAGTATCTCTTTCTGCTGACGGGAAATCCGCAGCAGCCTATAAACGCTTTCATGGTAGAAGCCCCCCCTTTGCAGGGGCGGAGCTGATGACTTGAATGCCTGAATCCACTAGCCTAGCCCTTAATGAATTTCCTGCCTTAGCGTCTATTACTGAGGCGATGAGAACGCACCTGTTGCCCCTCTCCTCGTTCAAGCATTTAAGGTATCTTACCTCAGCTCCTTCATCAATAACGCATCGAATCAGGTCTTCAAGAAGCTCAGGCCTTCCTAGAAGGACTTCATATTCCATGAGGAACTCATTATCGGTGAAGACAGGTCTTAGGATTATTATACCTTTTTCTTCGTTAACTTCCACAGCGACTGTGGTTTCCGGCCTCAACCCAAGGGCTTCGCGGATGAAGAGAGGTATGGTGATTCTGCCCTTCTGATCTATTCTCACTAATGCTTTCAAGGGTGTCCCCCAATCACTAATCAGTTTTTAGCCTAAATAATCAGTGATAAATAATTTACTGGAATGATGAACGGAACACGGAGTGATGGGTGATCGCCCCCGCATTTCTGACTACTGAAGGTAGACTATTCTATACCTTCACTTTGTAGCACTACCTTCAGATCAAGAAGGAATTCATCGATGACATCATCGGTTATATGTGGAAGAACCGTAACCCTGAGGCCATTTAAGGAAGGGCACCTGTATAGATACCATCCTCTATTCCTTAACCTCTCAAGCAACCTCTTACCCCCCATGCGGGGATGCCAGAAGCATAGGAGAGGGAGTTCAGGTTCTACAAGATCGAAACCTAGGCTTAGAAGGCCTTCTTTTAGCTTTAGAGTCCTCTTCATTTGGGTGACGTAAAGATTTGTGAAGCCGTCCATTCCGAAGTATTGGAGCGAGGTCCAGAAAGCTGCTGCCGGTCCTCCTGATCTGGTCCAGAGAAGACCAACTTGCTCGTCTGTAGGCATATATTTAGGGCTAAAACTTACTCTGTGAAGTAGGCCCTCATCTCTTAGTAGCAGTGCACCTGAGGGTATGGGAGTCAAGGCAGCTTTATGCCCATCGACCCCCACGGCTATAACTGATTCCACTGAAAAGTCAGCCCTCCTCAATGGGAAGCCTGCCCCCCTTAGAAAGGGGATTATGAGCCCGCCAAAAGCGCCGTCGATTATCACTGGGATCTCAGGGAGTTCCTCGTAAAATGCCTCAATATCATCGATACATCCTGTCTCCGTGTTCCCAGCAGTTAAGACTGCTACGACTTTTTCTCCGCTACCAACCAGTTTCTTAGCCTCTGATACCTTAAGACGTAGTTGCGGGTCTGTGGGTATTTCAAGTATTTTCATTCGTAAGACCTTAGCTGCTTTGAACACAGATGTATGTGCAGCCTCTGATGTGAGGATTTTCTTAGCTCCTAATTCCCTAGCTATATATAGGGCTGTGAGATTTGACTCGCTTCCTCCATAAGTTATGAGACCTGAACCTTTTGGGTTGTTCAGAAGATCGTTGAGCATCGCTATGGTTTCCCTGGCCAGTTTGGAGGTTATTGAGAATCTTTTAGGGTCATTCAAGTTCCTGTCGATAAACATCATGAATCCTTCCAGGGCCTCTCTCAACGGCTTAGACATCATAGGACCCAGACTTTTTTTGTCTCCGAGCCTGGGTTCTTTGCTGCTGAGCGAGTTAAGCATCGCCAGCACGTTACGCCCTATTCCATGTTCAGGTATTCTTGCACTCAAAATATATCCCTCTAGCCTAAAACCTTAAGGTTATAGTTCTCTTTAATAGCTAAAATAGAGGGGATATTAAACACTTAAATCTGTGGTTAAAGACCTACGGAAGGTGATGGAGTATATCAAGGGAGTTCAGCGGTGATTCCTTTGTTGAATGGCTGAAGAACATTGAAAAAAAGTGGCTCTCTAAGTGGGAGGAAAGAAGGGTATATGAGGCAGACCCCGATCCTTCAAGACCAAAGTACTTCTTGACTGCAGCCTTTATGTATCCCAATGGTCCTGCACATGTTGGCCATGCGAGGACCTATATAATACCTGATGTCATAGCTAGGTTTAAGAGAGGTATAGGTTACAACGTTCTATTCCCAATGGGCTTTCACTATACAGGTACTCCAATCCTTACAACGGCTGAGAGGATCGCTTCAGGGGAGAAGGAGTATATAAGGAATCTCTCAAACGCCTTTGGGGTTCCTGAAACCGAAATACGTAAGCTCACCAAACCTCTGAAGCTAGCTAGGTATTTTCACCGCCTATCCAAGAATGCTATGAGGGAGTATGGGCTTTCAATAGATTGGAGGAGGGAGTTCACTACTATAGACCCTGAATTTAACTCATTTATACGGTGGCAGTTCCTAAAGCTTAAGGATGAAGGGTACCTGATTAAGGGCTCACATCCTGTGGGGTGGTGCCCTAAGCATGATATGCCGGTGGGAATGCATGACACTAAAGATGATGTAGAGCCAGAGATAGGTGAGCTGACCATCATTAAATTTCTCGATGATGATGGTGTAATTTATCCTGCTGCGACATTGCGGCCTGAGACGGTATTAGGAGTTACGAACGTTTGGGTTAATCCTGAGGTAAATTACTGCATATCTGAGGTGGACGTGAGAGGGAGGAAGGAGAAATGGGCTCTCTCATGTGACGCGGGCTATAAGCTCAAGTTTCAACTGGAAGATGTCAGGCTTGTAATGAAGGTGAAAGGCAGTGAGCTAATAGGGAAGAAGCTCATCAACCCGATAACAGGGCGCAAGGTGCCCATATTAGAAGCTAAGTTTGTATCTCCGAGGTTCGGAACCGGAGTAGTGATGAGTGTTCCTGCACATGCCCCTTATGATTATGTCGCTTTAAGAGATCTTTTGAAGGTGAATGACCCTGAAGAATGGGGAGAGTTCAAGCCCATACCTCTCATAAAGGTTGAAGGTTATAGTCAAATCCCAGCTAAGGATGCTGTCGAGAGGCTTGGTATAAAGTCGCAGGATGACAAGGAGCTTCTTGATAGAGCTACTAAAGAGGTTTACAGGGATGAACACCTAAGAGGTAAGATGCTTAAAGGTCTCTCAGAACTTGTTCAAGAGGAGATAATTAAGGGTATTGGAGACTTTCTAAGGTCAAGCGTTGAAGGAAGGCCTGTGGAGGAAGCAAGGAAGAATATACGGGAATTTCTCCTAAGCTCGGGTTATGGTGCTACGATATATGAAATCATGAATGCCCCAGTCTACTGCAGATGCGGCACGGAAATAGTGGTGAAAGTGGTTAAGGATCAGTGGTTCATAGATTATGGGAACCCTGAATGGAAGAGGAAAGCTTTGGAAGCTCTAGCCTCTATGAGGATAGTTCCTGAGGAGGCCAGAAAGCAATTCGTGGCTACTATAGATTGGCTTAAGGCTAAAGCATGTGCAAGAAGCAGAGGTCTAGGAACCGAATTACCGTGGGCTAAGGGATGGGTCATCGAATCCCTCAGTGACTCAACAATATATATGGCGTTTTACACCGTCATCCATAAGATCAGGAGTTATGGTATAAAGCCAGACCAGCTCACTCCAGAGTTTTGGGACTTTATAATGCTTGGTAAGGGAGATCCTGAAAGATTAGCTGATGAGTTGGGAGTTTCAACAGAGGAGCTCATCAGCTTAAGAAGCGAATTCGACTATTGGTATCCCCTAGACTCTAGACATAGTGGAAAAGACTTAATCCCTAATCACCTCACTTTCTTCATATTTAATCATGCAGCGATCTTTCCTAGAGAGAAATGGCCTAGACAAATAGTTGCTAATGGTTGGGTCTTACTTAAAGGAGAGAAAATGTCTAAATCCAAA
>WAKQ01000006.1 GCA_015523295.1 Desulfurococcales archaeon | reverse complement strand
TATAATACACCCGTGCACTCACCTAGATCTTAACCCTAATGCCTCAGCGACCTTTCTGGCCAGGGTTATAGGCTCGTTAACGAGCTCGATCCTTGCAATCTTCCTCTTATCAATGTATGGTGCAAATGCCTCAAGCCGGTCTGTGGAGTGACCAGTGCCCCATAGTATAAATATGGGCTTACCTTCAGTATAGGCTGTCACCACCTCCTGAATGGAGCCCGATTCGCCTCCAAGAGCAACCAAGACATCAGAGGTCCTCACAAGAAAGACACTTCTAACCCGGTAGGACGTTCCTGTCCTTACAACAATGCACTCAGGGGGAAACTCAACGCCCTCCATTGACTCAGGAGGGAATAACAATATCTTGAACCCATGTAAGATGGCCTCATCCACAACAATCTTCATCAGCCCCCAATACCCGCCCAGCACTAAGATTGTCCTCTCTAAATCTACTAATCTAGACAACTCATGAATGAATTCCTTCGCAGCCCTAACCATAGCCTCCTGAGGGCTTCCAGAATAGGCCGCTACACCAACATACTTCATGTTGCACAACCAGGAAGAATATTCTCCAGAAATAAAAATCATGCCACATAGATAACTGATAAAATATATTATCACTCATTTTATGGTGTAAAACAGTGAAGCAAGGATGAACCTGAATATGGTTAAAGGGATGAGGCTCGTCGGCCTTGCTTTGATCATATCTATTCTAATATCCTTCTCCACCCCAAATAACGTGGTTTTCTCCCTTGATAAAAGCCCGGCAGTGAAGGCCGCCGTAACCCTACCATACCTAACACATATAGTTAAGGCTGTAGGCGGGGATAAAGTCAACGTGTCAGCACTGATACCTCCTGGAGTTGACCCACATGATTACGAGCCTCCATATTCCCAGCTAATTAAGGCGCTGCAAAGCGTTGATGTTGTATTCATGACTGGGCCTTCCCACCTGGCTTTAGAGGCTAGGATAAAGGAGCTAAAGAGCTCGGGCATTTTCCAGGGTTTTGTAGTAGATTACACTACTTACGCTAGATTCGGGCTAAAACTACTCGCCAACCCCAAGACAGGAATTCCCAATCCTCATGGATATCTCTTCAGCCTTAACGGCTTAGCCGCCGTAGCTAAGGCAATAGCTTACACACTTTCCCAGATCGATCCCCGCGACGCCGAATATTACAACGCTAGATTAAAGGCTTACCTCTACACCTTAAGTTCGGAGGAAAAGACCCTTAAATCAGCCCTGCCACCTACCAGAGTGATCCTTGCGTCCCCCATCCTACAATATGCTGCCGATGATTTAGGGCTTAACATCACATACGTTATACTTCCAGATGTTAGCGCCGAGCCTACAGAGTCAGACATCACTACAATTAAATCCCTCATCATCAAAAATGAGGCTGACGCTCTCTTGATCAGTGATGTTATAGCTAATCGCGACCCAAAACTCCTTAACGAACTTAACGGACTCAAGCTCAATATATATATAATACCTGTTAGCAACCTTGTTGACTCCCCAGAACTTATCCCAGCTGAAATTGTTACAGCTCTCCACACAAGGGTTATGAGGTCAGTGGCCCAGCCAACACCTCTCACCCCATCGATTCTGCTGGCCGGAGTACTAGCGGAGGCCGTCGTGATAGCCGCACTGACAATTCTGCTCTATAAGTGGAGAAAGGCGGTCATCGAGGCATTATGTAAGGAGTTCAGAGTGAGGGATTAGCATGGCTGACTTAGAAGCTCATGGTCTCTATCTGGGTTATGGAAGGAGGCCAGTCCTCGAGAACGTTAACCTCCGCCTCTCCTCACCCTACTTTCTCGTTGTGATGGGGCCGAACGGGGCCGGTAAATCCACTTTCCTGAGAGGTGTGGTTGGCTTACTGAAGCCTTTAAAGGGGAAGATCCTTGTCTATGGATATGAGCCCTGGAAAGATAAGAAAAGCGTTAGAGCTTTAGTGGGATATGTCCCCCAGCTGATGAACATACATGAAGAGGTACCGATAACCGTAGAAGAGATTGTTGCTATGGGGCTGCTTTCAAAGCTGCCTCCCCCCAGGTTAATCTCATCTCGGATAAAGGAACTCGTCTCTGAAGTTTTAGAGCTTGTCGGCATGAAGGGCTATGGCAGCAAGTTCTTTAACCAGTTATCCGGTGGGCAGCAGAAGAGGGTGCTAATAGCGAGCGCCCTCATTAGGAGGCCAAGGGCATTAGTTCTTGATGAGCCTGGCTCAATGCTGGACTTTAAAGCAAGGTGTGAGCTTAATCAGCTAATAGAGAAAATCCACCTAAGCCGGGGTACCGATGTCATAGTTACATCACATGAACTGCCCTCGTGCATGAAGATCGAGCCCATTGTAATGCTGATTAATAGAAAGGTTCATGGAATAGGGAAAGTGAAGGAAGTATTACGAAGGGATTTGCTAGTTAAGGCCTATCCAGGAATGACCGAACGCGAAGGGATTCTCATCTTGGGTGAGGATCATGTTAAGCACTGATGTTATGACTCTGATCCTCTATCTTACCGCGTTAGGTAGTGGAGTCCTTGCAGGATCGATTAGCCCTGCACTAGCCTACAGCAGGTCAATACTTCTAGGTATAACCCTGATGCATTCAGTTCTTGCAGGAGCCCTTGTAGGAGTTTATCTCAACTACATGACAACACTTCCGCTAACACCTCCTTTAATGGCCGTGATTTTTGCCGTGACAGCATCCATCATTGCTGCTGAGGCTGTGAATAGGGGGGTTAGTGAGGATACTGCGATTTCAGCAGTGGTTAGCGTATATGTGTCGATAACTCTCCTTTTCACCTATCTCGTCGCTACTACCGTACCTCTAGGCGTTAGTAAGGCCATGGGCTACGTGTTTGGCATGTCATCTATAGTGACAGTAAGTGACCTTGCAAGAGTTTTCATATCCCTCGTGATAGTCATGCCATTCGCTCATCTGTTCTGGTACGAGTATAAATTCATCTCCTTCGACCCCGAAGGTGCTGAAGCAAGAGGCCTCTCAGTTCGATTCTACCGATATCTTTATTATACCTTGGCATCCATCGCGGCCACAACCCTTGCAATGACTCTTGGCGTCCTACTGACTCACATCATAATGGTTGTTCCCGGCCTATTCGCATTAAGGGGGAGACATACCTATCCCTATAGAATATCCTACTTAATAGGCACAACAGTGGTGTTCCTCGGCTACTTAATTGCAACCCCATTAGCTCTGCCTCCCTCTGCGGGAGTAGGGATAGTCTCAGCAATATCCATACTTTACCTCGTGTTGGTGAGGAGAGGTGACTGACACTATCTTAAGTGTTAGAGATGCTGACTACCTGACTGTCGTTGCTCTCAACAAGGGAAAGGTGACATTAAGAGACGTTACTGAAGCCTTAGGTGTAGCTAGGCCGACAGCCTGTTTAATGCTTAAGAAACTCTCCGTCCTAGGCCTGGTCAAGAAGGTAGGGAATCACTACATTATTACTGAAGTAGGCAAGGCTGAAGCATGCGAGCTATTTTGGAGACATGGAGTCACTGAATGGATGCTCGTTAAGTCGGGCCTACCTTCGCATGAGGCTTGTAAGGTCGCAAGGATGATTGAGCTCTACATTCCTAGAGAAGCTCTTAAGAAGATCTGGGAGTCCTTAGGGAAGCCCATCTCCTGCCCATGCGGATATAGTATTACCAAATGGAGCACCACCTGTAGGCCTGTGGGACGCCATCAGATCCACTGAATCTACTAAGAAGTTAATTTATTCCAAAACGGAAAAAACCTAATTATCATCTCCGGAGATTAGATACTATATTTAACTGTGCTCTGTGAATAAATTATTTAAATAATTAATCGCCGCTTACGTATGCGGTGCTTGCATTATGGCTATAAACGTAAATAGACCCCACATAGTTGTCGAGCCTCCAGGACCTAAGGCTAGGGAGTGGATCGAGAGAGACAAAAAGCTTCTGTCGACATCCCTTACAAGGACGGCGCCCCTAGTGCCTGCTGAAACCGACTACGTCTGGATAAAGGACGTTGACGGAAATATCTTCCTTGATTTCGGTTCAGGCATAGCAGTTGTTAACGTAGGTCATAGGCATCCGAAAGTTGTGAAGGCAATAAAGGAAACCGCTGACGTCCTCGACCACACCAACTCCTGCGATTTCTACAATTATCTCCAAGTAATTTATGCTGAAAGAATAACCAAGATCACCCCTGGCAACTTCCCAAAGAGGGTGTTCTTTGGGAACTCAGGTACGGAATCGGTTGAGTGTGCTTTGAAGGCTGTAAGATGGCATTCGCCAGGAAAGCCCTATATTATAGGCTTCGTGCCAGGCTTCCATGGGAGGACGTTCGGCTCTCTAGCCTTCACCACTACCAAACTCACTGCCAGAAGAAGGTTCTTCCCCTTCATGGGTGGTGCAGTACATGTCCCCTTCCCTAATACCTATAGATGCCCCTTCAAGGGGTTAGAAGGGGATGAGTGTGTAGACGCAGTCCTCTCATACATGGAGGACTTCCTCTTTAAGCATGTAGTACCTCCTGACGAGGTTGCGGGTCTGATCATTGAGCCAATATTAGGCGCTGGCGGTATCGTTCCCGCCCCAGAGAGATTCCTGAGAGAGTTGAAAAGAATGAGCCGAGATTATGGCTTCTACATGATAATAGATGAAGTTCAGACAGGCTTCGGAAGGACTGGCAGGATGTTCGCCACCGAATATTATGGGATAGAGCCGGACGTTATCACCACCTCTAAAGCAGCAGCTAACGGCCTGCCCTTCGGACCGTGTATCGCGAGGTCAGAGCTCTTAGAATGGGATCCAGATGCTCATGAGAATACATTAGGTGCTAACCCTATAGTGGTCTCAGCTGCTTTGGCAGTCCTAGACATCATGGAAGAAGAGAGGCTTCCTGAGAGAGCTGCGGAGTTAGGAGATTACTTCATGAAGAGGTTGAATGAGCTTAAGGACAGGTATGAGGAAATCGGGGACGTTAGAGGGAAGGGATTGATGATTGGAGTCGAGTTCGTTAAGAGCAAAGACACTAAGGAGCCTAACAAGGAGCTGAGGAACAAAGTCATTGAGGAGGCGTTCAAGAGAGGGTTAATCATCCTTGGCTCAGGAACTTCATCCCTTAGGATTCAGCCACCGCTAGTGATAAAGAAAGAGCACATAGATATTGCTTTAGAGATCCTTGAGGAGGCTATAAAAGCCGCTAAAAGCTCCTCCTAACTTTAAACCCGTTTAACATTATTTTTCCACTCATGCAGAAGGTGATTTAGCATGAATGTCGATAAGGTAAGAGCGTTATTTGAGGCGGATGCGGTAGCCGTTATAGGTGCGTCAAGGGATCCCAGCAAGACAGGCCATGCCATACTTAAGAACATCGTAGAGTCAGGTTATAAGGGAAGGATCTACCCTATCAACCCTAAAGCAGATGAGATATTGGGGATTAAGGCATACCCATCTCTAAAGGACGTTCCTGATAAAGTAGATCTTGCAGTGGTAGTGATTCCAGCTAGGTTTGTCCCTCAAGTTATTGAGGAGGCTGGAGAGAAAGGCGTTAAAGCTGCAGTAATTATCTCAGGGGGTTTCAGGGAGACAGGAACTCCTGAAGGTAGAGAGCTTGAGAGAAAGCTCGTAGAAGCAGCGAAAAAATATGGGCTAAGATTCCTAGGACCAAATTGCCAGGGCGTGAACAATCCCCATAAAGGCCTATGCGCTTCATGGCCTAAAATAACAGCTAAAGGCCCTCTCGCCATAATATCCCAGAGTGGCACCGTTGCAGCAACCTTCGAGATATGGGCGGAAAAGGAGGGTATAGGAATCAGTAAGATGGCTGCTTTAGGAAACAAGGCCGACATCAATGAGATAGACCTCCTAGAGTACCTAGGGAGGGACCCAGACACTAAGGCTGTCGGGATGTACATAGAGGCAGTCAGTGATGGAAGAAAGTTCATTCAGGTAGCGTCTGAGGTAACCAAAGTCAAGCCGGTGGTTGTGCTTAAATCTGGGAGAACTGAAGCCGGAGCTAAGGCAGTTGCATCACACACAGGATCCTTAGCTGGCTCTTACAAGCTCTACTTAGCTGCATTCATGAAGGCTGGAGTTATACCCGTAGACAGCATAGAAGAATTATATGACGTCACTAAAGGACTAGCTCTTCTGCCGAGACCCAAGGGGAAAAACGTTCAGATAGTCACCTCCTCCGGCGGTTCGGGGATCATATCCACGGACTACGTTGAGAGCCTAGGACTAAGAATGGCTAAAATGAGTGATGATGTTAGAGAGGCCCTCAGAAAGGAACTCCCCTCTTACTGCATAGTCAAGAACCCCTTGGATCTCACAGGAGATGCCGATGCTGAAAGATACGACACTGCACTAAACCACCTCTTCAAAGACGAAGACATAGATATAATCATAACCATATTCGGGGACCCGATACCGGGTGCTGCCGAAGTCATAAGAAAGTGGTTTGATAAAGGTAAAGTCGTAGTTCCAGTGTACCTAGGCGGAGGGGAGGTGGAAGATATCGAGAAAGGTAAAATGCATTCTATGGGAATACCTGTCTATCCGACCCCTGAAAGAGCTGTTAAGGTCGTCAAAGCGCTATGGACGTACACATCATACCTAAAACGAATGAGTCTCTAGATTAAAAATAACCTACTTCTTATTTCTAATTATCCACCTAGTCCCAGTGGGAGTGTCCTGAAGCTCTATGCCAAGGCTCTTCAGCTCCTCCCTAATTCTATCAGCCAGATCCCATAACTTTCTACTTCTTAAGACAGCCCTCACATCAACGATGAGCCTTATTAAATCCTGTGCAAGTCTTCCCTCATCCTCCTCCAGCCGGAGCCCTAACACATAGGCCATGTTATTAAGGAGTGAGGACACTCTATTCATACCCTCCAATGAGATCCTTGACTCCCTGTTAGTATAGTCGTTAATGGCTGAGGACAATCTATAAAGATTTGACAACGCTACAGGTGTATTGAAATCGTTGTTCATACCTTCAACGAATCCATCCCAAGCCTCCTCAGCTTCCTTGGTCAAGGCTGCCTCCCCCTCAACCTTAGAGTCTACGATATCCAACTGCTTTAATCTGAGTGCCGCGGTCTCCACTCTGGATGCCGCCCGCGCTGCTGAGTCAAGTGCCTCCCAAGAGAAGTCCATAGGCCTACGGTAATAGTTCTGAAGTATGAATAAACGAACAGCGTTCGAGTTGTACCTCTTTAGAACATCTCTAATAGTGACGTAGTTCCCTAGAGACTTACTCATCTTCACCCCATCAACGGTCAACAGCCCCACATGCATCCAGTAATTTACGAAGGGCTTAACCCCTGTGAGCGACTCAGCCTGGGCTATTTCAGCTTCGTGATGGGGGAAAATAAGCTCCACAGCTCCTCCATGGATGTCATATTGAGCACCGAAGTGCTTTATAGTTATCGCTGTATCTTCTATATGCCATCCAGGCCTCCCGTAGCCCCAAGGGGATTCCCATCCGAACTCATTCTGGGGCCGAACCCTCCAAAGAGCAAAGTCACCGGGATTTCTCTTATTAGGATCAGGCTCTATCCTGTGAACGCGGAGTTCTTCAGGCCTTCTCCCCGATAACTTCCCGTAATCCTCAAACTTCGTTATATCAAAGTAAACTCCTGAAGGGGTTACGTACGCGTATCCCTTGCTTAAAAGGCCTTCTATCTGCTCGAAAATCTCTTTAAGATAGTCTGAAGCCCTGGGGTATAGGTTCGGGGCCGTTACATTCAATCTAAGCATATCCTCTATGAAGTACCTCTCATACCTCCTAGCTAGTTCCAGGGGGTGAGCCCCCTCTTCTGACGCCCTATTTACTATCTTATCGTCCACGTCCGTTATATTGACTATGTAAAATACTGAATACCCTGAGAACTTAAGCCATTTAGCGACAGTGTCAAAGAATATAAAGACCCTCGCATGCCCGACATGTGAGAAGTCATACACTGTCGGCCCGCACACAAACATAAAGACTCTCTTACCTGTCAAAGGTTTAAATACTTCTATCTTACGTGTCCTCGTATTGTATATTTGGAGGCCGGCAAACGCGGTCACCCATCCAATACACCTCCTGTGTTTTGCTATCCTTCCCTAATTAAGTCTTACGTCATCACAGATTTGCGGGTATGTATTAAATGAGACTTATATATAGGGTGACACACACTTAACGCAGTGATTATATTGAAGCACGTAGTCGGTTTAGATGAACCAGGTAAAAGAGTTATCCTCCAAGGGAATGAGGCCTTCGCTAGAGGTGCTGTAGAAGCTGGGGTTCAGGTGGCAGCAGGGTATCCTGGAACACCATCCTCTGAAATTATGGAGACGCTATCCATGGTCGCGAAAGACCTAGGCTTTCATGCTGAATGGGCTGTAAATGAGAAGGTTGCCCTAGATGTTGCAGTGGGTGCTGCCTCAGTCGGTGCAAGAACCATTGCAACGATGAAGAACGCCGGCACCAATTGGGTTATGGATATGTTCTCCACTGTAGTGTATGGCGGCTTACCCGGGGCGCTCGTAATCGTGTCTGCAGATGACCCAGAAGCGTTCTACTCCTCCACTGAAGAAGATACAAGGTTTCTCGCTAAAGGCGTTGGCGTCATGATCTTAGAGCCCAGCACACAGCAGGAAGCTAAGGACATGACGAAGGCGGCCTTCGACTACTCAGAACGCTTCGAGCTTCCCGTCTTCATCAGGTCGGTCACTAGAATAAGCCATTCCTCGGGAGACGTCACCTTCGGTGAAATAAGGAAGGAGAGGAACCCAATATTCTTCGACAGGCATTACAAACTGCCTTTCCGCTATAACGTTTACGGTCCCTTTAAATATAAGGGGAAGACTGGACCCACAGCCAAGCATGCGTGGCAACTTGAGCAACTAGAGAAGATCAAAGAATTCGTCAATGAAGTACCCTTCAATAAAATAGAGAAGGGCTCGACTAGGCTGGGCATCATAGCAGCAGGTATGGGCTACGCCTACGTTAAGGACTCCCTCATCAAGCTAGACGCTGAAGGAAAACCATGGATACTCAAGGTCGGAACACCTTTCCCCCTACCTGAGAAACTCCTTAAAGAGTTCATAGATTCCGTTGACAAGATCCTCGTAGTTGAGGAGGGCGATCCATTTATAGAGGAGCAACTCTACGCCTTCATGAAGGAGTACGCTCCTGAGAAGCCAATCTACGGTAAAACCAAGAACCAGGTATTACTGCGGTACGGTGAGCTTGGACTTTCCCAAGTGGTGAATGCGGTTGCGAAGTTCCTAGGGCTCAATCCTCCTAAAGTCGACGAGTCGAGAAAGAAGCTTAAAGAAGAGATATCAGCTATAATAGCGCCAAGATCCTCTGCGTTGTGCCCTGGATGCCAGCATTTGGGGACCTACTGGGGCTTGAGGTTTGCTTTAATAAAAGTCGCATCAAAGTTCAAGGATAAGTGGAAAGGTGTGTGGATAGTTAATGGTGACATAGGCTGCTATGAACAGGGAGGATACGGGATATTTGCTAAGGAGATAATCCCAAGCACAAAGAAGGAGTCCAAGAGATATATGTTCAACAATCCCTATGAAATACTGGATACAAACTACATCATGGGTGGTGGAATAGGTCTTGCGCAAGGCCAATACCAGGCAGGATATAGGGATGGCCCCATAGTAGCTGTTGCGGGAGACTCCACGTTCTTCCATGCCTGCATGCCTGCACTCGCTAATGCCGTCTACAACAAAGCAGCAATAACGTTCATAGTGATGGATAATTCCTGGACAGCTATGACCGGACATCAACCATCGCCCTCATCAGGATGGACTGCTATGGGGGAGCCTGCAAGAGTAATAAAGATAGAGGATGTAGCCAAAGCCTTGGGAGTTGAACACGTGTTTACAGTAGATCCCTATGACATCAAGGCCACAGAGGAGACTATTATGAAAGCTATTCTAACTTCAGTAGAGAAAAAAGTCCCAACAGTCGTTGTGGCTAGAAGGGAGTGTGCCCTTCAGGTTGCTAGGAGAGCGTCAAGAAGCGGAGTTAACCTGACCTACTATACCGTGAACCAGGATAAGTGCATCGGCTGTACACTATGTGTACAGCTAGGATGCCCAGCAGTTGGGTGGGATAAGGAAAAGAAGAAGGCGTTCATAGACCCGGTGCTATGTGTTGCCTGCGGACTTTGTGCACAGGTCTGCCCAGTTAAGGCCATAGTACCCGCGAAGGAGGGGGTGAAGCTAACGGAGGTGAAATAAGATGGCTGGAAGAAACTACTACTTAATGATAGCTGGTGTAGGGGGACAGGGTTCCGTCCTCCTCTCAAGAATAATAGGGGATGCAGCCCTTATGAAGGGCCTCTCCGTGAGGATAGGGGAGACGTTCGGTGCAGCCCAGAGAGGGGGAGCCGTCCACTCGCATGTCAGGATTGGGGAAGAGGTCTACGGGCCTCTCCTGATTGAGGATGAGGCTGACGCCCTGCTAGCACTGGAACCACTGGAAGGTCTTAGAAGGGGTGTCATCTACCTAAAGCCAGGAGGGATCGCAGTAGTTAACACAAGAAAAGTATATCCTATAGATGTGAACGTCGGTGCAGCTGACTATCCAGAAGTCGAGAAAATACTTGACGCCTTAAAGAAGCTGGGTGCAAGACTCGTAGCCTATGATTTCACCAAGCTTGCTGAGGAGGCAGGAACAACTAGGGCTATGAATATAGCCGTATTAGGGGCCTACGCAAGGATGATTGAAGAAGCAGATGCACCCTTCGATAAGGTAACCCTCCTAGAGGCTATGAAGGGCAGAGTTCCCAAGAGATGGTTAGATGCAAACATTAAGGCATTTGAACTAGGGTATAAGGTGGCAGACGAAGAGATCTCTGGTAAGTGACCAACCCCTCTAACCTTTTTTGAGAGCCCACATCTTTCCAGTGTTAATGGATTATTAATTAGGTATGACCCCCTATATACTCCCACAACTTAGGGTGACTCCGTTTCATGGAGTTCAACGTAATTAAGGTGTAAGAGGATTATATAGTGGTGAATGTTCTGAGGTTAGATGAAGGTATTATCAAACATGGCGTTGATTTTGCACTGGCGAACGGTGCTTCCTACTCAGAGGTAAGGTATCATAAAAACGTGAGTGATTCGGTCTTAATGAGAGGCGATAAAATAGCCGGTGTGGGAACAGAAGTTAAGGAAGGTGTGGGTGTAAGGGTTATCGTTGATGGGTCCCTCGGATTTGGCGCGACTAATGACCTATCAAGGGAAGGTGTCGAAAGAGCTGTTAAGAAAGCCTTAATCAGAGCTAAGAACCTCTCACCACTTAGGAAAACACCCATTAGATTTAGCGAAGAGAGGCTGGGGAAGGCTGACTACGCTGTTAGATTTAGGAAAAGCCTTAGCGACTTAGGGCTGGAGGAGAGGGTTAACTTGGGCAAAGACCTGTTTAGGGCAGTTAATGAATCCGTTAAGGACGCTAAGGTACCGGTAACGATGTTCGAGCTCGCAACGAGTGAGGAGGAAAAATACCTTGTAACTTCAGACGGTGCTGAGGTTCACTCCCTCATTCCTCGAGTGTCCCTCATGTTAAACATCATCCTGACTAGTTCTGAGAAGGGGAGCCTTCAGAGAATGATGGAATTCGGCGGTAGTGGTGGAGCTGAACTCTTAGAAGATTGGCGTCCTAGGGAGGTAGTGAGCGATGAGGTTAAGAGATTGGAGAAGGTCCTCCTGAAAGGCGTTGAACCCCCGAAGGAGAAGGTTCCTCTTGTGGTGGGGTCTGAGGTTGTCGGGCTAATAGTTCATGAATCTGCTGGGCATCCTATGGAAGCAGATAGAATACTAGGCAGGGAGGCGGCTCAGGCGGGCGAATCTTTCGTTAAGGTTGACATGATGAGAAATTATAGGGTAGGAAGCGATAAAGCAACGGTGATAGAGGATCCGACAATTCCCGGCAGCTACGGTTATTACTTGTTTGACGATGAAGGTGTTCCAGCAAGACCTAGATACCTTTATAAGGAGGGGTTGATTTACGAAGCGCTTCACAATCGGCACACCGCACTGCTCTTCGGTACGTCAAGTAATGCAGCTGCAAGGGCTATGAACTATTCATCGGAGCCTATCGTTAGGATGAGTAACACCTACTTCCAGCCAGGGGACTATTCATTCGAGGAGTTACTGGATGGTATAAGGCTAGGGGTGTTCATGAAGTCGTACATGGAGTGGAACATAGACGACAGAAGATGGAACATGAGGTTTGTAGGGCTTGAGGCATACCTTATCAAGGACGGGGAACTCGATCTCCCCGTAAAGAATCCCGTGCTGGAAGTCACAACAAAGGGGTTCTACAGCAGAGTAGAGGCTGTAGGGAGGGAACTTCGTTTCTACCCCGGTACATGTGGGAAGGGGGAACCAGCCCAAGGAGTCCCTGTATGGTTCGGAGGCCCTGATCTTAGATTAGCAAAGATAGGGCTAGGGGTGAGCGCGTGATGAGGGAATCTATCGAGATAGCTGAAGAGATAGTTAAAGGTCTTAAAACGGAGTTCGACGATGTTACAGCTATAGTTACCTCCAAGGATGAATCAATGGTGAAGATCTGGAATACCGAGCCCTCAATAGTTCAGTCGTGGATCGAGACGAGCGTTACAGTCTACATAGCTAAGAATAGAAGAACACTAGTTCTCAGCCTATCCATCGACGATCCATCGGAGATCATCAAGAGAGTTAAGGCAGCAGGTCCAGCCCTCCTTAAGCTTGAGGCCTCAGATATATATGCCCCTCTCCCAGAACCTACTGAGTGGAAACCTATAGAAGGGCTGCTGGATAGGGCTATTGCGAAAGCTCTTGACGATCCCAAGGATGTTGCTGAGGCGATGATCGCCTCAGCATTAGATAGGGGTGTAGATAGAGTAGCTGGGACGCTAGACCTCGTATATGGGAAAAGAGCAGTAGTAACCAGCAAGGGCTTCAGCGGGGAAGAAAAGATGACCTCGGTAGAAGCATATCTCAGAGCTTTCAAGGATGAGATGAGTGGCCATTGGGCCTATGGAGCTCGCCACCTAGATCTAAAAAGTATTGAAGAAGTCGGAGATAAAGCGGGTTATTACGCTACTCTGACCGATAGGAAAGCCGATTATACCCCCGGGAAATACGATGTAATTATTTCACCTCTAGTTGTAGGGAATCTCGTGAACTATGTAGGCTTTATGGCTTCTGCTGCAGCAATCCTCATGGGTTATTCAATGTTCTTGAAGTATAAGGTAGGTGACAAGGTGGCCTCAGAGATCATAAGCATGTACGATGTGCCCAGAGATCATGAACTGCCTTCATCCACGGCATTCGATGATGAGGGAGTACCTACCTACGACAAACCCATTATCGAGAAAGGCATTCTAAGAAACATCCTCCATAACTCGGGAACAGCGTCCAAGATGGGAACTAAAAGCACAGGCAATGCTGGCCTCATCTTCCCTATACCTTGGAACTTAAGACTCTCAACAGGATCGCTAAGTGAGGATGATCTGGCTGCAGAACTCGAGAACGGCATAATAATAAACAATAATTGGTACACCCGTCTCCAGAACTATGTGGAGGGTGCCTTCTCCACTGTGAGTAGGGACGCAACCCTCCTCGTGAAGAATGGAGAAGTGGTAGGTGATCTAGGTAGGATAAGAATATCAGATAAGATCGGCAATCTGCTCAAAAATGCTTCAGCACTAGGGAAAACCCTCTACAAGATTAAATGGTGGGAAGTGGAGACCCCAACCAAGGCACCTTACATGCTCATAAGAGATGTTAACATAACAAAACCCTTCGCGTGAAATGTTTTTAACCGCGTCAACCCTTCCTAACCTTTCTCTCTTCCCTAAACAATCTCGTGCTGAAATACCTTGCTGCATAGTCAGGCAGTACGGTCGCTACCTTATCCCCTTCTCCCAGGCCGAACTTCCTAGCTACCTTGATCGCTGCAACAATGTTAGCCCCTGAGGAAATACCGACGCCTAAGCCCTCCTCTCTAGCGAGTCTTTTCGCCATCTCGATAGCCTCATCAGATGTCACGGTTATGAAGTCGTCTATGAGGTATTTGTACTTCTTTATAATCCCAGGCACTAAACCGTCTCCCACTCCCTCGATCTCGTGGCGACCCCATCTTCCTTCCTTACCCGTATGATACCATCCATGAGCTACTGGACACTCAGCAGGCTCTGAAGCAACTATGAGAGTCTTGGGGTTTACCTCCTTCAACCTTTTCGCTACGCCTATTAACGTACCTCCCGTACCCACATGTGCTACGAAGGCTGACACATTATCTAGCTGCTCAACTATCTCTTTCCCCGTAGTTTCATAATGGGCTTCCACGTTCGCCTCATCAACCCACTGATCGAGGAAAACATACTTCTCAGGGTTCTCCCTCTCCAACTTCCTAGCAAGTTCGATGGATTTCATGACATCTGACTCGCCACCTGGAGTGGTTATGAAGCTTGCCCCATAGAGCTTCATCAAAAGAAATCTCTCCTCACTCATCTCCTCCGGGATTATGATAGTTACCTTATACCCTAAGGCGGCACCTACTGCAGCGAAGGCAATTCCTGTATTTCCAGTGGTCGCCACAAGTATGGTCATCCCTTTTCTAAGGCGACCTGACTCCTCAGCACGTCTTATCATGTAATAAGCCACTCTATCCTTAACGCTTCCAGAGGGATTAAGGAATTCCATCTTAGCCCATATTTCAGCCTTAACATCAGGCGGTATGACCTTAGAAAGCTTTACTACAGGTGTCCCACCTATTAAATCAGTTATCGACCTTCCTAATCGTAAGCTATTCATTTTTCATCGTTATCGAAATTGATATCAGGATTAAAATGTTTAATATAAGATGCCGACATTAATAACAACTTTAAATAAAGCTCAGAGTTTTTATAACTAATTATAGGCATACGTTAAACTACATCTTCAGGAGAGGCGCCGTATTCCCCTGAGTATTCATCGCCTACATCCTCGGTCTCCCATGCCTTGGGACAGCCTTTGCCATATCTGATTACAGGCCCCTCCAACTTAGTGAGGAGAACAACTCTAGAAGGCTTCGAGTAGGAAGCAACTCTATAACCCAGCTCGGAGGCTAGCCTCTTGCTGAAATCCATAACCTCCAACATAGATGGCATGTTCTCCCTCGAGAGCCTCCCTGTAGAGCCTCCGACATACATGTATGCCTTCACCTCCACGTATGTGGGTTCAGCATCCTTCAGCACCTTGGCAAACCCTTGCACATCCTTCTCACCCATATTAAATCCCTTGACAAGCGTGATCCTGACAACGGTAGGTGAGGAGAGTGAAGGAAATAGCGACAGCGTCTCAAGCGTCTTCTCCCATGCCCTAGTTGTCAATGGCCTATTGAAGTATTCATACATTTCCTTATTCCATGATTCAAGGGAGACGTAGAGCTGCGTCGGTTCTTCATCCAATGAGGCGATGACTTCAGGGCGAACCCCTCTAGTCACTACGAAAGTGGTTATCCCTCTTCTATGGAACTCTTTAAGGAGGTCACCAAACCTAGGATACAGTAGCGGCTCTCCAGTTAACGATATAGCTACATGTTTGGGGTTCATGGCCTCCTCCCACAAAAGCCTCGGAGCTTTATCCTTGTATCCACTTACAGTCCTTCTATGTTCCACAATCGCCATATCGACAAGAAACTCAGGGTCGTCGACGTAAGGCAGTCTAGTTAAATCATTGTAGGTGAACCCCATGTCCTGAGGTCTAACTCTCCAGCAATGTAGGCAAGCGTTCCAGCACCATAAAATTGAAGGGCTGAACTGAATACATCTATGTGACTCAATCCCGTAAAACTTGCACTTATAGCAGAATCTCTGCTGAGTTAAAGCGTTATGAACCCATAAACACTTCTTGACAGCCGAATGCGTACCTATAAGGTGATACTTCTGCCTTACCAGCCTCCTTAACGAAAGGGTGAGAGGATCTCCATACTTCATCAGCACTGTAGCCTGGGGGTATGCCTGACTCAAAGGTCATCAACCGATGTACCTCCATATTCAACCCTTATAAACAAAACACGCGACTATTGACTGATGACTGATGAAGAACTCGGGTGTTGTATGTCATGGCGACTGTGATGGGATCATCTCAGCCTATCTCTATATCAAGCACTATCTCATGGACTCATGGCCCAGTCATATCATCCTAGTTTTCACCCAGCCGTGGAGGGCTCACATAGACTCCCGTAAGATAGGTGAGGGACTACGTGAAGCTGTTTTTCTCGACTTAGCCATCAATAAGGAAATGATGGAGTACCTGATCCAGCTCTCACCTAAGGTCGAGAAGCTAGTCATAATAGACCACCATAAAAGCTCGGAGGAATTCATAAAGGACCTGTCTGAAAAGCTCTCGAACCTGAAAGCCATCTGGAGGAAAGCCCCATCCTGCCCACGCCTCATGATGGAGGCCCTCAGACCAGCCATTAACCCCTACGAGCAGTTCCTAGTAGATGTTGCAGATGTATGCGAGGGCAGTGAGGCCAAAAATAAGGACGTGAATGAAGTTGCAGACATTATCAAGCTCGCTATAGCTAGGGACCCCGGTGATATCTCCTTCATGACATATCTGGTTAAGGCTATGCTTGAAGGAAAGAACCTAGCAACAGATGAGGAGGTTGTAGGAAGGGCGAGAATCGCTAAGTTCCTCCTCCAGAGACTGCTTAAACTAATGAGCGAGAGATCCTTGGAGGTCAGGAACGCCAAGATCGTTGCCCTAAGCCTTCCTGAATCCAGGGTCTATGCCGGACTGCTCGGAATAGCCACAACGGAGTTCGCACGGATGACTAGAAAGGACGTGATCTTGGTGAGGAGGGAAGAAGGGAAGGTAGTCGTGACTGTTAGAACCATTAATGATAGGGCCTACCGCATATGCCAGGAACTGGCTTCGAGAACAGGGGGAAGATTCGGAGGCCATGCCGAGGCAGCCTCAGCAACACTCCCTGACATGGAGCTCAATGAGGCTGTGAAGGTAGTTAGCGAGGTGGTTAACATTGTGTCAAGAGAGGATAGAGAGCGTAGGATGCATAAATAGTGAAGAAATACCATACATAATAAAGAAGTTCTTTAAGGCTGCAACCATAACCATCTTCGCTAAATGCTCTATCAGCTACTCAGGTAGAGCGTCAAGCGAGGCGGGGAATGCGTGGAGACTTATAATCATTAAAGAGGATGGAACGGTTCTCATTCATGAGAGAGCTGGAAGAGAGCCTATTAACTGGCAACCTAAGGCCTTCGTCACTTCATACATTGAAGGGAACAGCAATGTGGTGATCAAGGCAGTCAGGTCTAAGCCCAGGGAAATGCTACAAATACACATAACCGGTGATGCATTCATAGCAGTTGCTAGGCTGGGGTCAGGGAAATTCGTGCTGGAGGGAAGTGAGGAAAGCATTTCCAAGGAATTAGCCCTTAACCCATCGACTGTGGAGGAAGGAGCTGAGCTGGTCTCAAGAGAGGTCAGCACCCCTCATGGAAGAATTGATCTAATACTAAGGTCTAGAGATGGCGGGCTTATAATCGTTGAGGTGAAGAGATCCCTTGCTGATGTTAACGCGATATACCAGTTGAAAAGATATGTGGATTATTATAAGTCACTTGGGATCAGGGCTAGAGGGGTGATCGCCTCGAGGAAGATCTCCCCTTCAGCATTGAAGCTCCTAGCCAAGTTCGGGTTCAAGCACGTGAAGGTGTGAGGCTATCGCCATGGCCATGATTGTTGATTCCCACATCCACCTTCATGAACTCCCACAGCACATCATCTCAAGGTACTGCAATAACGAAAAGTTCGTCCTGCTAGCTGTATCGGATGACATCCCGTCGTCAGAGAAAACTATTGACTTAAGTGGGAAATGTAAAAACGTGACTGCAGCAGTAGGCATACACCCATGGAACATTAAAGAAGAGATTCCTACAGATGAGCTCGAGCGACTGAAAGCATTAGCTGGCAGGGTTAGGTTTCTAGGTGAGGTAGGCCTTGACAAGAGGTTTGTGCCAGACACATTCAAGACCCAGCTCTGTTTCTTCAGGAAGATCCTCTCCCTAGCTGAGAAAAATGGGATGGGCCTCTCCATCCATGCGGCTGGTGCTTGGAGGGTAGTGCTCGACGAACTGGCCTCCTACAGGGTAAGGGCAGTAGCCATCCACTGGTTCACAGGACCTTATAACCTGATAAAGGAGATAGCAGACAGGGGATATTATATAGGGGTGAATGTGGCTTTGAAGATTCAAAAGAAGGCACGCCTTATTGTGGAGAAGGCCCCCCTAGGTATATTGCTGACTGAGTCAGACGCCCCCTATAGTTATAGGGGGATGACTCTGACACCAGACGAGATACCTTCAGCGATGAGAATAATCAGCGATTTGAAGGGTGTGAAGATCGAGGAACTTAGTGAAGCTATCCTCAAGAACTTCAGCGGTTTCTTATCGAAGGCTGGGGCTGCACCCACCTGGCTCGCAAAAGTTGACCCTTAATTAGGGCACCCTAGATATAATCATGAGGTGCTAGTACTTGAGTAGAGTAACCGTAGCTGCAGTAGGTGCTGGGGTATGGGGGAGTAATATAGTAAGGGCTTTAAAGGAGCTTGAGCTGGAGGGCCTTTTAAGCCTAGAGGCAGTGGTCGACTTAGATGAGAAGAGAGCTAGAGCCGTTGCCAGCAAGTATAACGTTAGAAGATACCTTACCGACATCGCCTCCATCCCTGCGTTAGGTATACAGGCAGCAACTGTAGCAGTACCCATAGATAAGTTGGTGGGCGTAGGCAAGTTCCTAGCCTCCCAGGGGGTTAATATCTTCGTTGAGAAGCCAGTTGCATTAAGGCCTGAGGAGATAGAGGAGCTTATAAAGGTGGTCAGGCAGGCCAATGTCGTTGCCCAGCCCGGATTCATAGTTAGGTACGACCCTACAACCTTACTGCTGAGGGATGAGCTGAGGAAGAGAGGGCGTCCACGTTACGTAGTCTTCAAGAGGCTATCGCAAAGACCTAGCCACAGGATGAAGTTCCCGATTACTTATGATTTAATGATCCATGACATAGACCTGGCCCACTTTCTCCTCCATGGGCAGAGCTTCAAGGTCCTGTCCGTGGAGGTAGGGGATGAGGTTGAAGGCGTCCCTCAGCTTGTAACAGTACATATGAAGATCGGATCTGTTCACACGCAACTTATTGCCGATGGTCTGCTACCAGTGAAGGTTAGGGAGGCTGAAGTAATTACAGATGACGCATATATAAAAGCATCCTTTACTGAGGGAAAGGTCCTAATGTCATTCCAAGGCGGTGAAAACTTGTTAAAGGCGGGGGGAGAGGAGCCCCTGAGAGCAGAGCTGAGGGACTTCATAAACCGAGTGAAGGGCAGGAGGAGTTCAATAGCGCCAACCCTTGAGGACGCGCTCCAGGCATGCAGGGTTGCAGAACAAATACATCTGATGGAGAATGACTGAGCTTCCAACTAAAATTCTCAAACAACTACGTTTAACTTATTAAAATTTATTAGTTCATGCTTGAAAAATATTTTGGTGTGCTGACACATGTCTCATAGAACAAGGGTTGTAATTATAGGAGCCGGTGGTAGGGACTTCCATAACTTTAACGTATATTACAGGGATAAGCCAGAATACGAGGTAGTGGCCTTCACAGCTTCTCAGATCCCCGGAGTTGAGAGAAGGAGGTACCCGCCTGCACTCGCAGGCTCCCTCTACCCTGACGGCATACCCATCCTACCTGAGAGCATGTTGGGAGACATAATCAGGCATTACCATGTAGACGAGGTCGTGCTCTCCTACAGCGACCTGGTATACGGAGATGTTGGGAGACTCATATCCACCGCGCTTGCCAGTGGCGCCTCTTTCAAAATCCTTTCCCCAAGGGAGACTATGCTGACCTCATTCAGGCCTGTGCTAGCGGTTACTGCAGTAAGAACAGGGGCCGGGAAATCCACAGTTTCTAGGGCGGTCGTGAGGGAACTCTTGGCTAAGAACGTTAAGCCTGTGCCTGTCAGGCATCCAATGGCTTACGGGAAGCTAGAGGAAATGGTGGTTCAGGTATTCAAGACATACGAAGACCTGGATCGATGGAAAGTGACTATCGAGGAAAGAGAGGAGTATGAGCAGTACATAAGGATGGGGCTGCCGGTACTTGCAGGGGTTGATTACGGTAAGGTTCTTAGGGAGGCGGAGAAACTCGGCGACATAATTCTCTGGGACGGTGGAAATAATGACTTCCCATTCTACAAGTTCGACTATATGATAACTGTGGCTGACGCTATGAGACCCGGTCATGAGATAGGCTCGTTCCCCGGAGAGGTCAATGTCAGGATGGCTGACGCTGTAATAGTTAATAAAGTTGAGCAGGCAGGTGAGGAAAACGTCCGCAAAGTAGTCAGCAATGTAAAAGAGGTAAATCCGAAGGCGAAGATAACACTAGCCGATATGGAAGTAACGGTCGACAAGCCTGAGCTGATCTCCAATAAGAGAGTCCTAGTGATGGAGGACTCTCCATCAGTTACACATGGCGGCCTCCCCTACGGCGCCGGTTATGTGGCTGCGAAGAAGTTCAAAGCTTCAGAGATCGTTGACCCGCGTGAGTATGCGGTTGGCGTCATCAAGGAGCTCTACAAGAAATACCCACACATGAAGGAAGTGCTCCCCTCAACTGGATACACACCTGAACAGTTGAGGGATTTAGAAGAGACCATCAACAAAGCTGAAGTTGATGCCGTCGTGATGGGAAGCCCGGCAGATGTAACAAGGCTTATAAATATTAAAAAGCCAGTGGTCAGAGTAAGCTGGGAACTCAAAGTGCTAGAAGGCCCGTCGATCGGCGAGTTAATCGATGATTTCCTAAGTAGAATCAAGTCTAGGTATTGACGAGATTTTGCATAACACATTACATAATAATAGTTTTTAGGTTGCCTGTCCCTTCTACTTTTAGGTGATCGCCTAATTTGCATGGAGATAGATGAGAAACGCTTTCGGGAGTGGATGCGCTCCCTATTCTCTAAGCTCCTACTAAACTACACAGAGTTCTTCAGTAAGGATGGGGTGCTTAACTCCGACGGCAGGAGAGTATTAGAGGAGATCCTTAGGCCGTCAGTGAAGAGGTACTTCAGGCTGAGGAAGATCGCTAAGAAGGTCAGGAAGAACCCCTCCCTTGAGAACGTGATAAGGCTTGGTGAGGAATTCATGCCCTACGACGTAATGATGAAGATGGTTGAATTCGGGATTAAGAAGCACTACCTAGATACTAATGAGAGCTAAGGTTTTTCTTTCTTCACGGGTAAAGATAAGAGGTGCTGTTATTGAGGATTAAGAAGCTTGAAGATATAATGGAGTCTTTAGGGCTTGAGGCTTCGCTAGTAGCTTATGAATGGAATGTATTCTACTTCACCAGAGTGCCCAGGCCAGGCGGCTCATACTTGCTGCTCGTTAAGGGGTGGACGCCTAAGCTCCTTGTCCCAGCCTTAGACTTTTGGAGGGTGTCATCCTTCGTTAAAAATGAGGAGATTGAAGTACTACCATACTCCACCTATGAGATACCGGGTATAGAGGCAAAGCCCATCACTCAAAACCTAGCCTCATGGATCGAGGGCCAACTTAAGTCGGCTGAGGTGAGGAGGATCGGTATAGACCTCTCTCATGTCACTAGCTTAGCTATCAAGGTAAAGGAGAAGGTCTCAGGCATTGCTCAAGTTACTGACGTGAGTGGCGAGATATCTAAGCTAAGGATGGTTAAAGATGATGAGGAAATATCCCTCATGAGGGAAGCAGTAAGGATAACTGAGGGCGCTCTCAGGAAGACACTTCTTGACCTCAAACCCGGTCTTAGAGAGTACGAAATAGCTGCAATGCTTGAAGGCTCTATGAGGTTTATGGGGGCAGATGGCTACGCCTTTGAAACAATAGTTGCTTCCGGCCCTAACGGTGCTTTCCCTCACGCTCTCCCCACCAGTAAGGAGGTTATGGAAGGAGAGGAAATAGTTATTGATATGGGTGCCAGGTTCGGAGGTTACTGCGCGGATATGACCCGAACAGTAGTGTTAGGTAAAGGGGACAAGGAAATAAGGAACAATATTGAAGCCCTAAACGAGGCGGTCAATGAAGCCACCGACGCTGTAGCGCCAGGGATTAGCGTATCAGAAATTGACAGCATTGCCCGAAAAGTTCTAGCACGGCACGGCCTCGACAAATATTTCATTCACTCCCTAGGGCATGGTGTGGGTGTTGAGGTCCACGAACCGCCTAGAGTTGCTCAGGGAGTCAACACAGTTTTAGAGCCTGGAAATGTTATAACCATAGAGCCGGGTGTTTACATAAACGGAAAGTACGGGGCCCGAATTGAGAATATGGTTCTAGTGACTAAGAGTGGCCATGACGTCCTAAACAGCCTCCCCAATTTAGTCTGAAAAACGAGCTGTTTAGGTGCTCACGTTCCAAACACTTAATTCAGCCATCCCTTTTCTGCATGCACGGGCTCATTGAGCGCAACGTGAGCTAACTCTCCAACAACCTCAGCCATAGTTGGGTGTGCATATACGGTGTTCAAGAGGCCGTCAACCTTAATACGATTACCTATCGCGAGAGAGAAGATATGTATCAGCTCAGATGCCTCATCACCCACAACCTCAGCGCCAAGGATCATTTGATCCTCACTAACCACCAGCTTGGCGAAGCCCTCTGGGAATCTCTCAAGCTTCGTGAACTCTCTCGGCACGGCCGAGTAGGGATACTTAAACACCTTAAAGGCATAGCCCTTAGTCCTAGCCTCACTTTCTGAAAGCCCTACTATCCCCACCTCCGGGGAGGAGTAAATAATTAAAGGTATTGGCCCCTGAGGATGTTTCGCCTTACCTATAGCGATTACATCAGCAGCGTTTACCGCCTGCCTAAAAGCCTTATGAGCTAAAAGAGGCGGCCCTGTGACATCCCCAACCGCGTAAATGTTAGGGACTGATGTTCTTAACTCTTCATTAACCTCTATTGAACCATCATCTCTTAGCTTAACACCAACTTTTTCAAGGCCTAGGCCAGGCGTGTTGTACTTACGTCCTACAGCAACTAAAACCTTATCCACCTCCACATCACTTCTCTCATCCCCCCGCATTATCCTCAACTTAACGCCTTCACCACTCTTTTCTAATATCTTAGCTTTTGAAGAAGAGTGAATCCTCACACCCACCTTCCTAAGGTAGTTGTAGATCACTGCACTTACGTCACTATCGAACATCGGAAGCACTCTATCCTTGACCTCGACAAGATACGTGGTGATCCCTAAACTTGAGAGTGCTGTAGCCAACTCAACACCTATAGGTCCAGCCCCAATCACCGCAACTGATTCAGGAAGCTCCTTAAGCTCGAAGAAATCCCTATTACTGAGTACTGAATGCCCATCTATTTCCAGACCCGGTGCACTCCTAGGCTCGGTACCGGTTGCAATCACAATGTTCTCAGCATCGAGAACTTCCTTTACATCACCTCCAAAAATCTTGACCCTATGATTATTCACTATCCGTGCCGTACCTTTGAATACATCAACGTCACCCAGCAAGTACTCAACACCTTTCCTTGACCGCATAACGGACTTCCGAACCCAACTCATCACCTTATCATAATGAATGTCCTTGACCTCGGCTTCAACTCCAGCTCTCCTTCCTAACTTGATGAGCCTTGTAAGCCTTGCCAAGTTTATTAAGGCCTTCGACGGTATACAACCCCAGTTGGTGCACTCACCACCTAGGAACATTCTCTCCACAAGGGCAACCTTCAATCCGTAATTCCTTAATCTTATGGCAGCAACATAACCGCCTGGACCCCCGCCAATTATTACAGCATGATACTTCAAGGCGATCATCTTTAACATTGTTAAAGAACAGACTTAAAAGTTTATAGGGCAGTGACTGACAGCAATCATGAATCACTATCAAGCTATTGCCGAGGGATGTGACATCGCAAAGAATTGGCACTCCATGAGCCTTGAGGAAGTGCTCTCAGCCCTAAGGGCAGGACCCGAAGGGTTAAGCGAGAAGGATGCAAAGGCAAGGCTAGAAGAGTATGGCAGGAACTTGGTTGAGGGCCGTGGAAGGAATCCCTTAAAACTGTTCTTAAGGCAATTCACTAATTTCCTGATTTTGCTCCTTCTTTCAGCGGCAGCCATTGCCGGTCTCCTAGGGGAGGTCATTGATGCAGAAGCCATCTTCTTCACTGTGCTGTTAATGGGGGTTGCAGGGTTTGTCCAGGAATTCAGGGCTGAAAGAGCCATTGAAGCTCTAAAAAGAATGACTGCTCCGAGGGCTAAGGTGGTGAGGGGCGGAAGAATTAAGGAGGTGGATGCATCCGAGCTTGTGCCGGGGGACATCGTGATCGTCTCCCCTGGGGATAGGGTGCCTGCGGATATGAGGCTTATTGAGGCGAGCGATCTTCAAGTAGATGAATCACCCCTTACTGGAGAGTCAATGCCTGTTGAGAAGGAAGCCGACGTTGCGCTACCTAAGGAGACGCCCTTGCCCAGCAGGACAAACATGCTTTTCATGGGCACATACGTAGTTAAGGGAGAAGGGGTAGGTGTAGTTGTTGCTACAGGCCTTAGCACTGAGATGGGAAAGATTGCCAAGTCATTACGAAGCATAAAAGAGAGAAGATCGTTACTTGAAGAAGACCTGGACAGGCTTGGCCGTAAGCTAGGTGCCGTCGTCCTAGGTGTGAGTGCCGTAGTGTTCATAGCTTCAGTGACGTTAGAGAAAATGAGCTTGATTGACTCACTAATTCTTTCAGTAGCCCTAGCGGTTGCTGCAGTTCCTGAGAGCCTGCCAGCAGTTGCTACAACGATTTTAGCGCTTGGTGCGTACAGGATGGCTAAGAGGAATGCCGTTGTTAGAGAGCTCGGAGCCATTGAAGCGCTGGGGGCCTGCGACGTCGTTGCTAGCGATAAGACCGGCACTATAACCAAGGGTGAAATGACTATACGTAAGTTCTGGATAGCCGGGGTCGAGGGTGAGGTTACTGGTGTTGGATACGCTCCCGAAGGGGAGATAGCATTAAAGGGAGATCTTAAGAAGGAGATTCTTGAAACCCTCTCAGACTACATTATTACTCACGTGGGCAAAGATGCGCGACTCATCCGTGAGGACGGAGGATGGAAGGTCAAGGGCTCCCCTACAGAGGGAAGCGCCCTAGTATTCGCCTATAAAGTAGTGGGAGTTGGCAGGAATCCAGAATATCTAACTGTTAAGGTCTACCCATTCGACAGGTTCAGGAAGAGGAAGACAACAGTTCACAAGTACTTAGATAGGTACCTAGTTATATCAAGCGGTGCTCCTGAATACCTGCTTATGATTTCTTCCAAAGTCATGATAAACGATAGAGTCCTAGACTTAGATGATGACCTGAAGGCTTCAATCCTTAACAAGATGGAGGAGTTTGCGTCACGTGGCTTCCGAACCTACGCCATTGCCTATAAAGAACTGCCAGGGAATGTTACCTTACCCTCAAGCCCTGAAAGCTTGGAGAGAGATTTAACCTTCATTGCATTGTTTGGCATTATAGACCCTCCTAGGGAGGGGGTTAAGGAAGCGTTGGAGATGCTTAGGAAGGCCGGGGTTAGGGCAGTAATGATTACAGGTGACCATAGGCTTACAGCTGAGGCTATTGGACGCATGATAGGGCTCCTAAGGGAAGGGGATGTTATTCTAGAGGGCGCTGACCTGGATAGAATGAGTGATGATGAATTGCTGAATGCAATAGATAGAGCCGTTATATATGCTAGGGTAACGCCAGAACATAAGAGGAGGATTGTCCATCTCCTGAAGTCTAAAGGCCATATAGTCGCGATGACTGGCGATGGAGTCAACGATGCACCCGCACTTAAGGAGGCTGACATAGGGATAGCGATGGGGATTCGAGGGACAGATGTTGCGAAGGAAGTATCGAAACTTGTTCTAAAAGATGATAACTTCGTGACAATCGTTGAGGCTGTGAGAGAGGGGCGAGTTATTTATGAGAACCTCAAGAAGCCTGTAAATTATCTTCTTCCCGCAAACATTGGTGAGGTCACTACAATACTCTTCGCTCAGCTGGCAGAGCTGCCAGTTCCTCTTAATGCCCCTCAACTCCTCTGGGTTAATATAACTACTGACTCGCTTCCAGCCCTAGCCCTTAGTGCAGAGCCTCCAGAGCCTGGGCTGATGGAAAGGCCACCGAGGGGGAAGTCCTCAACATTTATAACGAACAGGAAATTGGCCTACTTCACATTATTGGGCACGTTGATAGGCCTCGTTAATTTAGGTCTCTTCATACCGGCTTTAGATAATATAGGACTCTATGGTGCCAGGACCTTAGTTTTTGCGGCTATAGCCTTTAGCGAGTTCGGAAGAGCCCTAGCTTCAAGATCCGAGGAACTGCACTTCTGGTGGAGCCCCTTCAATAGATGGCTACTACCGGCCTTAGCACTCTCAGCAGCGATCCAGTTGCTAGCGATTTACCTACCATTCTTAAGCACGCTCTTCGATACAGTGCCACTAAATCCGATCTACATCCTGCTCTCACTCTTAACGGCAGTGCCAGTCATCCTAGTTGATGAGATTAGGAAGTCCCTACACATAAAGCTATGAATATGATATTCCCTCTATATGACTTAACGTTATTTAGAACTTGCCGAGATATTAGAAGAGGGTCTTACGTGAGCTGCGGTGAAAAAATCATGAAATTCACTGAGGTCAAGGCTGAGGAGCTTAAACCTGACTTCGGATTGAAGTCCACAATAAGGTGGTTAATTTCGGAAGCTGACGGTGCGAGGGCGTCTGCGATGAGGTATTTCCAAATAATGCCGGGTGGGAGAATATTCCCTCATCATCATCCATGGGAGCACGAAATCTTCGTTGTAAGGGGGGAGGGTAAGTTAAGGGTTGGTAGGAGATGGTATCAGGTGAGCGAGGGGACATTCATCTTCATCCCTCCCAACGTAGAGCACGAGTACGTTAACAGCTCAAACCAGCCCTTTGAGTTCATCTGTGTCATACCGTTGAAGCCTACAGCGAAAGATGAGCCTGTCGAGTGCTGAAGGTTAAGAACCCGCTTCACGAAATCGAATAAGCTTATATTTATCTGCATAAATATATTTCAGCAGTTGAAATAAGTATTACTTCAAGAGGTGATGCATATGGTTAGAGCAATATTATTAGGTTCGGGTTACGTTGGAACATATCTTGCTGTAGGTCTTGAAAGAATTAAGAAAGGTGCTGTGGCGAAATATGGTATACCACTATCCAAATATGATTTGCCCTATCGAGTGGAGGATATAGAGATTGTGGCTGCCTATGACGTAGATCTTGAGAAAGTGGGTAAATCACTCTACGATCTCGGGAGGAATATATTCGGTGAAGATTACGATGTCCCTGAAACATTAAAGAAGGTAGTTGTGAGGGAGGGCATAAACCTTGGGTCAACCCAGGGATTGCCCTTTAGAACCACCGGCCTTGAGAAGAAATACCCACTCAAGGAAGCTATAGATAAACTCATTGAGGAATGGATCAACTTAAAGCCTGACGTGATAGTTAATGTCATAACTACTGAGGAGGGAACTGCTTACTCTTCTAAGGATGAGGCTGTGGATAAGATACTCAGGGGGGATGCTCCAGCAACACATGTGTACGCCTATGCGGCAGCCGAGTATGCTAAGAGAACAGGTAGAGGGGTGACCTTCGTTAACGCTATACCTACACCTGTTGCGAACAACCCAGGGCTACTTCAATTGTTTGAGGAGTCAGGGGCTGTTGTATTCGGCGATGACGGTGCCACAGGTGCAACTCCACTGACGGCTGACCTACTGGAGCATATGGCGGAGAGAAACAGGTTCGTTGAGTTTGTAGTGCAGTTTAACATTGGTGGTAACACGGACTTCCTAGCCCTCACAGATCCAGGGAGGAATAAAATGAAGGAGACAACTAAAAGCAGTATGGTTAAGGACATCCTTGGATATGACGCACCTCACTACATAAGGCCTACGGGGTATCTAGAGCCTTTAGGAGATAAGAAGTACGTTGCTATGCATATGGAGTGGATAAGCTTCAATGGCTTCAGGGACTCCCTATTCATAAGCGCTAGAATAAATGACTCTCCAGCCCTTGCCGGCATGCTCGTGGACCTGATACGTCTAGGTAAGATTGCGGTTGATAAAAAGCTTTCAGGAACAGTCTACGAGGTTAATGCATTCTTTATGAAGAAGCCTGGACCTCTGAATTCAAAGAATATTGCCAAGACCCACGCATACAGGCAACTTCTTCACTGGCTAGGTCTAGCATAAACGTTAAAATTATTTACTTTTTCTTAAAGCTTTTACGGGCCTATAAGTTGAGAAGCGTTTTATTAGTCCACGCCGGTGCAGGCACCTGGAAGTACCTAGATCGGGAATCTATAATTGCAACACTCGAGAACGCCTTAGAAACAGGTCTGAGGGCTTTAACAGGGGAAGGCTCAGCAATTGCTGGAGCTGTTGAGGCTACGAAGGTATTAGAAGACTCCGGCATTCTCAACGCTGGCATAGGATCGGTTGTCGACCTTTCCGGGCATGTGAGCATGGACGCCGGCGTGATGGACGGCTATACAGGAAGGGCGGGTGCTGTAGCCTCAGTAACTTATCCTAGAAATCCTGTAGTCCTTGCCTTGAAAGTGATGGAGCTAACGGATCATATCCTAATAGCTGGCTCTCCAGCTGATGATCTGGCCAGAAGGCTAGGGCTTGAGAAGCATCCAGGCCCCTCACAGAAGGTGTTAAAGAGATACAAAGAGTATATAATGAAAGGATATAGCGGGCCTTATGTGAAGAGCTATGAGCTAGCTAAGAAGTTAGGTATAGGCGACACTGTTGGGGCTGTAGCCGTAGACTCTAAAGGAAGGGTGGCAGCCGCGGTAAGCACTGGCGGGGTGATGCTTAAATTTCCAGGGAGGGTGGGAGACTCTGCAATCCCAGGTGCTGGGTTCTACGCTAACAGGGCTGCAGCAGCCGTCGCAACAGGCATAGGGGAGACAATAATTGAGAGCTTCTTGACATTGTCAGCTGTCAACCTAGTTGCGGAGGGATTAAGTGCCTCTACAGCTGCTAAGATGTCGATAATGAAGCATACATCAATATCGGGCCCCGACACCGCTGGCGTCATCGTCGTTTCATCCGATGGTGATTTCGGTGCCTTCTTCAACACTAATGCTATGCCATGGGGCTACATAACATCAGATGGTAAGCTAGGGATATCTGGATTGCCTAAAAAGTGAGTTATTCGAGGAGCACCACCCACTTCTTCTTTGTAGCGTCGAAGTAGGCCAAGGCGCTCTTAGATAGCGCCATAAGGAGCTGGTATCCCTGGTGTCCTAAAGCCTCCTTCAACTCTTTTTCCGCATTCGTTCTAAGGGCTTCGAGAGTTGAGAGGAACTCCCTCCAGTACTCTGGGTCGATCGCTATTCTCTGATCTGATAATGTGAGGACTAGAGCGCCGTCTTTCCTCAGCCTCTCAAAAAAGGCGTCTCTGTTCCTTATCTTGGAGGCTAGATCAGACTCAAACATAATCCTCTGTTTTTTAAGGATTTCTATGGCCGAGCTTCTTCTTTCCCTACTCCTCTCATGACGGATTTCCCTAGCTTCAGGCCTCTGCTGCTGAACCTGAACAACCTCTTGTGGCTTGGAGGGTGCTTGAAGCATTGATTCCAGGCGGGAGATACGCTCGTTAACTTCCTTTAGGAACTCCCAGATTTCAGCGAGCCTTAACCTCATGTCGCTAAGCATCTGTGAGTAGGAGTTTAGAGTATCTCCTGCAGCCATCACAACCCTCTGCAAGTTATTTGCTATGGATTGCAGGCTCAAGATCTCCTTCTCTATCATCTCTGCCTCGCTTCCCTTCCCTTCAAGCTCTTCCTCTAAAAGCTTCTTTAGAGCTCCCTCTAGGTTCTCGCCGGGATATTTCTTTAGGAGTTTATCCATAATGTCATCAGGAATCTCTATCTTGACTTCAACCAAATATGATACCCATAATATTTATGCAGAGTCCTTATTAACGCTAGTTTCAAGGAAATACTAATTATTGCTTCCTTGCAAGCCACTCTTCTATTATTGAGCTACCGTCAATAAGCATGGTACCGATACGTGCAGCCACCTTCCGAGCATCCTCCTTGCTTAAAGCGCCTGAATCATCAAGCATTTCAGCTATTACGGTACTGGGCCTTAGGCCACTTAATTCTGCAAGACTAAGAGATAGCTCGGTGTGACCCCTTCTGACGTCCAGGCCTCTCCCTAGGAGTATAGGGACATGGCCTGGGGAGATAAATTCTGAATAAAATTTACTCTTGGCTTCCTTAACCTGACCATCGAGAACGAGTTCAACCACCTTATCAAGCTCCTTAATCGTTTTCGCCCTATCAGCATCCCTTATACCTGTCATGACGTCCTTGTGATTAACCCATAAACTGAAGTTTGGAGGGTCCCCATACCCAAGGACTTTTCCTGTAAGGTCCCCATACCCCAGCTCCCTTAATAACTCGTCCATGTACTTAAGGCCTATGGCTTCGCCAACTTTTCTAGGCATGGAGTAACATATTAGCCCACCTGCAATCTTTCTGAGCGTGGTAATAGAGTGTGAGTCTATCTTAGGTGCGTAGAAAACCATGTCAACCTCATTCTCGCGGGAACTGGAGTCGAAGATCAGCACTGGCTTACCATCCATGAGGAGTGACCTTATCTGCTCCAGCGGTAGCATTCTGAAACCACCTTAAGTATCTTAACTTACCTACATTTAAAAGCTAGCACTACTTTATCCCCTTTTTAACTTCCATTCAGCAATTAAGGAGGCAGTCACAAGGGCCAACCCAGTAAGCAACATAACCTGGTTAACCCTGAAAACCTTACTCCTAACATATCCTCCTGCTTCACTCGCGTTTAGGTTGTTAGGAAGCGACCTAATAACTGACCCCTGGGATGATGTGGGAGGGTAGATTTCCCAAGTTCTTCCACTTACGTTCATGAAGATCACGCTTTCACGTAACTTAGCCATCTTCAGAACCACCCTCACAGGCTTTACAACATTTATATCCAGCGGCTTAATCGAACCTGAACACTCTAACCTCACCTTGCGTAGAGGAAGTGAGGTCCCTGCAAGCACCTCATAGGGATCTACGAAAATAACATATCTGCTTTCCTCAATCATGCAAGTACCTTCTGAGCCAATGATGATAAACGTATTATTATCTAGCTCAGCCAATGCAAGCCATGCCACATCATACCCATGGATCACCCACGCATTCTTCACCTTTTCCATAATCTTCAAGAGCGTTAGATTATTACTCGAAGCATTAGCTATATAGAGCTCATGGTCTTTGCTCACCAAGAACGTAGAGGATCTACCATCACATGTTATGAACCCCTTAACCCAGTAACTTCCCATGGTGTTGATAAACTGTATATAGGCTAAGCCCTGGGAGCCATTGACTATGAGGGGGTAGTACCTTCCATTATAGGATATGCCTCCCAAGATTAATGTGGTAGTAGCTACGGGAATCACATCCCTGAAGTAGATCGACTGATTGACCATCGTTTTTAGCATGCTCCAGGATATACTGTAGGCGGTTGCATAGAGGGTTGAGTTTATTCTGTTTAATGGCAATGTGATGAGAATACCTTCAAACCTACCTAAGGACTCAACATAACCTACCCCGTAGACTTCTCTACCATTCCATACTAGATGAAAAACTTTGCCCTTCAAACCCGATAGTGTGATAATGTGGGCGGTTTTAGGTAATGTGCAGCCCTTAAGAGTGAGCTGGACTATTGCTGGTTCCCCCATATATGAGCCTGCGACGAATATTGTGCGATTGACTGTGAGCACTTCAATAGGATTGAAGTGCTTGGAAAGATTCACCTTCAACGCGTTGATGCAGCTATTAATAGTAATTAACAACCCCTCAGGACCTACTATGGCAAGCACTCCGTTATTGAATGAGGAAAACCCACTACCTTCAAGGCTTGAAGGAATCTGTGAAGTAATAGGGCTTATGTTACTTAAGAAGAGCGCGAGCATCAGCAATAGAGGTAGTATCTGCAGGATCCTCATTTGGCATTTCCCAGGTGTAGAGGGTAAACGAGTTAAGAGTTCAATCATTTAATCTTAAGATATTTCCTTAACGTCGGAGATTCTACCGTATCTCTTAAGTATCTCTACAACCCTCTCCGGGGATTTAGTGTAGAGCCTGTACTTTACTACAGCATTACCCTTCTTCTGCTCGAACTGAACGAACTTGCGGGACTTACTCACAGTGACCTCATAAGGAAGGTCGGATGCAGGGAACTTTATTGTTAACCCCATTCCAAGTAGTCCCTTATCGTAAATCTCGTAATTATTGAGAACTTGAACCATCTCTCTCATACCTTTCCTACTGAGGAGGTTGGTCCCCATGACTACAGCGTATGGAGTCTCATACCCTATGAGGTAGAGGGCTATCTTGGTAGCCATGTCGACATTTCCTGAATGCGCTATGTTGTTCGCATACCCGAAGTATATGGGGTACCAGATGAAGGTGGCTATGAGTATGATGAAGCTTAGGAAAGTAAACTTCATCATGGGCTTCAGTTCTTGCACGAGGAGTTTATCTCTTACTTGAAGCTCTCTGATTTCATCCGGTTTAGGCTTGTAGAGAAGTCTTCCACCTTTAATCTCCTTAGCCTCCTTACTGGTTATGTGCTTGAGCTGCGACCTCATCATAAAGTACATATACACGACCATAACCACAATGAATATTATGAACCAGTAACTGAGGTATTGAGGGAAGAACGCATTCAACACCGTTAAGACAATTATTATCCCCTGCCCGTAAATCAGGGATAGTGCCCATTGCTTACGGCTCATCTGAAATGACATGTTACCAGCCCCTTAACCTCCCAGCTACTAAATAGCTCAGCGCTTATGAATATAGCGGAAGCTCTCTTGCATTATATATCAAATTTTCAAGAACCCACTAATCCTGAAGTGCGGGGCTTACATCCGGCTCAGTGCTTGAAACTATCATAGGTATTATTCGGCCTAGCTAATGAAGGGGAGTGAAGCTTGAGTATTACTTCACTATCCTAAAATAACATTATGAGGATTAGGGAATCATCTTTTATGCATTGATCCCCACAATAGTTAAAAGGTGAGGGTGTTGGTAATGGAAGTCCCCGAGCCTTTAAGGCTTTTATCAATATTGAGTGAGTACTCAGCCGTGAAAGGCAAAATAGAACTACATAAGTTAGTATATGCTCTTCAAACCAAGAAAGGCGTACATCTCGGTTACAGGTTCATAAATTACTCCTTCGGGCCCTACTCCAAGGAGCTTGAGGAGGATCTGAAGCTTCTCTCCTCATTAGGCCTTATAAAGGAGGAGAAAGGACCTGACGGCCCGATCATAAAGCTCAGTGAAAAAGGGGAGAACATTCTGAAGAATCTCAACACTTCTCCTCTTAGGCATTCTAAAGTTAGAGTATGAGTGTAGGGTATATGACCTGTGAGAATGTGAAACACGTCAGAGTTGAGGACGTAGAGAGGGTTATAGCGTTCATACCTAAAGGGCATCAGCACGTTCGCCTCCTCCTGAAACTTAAGGGAGGAGAGACGCTTATCCTTCAGCAGGCCCTGCTTGATGGCATGCTAAGGGCTTACGTTAACGTAAGCCTTCATCCAGTAAGGAAAGCTGCTGAACTCGTACCTAAAGAACTGCTTAAGACGGAGAAGAAAGCTGGCTTTGCGAGATGGCAACTCGTGGAGTCAGGGAGGGCTGAGAGTGAAATTCTTGACGAGGCAGACAAGTGCTTCAGCCGATGAAGTAACGTAAGAGCAATATACTCTCAATGCTGTTTAATCGTTGGGGACCTTCTTGAGTGTGGGGATAACTAGCTCGACAGATGACATAAAGGTCCTTATGAAGGAGCTGCTTAAGTTGGGGATCATCACAGTTAATGATAAGAAAGGAACACTGACACATAGATTCGAGCTCCTCCCCCTCTATCCAGGTCTCTACTCCCCTCTTCTGAGCTTATGGGTAAGGAAGCTCTCAGGCCTTGTTTGGAATACAACGTTAGGTGTCGACCTGGCAGGTTCTGTCCACGCAGCCCTCATAAGTTATATCTTGAAGAAGCCCTTCGCAGCTTCTAAAGCTACGGATAGAGGATGGAAATACCCTAGGGAGGCAATAGCTGGGCGTAAGGTCCTACTTGTAGCTGAGACCTTCAGCGATATGAAACCGGTTTATGACTTCATTAAGGAAATCCTTACCGATGAGGGTAGTCCAGCCGGGTTTACTTGCCTCCTAGATCTTGAAAGGGTAAAGTTTAAATTCAACGGCGTTCCCTTCATCCCCCTGCTCAGGGCAAGCAGGTTGCTGGAGGCCTCTGAGAGAAGAAGTTAGAAAGAAGCAGAAATTTCTGACCCCGCCGGCTCCCCGCTTCATTCTCCCCCATCGCGGGGGCGTCTGCGGGTTCCACCAAGATTTTTTGTTTAAAGGAAGTATTAAAATTAAATCCGTGGTCTTAATAGGTATACTATTAAATTGCCTCATCAATTATCTAAATTGGTCGATCTAATGGTAACACGTGTAAAGATATTGAAGGACTTTGATGTAGATGATAAGCCCTTAATTGTAGGACTACCCGGTATGGGAAGGGTTGGCTTCATAGCTACTAATTTTCTCAGATCTAATAGTGATTCAAACCTTGTGGCCGAGATATACTCGACTTCCTTTCCCCCGCACCTCGTAGTGGGGAAGGACGGCATTTCAGAACTATTCATCGGTAAGGTATACGATTCAGGTAATGCATTGTTCTTCACTGCTGACACGCAACCTCAGAGCCCTGAGGGGCAGAATGAGGTATGTGACGTGCTCCTTAAAACGATGATCGACAGAGGTAAGCTGAAAAGCGTGATATCTACTGCTGCCTTTGTAGTGCCTGAGGTGAGCGATAGCAGAGCCACCTATGTCGCTGGAAACGACCCTTCATTGATAAAGGAGTTAAAGGAAGCCGGAGGGATACCCCTTAACGAGGGTGTTATAATGGGTGTAAACGGCGCTATCGTGGGTTGGGCAAAGTATTACGGTGTTAAGGGAGCTGTGCTATTAGGTGAGACATGGTCAGCTATTGTCGAGTTTGACGAGCCGGATTACAGAGCTGCTAAAGCCGTTATTAACACACTTACCAAGTACCTCGGATTTAGGATCGACGTCTCAAAGTTAGATGCCCTAGCCATAGAGGTTGAGAGTAAGATAGCCAATGCGTTAACCAAGCTTGCAAAAGCAGCATCTACTGAGAAAGGCCCTAGGAAGGAAGTGCTTTGAGCTGGATGCAAGAAGCTCTAGGTAGAGTAAGGGCGTTCATCTTCGACCTGGACGGAACGTTGCTGGACAGTGTAGATGCACATATAAGGTCCTGGCTTATCGCCTTCGAAGACGTGCTTAATACTTCAGTGGATTACAGAGAGATTAAGAACTTGATAGGGTTGAGCGGGAAGGACATCATTAGAAGGCTCTTCGGCGTTGAAGGACTCAAAAGATACTGGGCTGTAAGGTATGTGAAGGATAGGGCCTTCCTCAAGGAGGTCAGGGAGGGTGTTGCCGTCCTCTACCCCTCAGCTTTGAAACTCCTGAAAATGCTGAAGGCTAAGGGGTATGGAATTGGGATGGCTACATCCACACCTATTTATATGGCCCTCCACCTAATTGACTATTATGGGCTTGCCTCCTATCTCGACGTTTTAGTTTGCGGAGATGAGGTCTCTCGAGGTAAGCCTGACCCGGAGATTTTCTCTAAAGCGATCGAGGCCTTAGGTTTGTCAGCAAGATGGGCTGCAGTCGTTGGCGACACCCCCTATGATGCACTGCCTGCTAGAGAGATTGGCTCGCTACCCATCTTGGTCAATAAGTACGATGATAAGCTGTGCAGAGCTCCTAACATAGCGTGCTATCCGACCCTTGAAGAGTTCACATCATTCGTAAAGAAGATTTTGGGCTTCTCCACTTAACCACTTTAAGCCTTCATAAACCTTAGATTCGTGAATGGATATGAGAGTATGCGTGGGTAGCGTTAACCCTTCGAAAATTAAGGGTGTTGAAGCGGGATTTCGTGAACTGCTAGGATGTGATGTTGAGGTAGTCTCAGTTAGCGTTGATTCTGGCGTGCCACCCCAGCCTATAGGTATTGAGACTATTATTAGGGGTGCACATAACAGGGCCCTAAAGGCCATGGAGGCTATCAGTGGATGTGATTACGGGGTAGGTATCGAGGCAGGCATATTTAGCTTAGATGGCTTTGTGATGGATGTTCAGGCAGCAGTCATTATCGATTCTCAAGGCCGGAAGTCATTGGGTTTCTCTCCATCCTTCCCCCTGCCAAGGGATTTCGGTGAAAAACTTCTTAAGGGTGAAGTCAGAGAGCTCGAGGTGCTTGTAGACAGCTACTATGGAACTGAAAACATAGGTGAGAAAGGCGGTTTCATAAGGCTGTTGACTAGGGATGTAGTTCTTAGGGAAGACTTGACGAGGCTAGCAGTCATCATGGCCTTGGTGCCATGGGTGAATCCGGAGCTCTATCACCTAAATAGCAGATGAGAACTTTTTATAACCCTAACCCCTAACGTAATACTAGTGATGTAGTATGCCGGTTGAGATCACGAGCAAGGATGAATTCATTGAAAAGAGTGAGAAAGCCCTTGAATGCAGGGTCGTGCGTGATGAAAAACGCGGGATAGCTAAGGTTAAGGCAAGAACCAGAAAATACCTCTACACCATCAAGATCGATTTAAAGGAGCTTAACAACTTCCTTAAATCCCTTAAGTGCGGGAAAATAGTCGAGTTCACATCTAAGGGAGAGAAAAAGGAAATTAGTGTTCAGTGAACTGCTTTAAGACGCTTGATAACTCCATCTTTAAGTCGCTTTAAGTGTTATGCTTAAGCAAATGTCCTCAGTGCGGACTAGCTTTCATCACCCCTCAGAGATCGAGGGCATCATCACAACTATGCCCCACCAGCTAAATAGGGTGGAGATCTTATATTAAGGTTAATTCACCCTCGATCAATATCATGGTCTTGCGGCTTCAGGTATCCCTTTTCAACCAGCTTCCTCAAGGCTTTCCTCACCGCCTTCCTAACCTGGTATCTTTTCGTGGGATCACCCGTTAATTTCCCAGCAACTGCCCTTATCGAAAGGCCTTTACCCAGTTCCTCGAGAATCCTTAGCTCGGAGGGTGCCAGATCCTTCCTAAGATATCTAAGAGCCAGCCTCGCTATATTAGCCGGGTCAAGACCCATATAAGCATCACTGCTTTTAAGGTCGTCAAGCCTTTTCCTAACCCTAAATTCAATTACTGTAACGCAGTCCTCATCTGAGATGTTGCCGTAGATTCTCTTCAGAGCATTAATTAACTCCTTGACGTTCGTAAAACCGTCCTTCATAGCATCCTCGTCCGTTAGCTCACTCACTTTCTTATAGGTGACCTTAACTATCTCCGCGATACATATCGGCCTACCACCGCTGTGAATTATGATCTCTCGGTACTTCGGCACGTACTTGCCTACCCTTACGGTTGCCCTCTTCTCACCGGTTAAGATCTTACTAGCATACTCTCCCTTAATCATGAGATGGCGTCTGAAGTACTTAACCCGCACTCATTGAGGCACCATATCTGTTAACCGGGTAACGCTTATTTGCTTAATCTGCCTGATAACACGGTGTTAGGGACTTCCATGGTTGCAGACGATATCCTTAAGGCCAGAGAGCACGCTATTGAGAAAGCCCTTAACTACCTTCAGGAAGCTGAGGTCGTCGCCCTAGGCACTGGATCCACTGTGAGGCAATTAATCGAGACAGCCCATAGCCGAGGCCTCTTAAGAGATAAGGCCCTAGCCGTGTCCTCCTACGACACTGCTTTACACCTAGCTAACTATGGGTACAGGGTATTAAGCCCGTTAAGCGTTTCAGGAGCTGACGTATATCTCGACTCAGCAGATGAAGTAGATAGGCTTGGGAGAATGATTAAAGGGGGTGGGGGAGCACTAACACAAGAAAAAATCTTAGCATATTATTCTAGGATGAAAGTCTACATCGTTGACTGGTTGAAGCTTGTTAACGTCATAGGAGAGAAGCATCCGTTACCAGTGGAGGTCCTGCCCCTGGCAGCCTCCATGATCCTGAAAAGGTTAAAGGATAAAGGTTTCAAGGCGGTCCTCAGGGAGTCAAGGTCGAAGAAGGGGCCTACCTTGAGCGACAGTGGAGGTTTTATCATAGACGTCTACGTTAAGGGAGATGAGCTGATTGACCTGGAGTCATGGCTTAGGTGCCTTCCTGGGGTTGTTGAGACAGGCCTCTTTGCCAACCTTCACAACGTTATCCTGATAGGATATCCTAACGGGTCAGTTAAGGAGCTGCTGAGGCCTGGTTAAGCCGTTAGTACTGCATTTCCGACTCCTTGATCTCTCTACCTAGTGTAATGTACTCGTATGCTGATAGGGCTGCAATAGCCCCTTCCGCTGCTGCAGTAACTACTTGGTCGAACTTCTTTTTATGGGGGCCAGCAGTGCAGTCACCGGCTGCGTAGACACCTGGGAGGTTTGTCTCCTGCCCTGGCCCAATTATCACGTATCCTTTCTCGTCAAGCTTTAAACCTATCTCCTTCAGGAAGTCTCTAGGTGGCTCTGAACCTATCTCAACAATCACGCCCTCGACATCCAGCCTCCTTAGAGAGTTGCTTCTCTTATCTAGGATCTCGACCCATTCAACGCTTTTGCCTCCACCTACTCTCTTAATCTCGGAGTTCATAATCCTCACAATCCTTGGATGTGATACAACCTTCTTCACGTAGATGGGGAAAGCCTTGAACTCATCTCTCCTGTGAATAAGGTAGACTCTGGGCGAGTATACTGTGAGCAATAAAGCCGCTTGCAACGCTGCATTACCCCCTCCCACAACAGCTACCTTTTTCCCCTTAAAGAGAGGGGCATCGCATGGAGCGCAGTAACTGACGCCCCTCCCGGAGAACTCATCCTCACCGGGAACGCCTAACTTCCTCCTCCTGGAACCTACAGCCACTATAACAGTCTTCGCTCTGTAAGTCACACCGTCTAGCAAGCTAACCCTATACTCATTACCTTCCTTAAAGACCTTAACAACCTTATCCCTGACAATTGGAACACCGTATTTCCTTACATGCTCTTCGAACCGCTTAGCAAGGTCAGGGCCCTGCACAGCCATCACTGCTGGATAGTCGTCGACCTCTCCAGCATCTGTTAGAGCACCTCCTATCTCCTCACCTACGACGACTGCCTTCAGCCCTAGCCTAGCCGAGTAGAGGGCTGCCGATAACCCAGCAGGACCGGCTCCAATTATGAATACATCGTAGAGCTCGCCGGAAGGCGGCTTCCTAGGTAGCGAGAGCCTGAAACCCATCTCAGATCCCAAAACATTACAAACCTACGCTTATAGAATTTGTCGAGGAGTTAGAAGTGAGAAGAGTCACGGCCCTCATTGACAGGAGGGTTGTCCAAGCAGGGTTGGCAACTTCAGGCATCTACTGCGAACTAAGTCAGCCTCTCTCAGATAGGCTCGACGTGATGCTTCACCTAATCGAGAAAAGCAGTGAAGCGCTGGACATCTTCAGGATTACCACGTATAGGAGACACCCCCTGATTAAGGCATTGATGGACTATGTCCGCGAGACATGTGTGAAGTCGCCTAGAAAGTTAATGCCTCAACCCATTAAGCTCATCAGGAAGGCTTTGAGGAGGGGATACCTCCCTCCTGAGAACGGTCCTGCAGACTTAGCTAGGGTTGCCATCCTCGAATACCTGATCCCCATGGCTGTCTTAGATGCTGACAGTGTCAGAGATCCCCTCATGATCAGGTCTGCCGTCAGAGGTGAGAGGTTCCTTGATGCTGGAGGGAGGGAGGTTGTCTTGGAGGGAGGTGAGGCCGTTATCAGCGATCGAGGTAATAACCTCCTCTACCTCATCCCCTATGGTGAGGGCTTGGGGTTTAAGGCGGCGCCTAAGACTATGAAGGTGGTGTTACTTGCATTCAGCATAAAGGGAGTGCCTAAGGCTCTAATGGCTAAGACCCTCAGAAGCGTTGAGAGAGATCTACTCCGGTTCGACCCCTATGCATACTGTAATAATGTCGAGATCACTTATTGAGGAGAATGTACGAGGTGACGCCTTTAAAGCTTAGGGCATATTTGATGTGGAGTTAAAGCCATGATTAAGGTTAACGCACCCTACATCGGTGAGGAGGAGATAGAGGCTGTTTCCCAAGTCTTAAGAGATGGGTATCTGGCCTATGGGCCTAAGGCGAGGGAGTTTGAGGAGAGGTTTGCTGAATACCTAAACGTAAAGTACGTTAAAACTTTATCCAATGGGACAGTTGCCCTATACGCTTTACTTAAGGCTCTGGGCATAGGCCCGGGTGATGAGGTAATAGTCCCAGACTTCTCCTTCATAGCTACAGCATCTGCTGTTGCCCTAACGGGAGGGAGGCCTGTCTTCGCTGACATAGACCTGGACACCTATACTTTATCACTCGAGGAGATTGAAAATAAGGTTAGCAGGAGGACAAAGGCTTTAATCGTAGTCCATCTCTATGGCCACCCAGCAGACATGGATCCTATAATGAGGTTGGCAGAAGAAAATGGATTGTTGGTTATAGAGGATTGCGCCCAGTCGCATGGGGCCACCTATAAGGGCGTGAAAGTTGGGGGTATAGGAACTGGGAGCGCTTTCAGTTTCTACGCAACCAAAAATCTGACGATGGGTGAAGGTGGTGCAGTAGCCACTAACTCAGAGGAGGTGGCGAACTATGTTGAACTCCTAAGGAATCACGGCCAAGAGAGGCGCTATTGGCATATTAGCCTAGGTTGGAACTTCCGCATCACAAACATTCAGGGAGCGATAGGCCTTTCCCAGCTGGGCAAGCTCGATAGGATGAATGAGAGAAGAAGAGAGATAGCTAAGATCTACAATGAGTTGCTTGAGAGTGTTGACAATCATTTGAAGACCCCTATAGAGAAGCCTTGGGCTAAGCATGTATACCATCAATATACTATATGGGTTAATGATGAATCTCTTCGCGATGAGCTCTCAAGGTATTTATCCATGAGAGGAATACAGACAGGTATCCACTATCCTCATCCTCTCCATGAGCAACCGGCTTTAAGGGGGTTTGCTGTTAAGGGAGCTTGCTGCCCCAACGCGTTTAACGCATCAAAGCATGTGCTCTCCCTCCCCATGCATCCAGGGCTAAGCGACGAGGATGTGATTCACGTCGCTGAGAACGTGATCAGATTCTTCAAGGATGCTAGGTTATAGGGGTAAGGTATTATTAAATAGTCAGATAGCTCTTCCTAAGAGGTATGGGGGATGCGGTACAAGGAGCACGTGGAGGACTACCTCCTAGCGATATATAAGTACCAGCTGGTTTACGGCTATGCTAAAACCTCACAGATAGCTAAGGAATTAGGGGTTAGGGATGCCACTGTAACTAAGGTTTTGAGGAGGTTACAGGAATTGGGGCTCGTGACGGTGAGTAGATATCACGGTGCCAAACTCACTGGGAAAGGGAGGGAGATGGCTTCTAAAGTTTTAAGGAGGCATAGGATTATCGAAATATTTCTTCATCAGTTCCTTGGGTTCGACGTCTATAAGGCTCATGAGTATGCTCACCTAATGGAACATCTCCCCGATGAAGTTATTGAAGCCATCTACAAGAGGTTAGGTGAGCCTGACACCTGCGTCCTCGGGATCCCGATAGAGAGTGAAAGAGTTGAGGGGGCGTATACCCTCGATAAGGCTGAGCCTGGGAAGTGCTATCAGATAGTATGCCTTCTGAGTGAATTTAAGCCTGTCATCAACAAGCTCCAAAGTGTTGGGTGCTGGGTCTGCTCTAAGTTCATAGTCGAGAGCAAGGGGAGTAAGGGCCTCATCTTAAGGACTGAGGGTGGCGGAAAACTCATTTTAAGTCTAGACGAGTCTAAATCAGTAGCTATTAAGGAGGTGGACTGTAGTGAACTCGCTGATACCGCTGTCTCGAGCACCGCCAGGATCAAAGGTAAGGGTATTAAAGATTGATGCTGGAAGACTCATGGCTGCTCGACTCTATCAAATGGGCCTCTACCCAGGGTCAATAATTGAGGTCATCAATAACCCAGGTGCCGGCCCCGTCACAGTGAGGGTTATGAACATCACCATAGCCTTAGGCAGAGGTATGGCGGAGAAGGTGATTGTTGAACTCCTAGGGTAATAGTCACGCCATTACATTATAGAATTCGTAAAATGTCAGGAAAACTAGAGACTCCCTCAACCCTCATTAGAAGGGTTACCGTGGCTTCTTAATGCTTCCATACCTGAGTCCGTCAGGCTATAGAGCGTCTTCCCTTTCTCAACACGCATGCTCAGAAGACCCAGATCCTTCAATCGCTTAACCCTCCTCCAGACAACCGACTTATTGAGGTTCAAGTCTCTGGATAGTTCGGAGACTGACTTCTCACCAGCCGATAGTGCTTTAAGGATCGCTACGTCTCTCTCATCTAGCCCTGCCGTTAAAGAGAGGTCTTCGGAATTGCCTCCCCTACTTCTGGATAGGTAGGCACCTACGCCAGCAACCACCGCTATAATAATTATTGTGATGATGACCCACTCCCAATAGGAGGTCCCCGGCTTAGTATATTGTGTAGTGGTCTGTGCGGATGTGGTGATGCTCGTTGAAGGTGTGGTCATGGATGATGTCGCCAGGCTACTTGACTCTGTTGCTGTAGGCTGTGATATAGTTTGTTGTGTTGTGCTCGTTTGAGAGGACGTAGTTGCTGATGTCGTTGGTACTTGAGTGACGGTTGTTGTGGTCTTGATTTCAGGTGGTACTATCGAGAACGTGATGGTGTAGGTGCCGGGCTTATCGTATATGAGGACTATGGTGTTATTGCTTAGGCTTACGTTGGGGTTGCCAGTTGCACCCATAAGTGCTGCGTCCTTAGGTAGGTAGACCACGGCCCTTGCTATGGGATGTATACTGTATACGACTATAATCCCGTTAGTTACATTGCCAAGCCTTGCCGTGTACGTGAGCAGAACTTGATTAGATAAGTTGAGCAGCTCTATGGTTGCTGTAGTGTCTGCCACCCTCACATAGAGGGGCGTTCCCTCAGGAGTGAAGGCATATACACTGTTTGGGTCATAGCCCTTCTCCAGTGAGATATTAATATTGTCTAAGCCTGCTACTCCGTTAATGACTACGGTTAGTGACGCGTTCCCATCCGCACCGAGGACATAGGTTTCCACGTAAGTAGGGCTGTAGGCTGACACAGCCGCTGTGAGAGCAATCAGCATTAAGGCTATTGATACTGTGGTTACTCCTAACACCTTCATCCATCTCACCACTTTCTATTATTGGGCCGGGAATATATAAGACCGTTAATATCTTCTTAGAGTATGACGCCATCGCTATGCATATATGCTGCCTAGGAAGCGCTTATGATTTTAACCTGATTTAACATAAAATTATTGTGGTGATTGTATGATGGTGTTCAGAGAGGAGTTCTTCGGGGACTTCAAGATAGTTGAGTATGAAGCCTTCAGGCTCAAGGAGCCCGGATACGGACTCATAGCTCTACCTGACACAGGGCTAGTGGGAGTTATAGGAGCCGGCCATCTCGTGAAGTCTCTTCAGCTCAAAGAAGTCGGCGGTATCGATTCTTACACTTACCTACCCCCCATAGCTGTCGTGAGTAAAGGGGATGTGAGGCTCCCTATCAGGGTATTCGCAGGAGATAACATTCTCGCAATATACAGTGAGTTTATGCCTTCAGCACCCGCGATTCCCTTACTTGCTAGAGCTGTTCTCGACTTCATGGAGAGAAGAGGTGTGAGATTCCTCCTCATGGCATCAGGATTGCCAGTTCAGAACAGGTTCGAGCTGAGCAACCTTAGGACCTACTACCTCACCAACTCTTCTGAAGCTAGGAAGGTGTTTGAGGGGATGGGAGCTCTCCCATTTGAGAATGGATACCTCGTAGGCCCTTATGCCATGATGCTCAAGGAGGCCCTAAAATATCATGTGGAGATGGCGCTCCTCCTCACCGAGTCCTTCCTAGAGTTCCCCGATCCTGAAGCCTCTGCAAGGAACCTTGAAATAATATCCAAGCTTCTAGGTAAGGAGATAGATGTTAAGGAATTGATAGAACAGGCGGAGGTCATAAGGATTAAGGCCAGGGATGCCATGAAGGCAGCCATTCCCAACCTGACGAAGATGAGGAAGGACTACGAGCTATCAACACCTCTCAATATCTGAGAGGTGGAGATGACCAGGAATGCCTGAGGAGGAGTTTAGGAAGATCCTTAAGAAGTGGAGGGAGATCGCGAGAGGGGTCGATGAGTACATAGAAGAGGAGTTCAAGAAGATTGAGAGGGAAGTCAGGGAGTTAAAGGCGATGATGGAGCCCAGCTGGACAAGCAACGGAACCCTAAAACCCCTTTACAGCATTAGAGAGACACCAGATTCTTACATAATATATGTGGATATACCACAAGCAGACGAAGGAAGTTTGAACGTAGGATTCCAAAAGAATAAAGTGATAATACAGGCCAAGCTAAAGAAGGAAGTCAGGCTTACAGGATGGACAGGCAGAGGAGGTGAAACGACATTCACACAGTATGAGGAGACTATAACGCTGCCTACACCGATAAATCCAGAGAAAGCTAAAGTCAGGGCAAAGAAAGGCATCATCGAGATAAGAGTACCTAAAAAATCAATTACTCCATAAAAAGTAGCAAGGATCAAATACGAAGATCTAAGAAAACCCGCAACTGAGATGGAATACCATAATGGCATAATCGGAAGAGACACTGAAGAACGCCCTGAAGAAAAATGGTGAGGTCCTTATTGATGACTTCAGAATGATGGTGCCCGGCGATATCATTCTTGATAGTCTTCATTTAAGCAGCCTAAGCAATTACCCTGAAAACCGATTAGTCCTAGGAATTTATATGCTATATTAGGGTTATTCCAGATCCTTTGGCCTTCCTATCGTACTTTCTACATCAACTATAACATTCAGCAGGTGAAGGCGATCCCTATTCGTTTCATTTCCCAATCAACTTATTAACGCTGATCTGATCAAGGCTTCCTTTACATTCCTCACTACTAATGCAGTGCCTCTATTCATATTCTCCATCCTTTAAAGAGATTTAACATTGAAAGTAAATTGATTAAGCTATTAGGTTACAGACAGGATTCAAGCTTTTGCTTTTCCGCTTTTTATAAGTCATTTCTCGTGTGAAGTTGACAACAACTCTTAATGCCAGTAAATTTAGTGTTTTTATCAATATGTTTTAACCTTTAATGAACTTCTTAAGATGTTGAAAACTAGAACCTCTTAGATAATTGCATCATGAAAGTTAATTTTCCTCAGCATTTCTCTTGCGAAGGTCCACCTTAACAACTTCTATTAGCTGAGTCACAACACCAATTAAGAGGAAGTAATAGGCTACTTCAGCCATTTTATTTGCAAGGACTTCACTCCCTAATGCTAGTGCTATAGCTGCCGAAGTAAGCATAATAATAAAAGCCACAACGAAGGCTATTCCCAAATTACTGATGACTTTATCCAGCATGGCAGGTATATGCCCACCTACTGAAGTTTTGAGGGAAAATATAATAAAACTTAGTAATACATGCTCGAAAACTAAAAAATTACTTACCTACTTTATAGGCTACAAATACGCCTACAGCTATTGCTGCAGCTGCAACTGCCCCAACTAATAGAGCTACATCAGATCCTCCGCTTTGCTGAGGTGTTTCCAACTCACCGCCTACTACATAAGGAGATGTAGCCGTGACTGGGGAAGGAGTCATTAAAGCACCCATAACAGCCATCACTACAAGCAGTGCCAGAATACCTAAGTATACAAACTTCCTCTTCATAGCTCCACTTCCTCCTTTTATAATTATATTGAATCATGTATATAAGCATATTCCTTAATCAATTCTAAGGCTGATTAAATGAGTTTGAAGTCAGCGGCGATCAAATTTATTACAGGTCTGCTTGTAGTTTACGCCATGTATTATGCCGGTTTTGGATGGCTCCCTGTAAGCTTCATTGAAAATCGAACCCTTAAATACATTGTGAACACTCAACCATTTCTCGGCTACTTACCTTTCGACTTTATCGTTATAGTGGTATCATCCTTAGTTACAGGATACGCCCTGAAGTTAGGGATGAAGTATCCATTTACATCCATTGTCGTAGCCTTCACTGGCTACCTGCTATACGCTCTATTAGGTTATCCACCGATCCTTTCACTTTTTTCAGCATCAGCAATAATCACTCTCTACACACTCTACAAGCATCTGGGTTTAAGAGAGGTTATTATACCGTCGGCTTACCTAATAATACTATTTGAAGTTGCTGTAGTCACGTCAACCATGAGTTACTTTGCTATGGGTTCATGGACCCTGATTTCCAAGGCTATCATACTTAGGGAGAGGTTTATGTGGGGATTCATGGAGTGGGTTTCAATACCGTTACTAGCCATATCAGCACTGTTCTGGACCTATAGCTACTTAGGTGGACGTGAATTCCCTCTGAAGGAAGTGGCTGAAAATGTTTTGGATGAGTTAAGAAATGGAAGGTTTAAGCTCTCCAGCAAGATAGCTTTGAGTATGTCAGTAGGCCTTGTCTTACTTGCCGTCACCCTTCCACACCTTCCTACTGTAGATCCCGGACACTATCCTGTGAGCGTTGACACCTTCTATTATATGAAATTCCTGAAGTACGCGAATTCACATGGTCTTTTCTTTGCATTACTCAAGTTTAAAGGATTTGCGAGGCCAGCCTACCTTGTCCTGCTCTACTATGTTTGCAAGTTGATAGACCCTGTCCTTCTTTTAGATTTAATCCATCCTGCCGTAGCTTTAACACTACTCACTATTACTACCTATTTATTTGTGAGGAGATTTGCTGGTGAGAACGGTGGCTCAATCGCTGCTTTACTTGCACCTTTAGGTCATAGCGCAGTTACGTTCATATCAGGGGGCTTCCAAGCAAATTCAGTGGCGTTACCCTTAGCTATACTTATGCTTTCAACAAGCCCCAAGTCCCGAGCCAGGCTACTCTTACTCTCACTCCTTGTCTCTCTTATACATCCTTGGACATTTATTATGTTTTCAGTTGCTTACATAGCCTATGCCTGGAGGATTGAAAAGCTTAGATTTAGGGAACTGGTTGAACCATCTATAATTTTATCTATTGCATTGTGTGCCAGTGAGGTGGTAGACCTTATAACCGCTAATGTTAGTCCCTCTGCAACGGCTTCAGCCACATTAGCAAACTCTTTAGGATTTTACCTGCCTAAAAGCCTCTTTAGAGGGATCGAGTTCTGGACCTGGGGGTCGCAATCAAACTCCCTTGTCTACATTATTTCTTCGTTAACTCCTATCATAACTCCCGTCTCAGCTTTATTAGCTGTTGCAGCACCCCTTCTTCTATTCACTCCATCAGTTATAATTCATAGGCTTCTCCTGAATATCCCTCTCGAGGCACATCTTTCACCTTTCATTGAGAGAATGGATAAAGCAGTAATAACAGTTGTAATTCTTGCTACTATTGCAAGAGGGCTTGAAGTGTTGGCTGGCATGACTCCACTTACTGGGAATATATGGCAGGCAATTCTTTACAGGCCTTGAGAGTGAAAGATGAATGAGTTATTGCCGTCATCACACTAGCTGAGTAATCAGGACATCCTATTTTACCCCCTTCTGCCATTCTTTCTAGGTGCTTTTCGTTGAGTGTTGAGAGGGAGCAAAGGAGGAAAATGCGTGAGGACCTGTTCAAGGCAGGGATTAATCCCTACCCTCACACGCCGAAGTTCAGACCTATGCCTGTCAAGGAGATCAAGGAAAGACCTTCTTTAGGCTCCTACGTACCAGCTGCGGGCAGGATTGTGTCCTTCAGGAGACATGGGAAGCTTATCTTCTTTGATATTGTGGATGACGGCGAGAAGATTCAGTGTTCCATCAACGCTGGAGAGGTTGGGAAGGAGAGATTTGAGGAGTTCTTGAAGGTGATGAATTTAGGTGACTTCATCAACGTGTATGGCAAGCTTTACTACACGAGGAAAGGGGAACTCACGATCGGCGTCTCGGACTACTTCCTCCTTGCCAAGGCTTTGAGGTCTCCACCAGTTAAGTGGGGACACCGGCTGATGGACCCTGAGACGAGATATAGAAAAAGATATCTAGATGTGATGATGACCCCTCAGGTTAGGAGGGTTCTGGAGACGAGGTTCCGCCTGGTAGAGGAGGTCAGGAAGTTCATGTGGTCTAAAGGCTACTTGGAGGTTGAGACGCCCGTCCTTCAACCGGTTTATGGTGGTGCTGAGGCCAGACCCTTTAAGACCCATATCTGGGCCTTAGATGAGGATTGGTATCTGAGGATCAGTCTCGAGCTCTATCTTAAAAGGTTAATAATTGCGGGATTCAACAAGGTGTTTGAAATAGGTAAGAACTTCAGGAATGAGGATATAGACGTCCTCCATAACCCGGAATTTACCATGATGGAGTCCTATGAGGCATACGCTGACTACAATTCCATCATGAGGCTCACAGAGGAGCTGGTTAATACAGTAGCTAAGAAGGTCGTGGGAACAAACAAGATAGAATATCCTGAAGGAAGCGGGACCATTATCGATTTAAGCCCTCCCTTTAAGAAGGTCAGGCTTGTGGATGGGTTAAGGGAGTACGCTAACATCGACGTTGAGGTCTTGAGTGATGACACCATTAAAGACCTTCTCAGGGAGAATCAGATAGCGTTATCTGGAGGATACGACAGGGGTAGGGCGATAGTTAAGTTATTTGATAAACTCGTTGGTAGGGAACACCTTCTTCAGCCGACGTTTGTAATCGACTTTCCTAGATCTTCGTCACCTCTCACTAAGCCGCACAGGAGCGATGAAAGGTATGCTGAGAGGTTCGAGCTTTACATAGCAGGGACGGAGCTCGCTAACGCCTATACAGAGCTTAATGATCCTGTATTACAGGAGGAGTACTTTAGAATGGAAGAGGAGAGGAGAAAGAGAGGCGATGTGGAGGCACATCCGTTCGACTGGGATTTTATTGAGGCTCTAGAGTACGGTATGCCGCCTACCGGAGGCCTAGGAGTTGGGATCGATAGGCTTGCGTTGATATTGACGGGGCAAACATCTATCAAGGAGGTAATACCTTTCCCAATGCTCAAGAAGTCTCAGCAAGGAATGACATAGCCCGGGTGTTCCTTACCCCCCACCAATATAATGATGTCACCATCTGGATACCTCCTCTCCAGAATCCCTTCAATCCTTACGCAACCTCCTCTGAAAAGAATGTAGTTGAAGAGACCCTCATAGCTGACGACCTCGCTCACTTCATCAGGCCTGAATTCCTCATCTACTAAACTATCCAGCCTATTAAACACACATTCGCTTATCTTAGTCCTTGAAGGATAGAAGAGAGACCTACAGCCCATACCCTCAACGTGTGCTGTACACTTCACACGGGTTATGGGCTTAAGAACCTCCTCACCGTACCGTCTAGGGATGCTGTCCACGAATGTAATCCCTACTGGTGTATTCCCAATTGCGACCTTCCTGTATGATGGGATTAGCTCTCTTACGATATCTGGGGGGAGGCTGTGTATTCTGGACTTATTGAATATTCTCCTTGCTAGAATATGCTTAGGCATAGGATCCAGCCCAATGTCTTCGGCCAGGGCAACATTCAGAGTTTCCCTACAACCATAGACGGTGAGGTTTATGTCGGAGAAGCATGGATTATGGGAGCGTAAGAGGATTGAGCCACCTACCCCTATGGATGAAGGGCTTAAACCAGCGTTCTTAGATATCCTTAGTACGGCATCTAAAGCTTTAGCTTCGAGGACGTCTTCAGGCTTGGACAATAACCTCTTCATAGCATCTTCAGGCCTTAGCCATTCCGTCACTTCCCCCCTTCTTAGGAAGGGGACCTCACTGTTTAATGCGGGGTCGTATCTCATTTTGTAATGTGCTTCAGAAACTTCCACAACATTTCTAACCCCGTAGTCCTTTAGAACCCTCTTCAACCACACTCCCCGCCATCTCCACAATGTTGGAGTCCTTGTGGGAATGTACTTCAGATAAGCGATGAAACCATCTGGAGGATGGGAGTTACCTACGACCACATAAACCCTCCCCTTAAAATCGACTAGTAGGTCATGATCGAGGACATGCCTGTCAGGCGGTTCGCTATTAATCATCCCTCATTCCATCCTCCTCATCATCCAGGGCTTAAAGGCGTAGGACTTCTTGACCGGGGTTTTAATTCTCTGAAACCTAAAAATATCATTAGCTACTTGCTTATGGTTTATGGGAATGCGGTATGGGATTGTCCTTTACAGTAAGCGCTGCAATCATGGGTAAGTCGCTTGAATTCATTGAGGGACCCCTCACAATTTACGTTGATGGGGATCTAAGGGTTGAGAGTGTTGAGCACGGGGCTTCTGGGAAGCTAGATTTAAGGAGCTATCTTGCAATGCCTCCTATAGCAAACATGCATGTTCATTCAATGGACTATATGATCGCGGAGGCGGGATGGGACCTCGATATAGACACGCTTGTAGGCGAGCCCTACGGGCTTAAGTACATCCTACTGGAGAAGATGCCGACAAGTGAGTTAAGGAAAAGTATTGATAGATTCGTTAAGCTATGTAGGAGTTACGGAATAGGGTATCTGGCCGAGTTCAGAGAGCTTGGAGCCCGAGGCCTCTTCCTGGATAACGGTTTGAGAAGTCCTGGTCATTATGTCCTTGCAATGCCTGAACAGGGGAAGGCCGATGACGAGGGGTATTTAAGGGAGCTGGCAGGTATGGCAGAAGGCTTAGGGATCTCATCACCGCTATACTTTAGGGAGGAAGAATTGAGATCAATTTTCAGAATTGCTGATTCCTTACATATACCTGTCTTCTCACACATATCGGAGACCAAGGAGACTCACGACGAGGGTGATGTGGGAAAACTCCTAGCTTATGGGACCCCTAAGGCTGTTATACACGGTGTTTGGCTCACTGATGAGGAGATCGAAACCCTTGCTGAGAGAGGGACTCACCTCATAATATGCCCCAGGTCGAACATGTGGTTCCTCTCAGGTACCCCCCCACTCAAGGCTATCTACGAGTCAGGCATTCATGTCTCTATAGGTACCGATAATGGAGGGTGGTTAGAGCCCGACATATGGAGGGACATGGAAGTCCTTTTCTATCAGCTCAGAGGGAGCGGGGTTAACGATCCTTCTTGGATACTTAAGGCTGCTTTTAACGCAGAGCCTGTCGGTGCTAATAATGTTCTCTTAGAAGGCGAGAGGATCTCCTTTACATTAATGAGGTATTGGGGTACATCCCTTGAAGTCGCTAAAGATAAGGCTGTAGGTATAATAAAGCGTGGTGGAAGAGATCTGGTGGACTGCGTGGTAGTTGATGGTGTCCCGGTCTATGTCAGGAGGGGAATTAAGGCTGAGGCCCTATGTTACAGTCTTCGTCACAATGTCGGCTGATGGGAAAATCGCCTCACGTAGCAGAGAGTCAAGGCTAAGCTGTCCTGATGATAAGAGAAGGCTTCATAGGCTTAGGGCAATGCATGACGCCGTCATGGTGGGGGCCAATACAGTGATCATAGATGACCCTAGGCTAACCGTAAGGTATATTGATGGGGCTAATCCTTTGAGGGTTGTTGTCGACGGTGCTCTCAGGTCTCCATCCAACGCCAGAGTTTTTGACATTGGTGAGGCCCCCACCACAGTTTTCACATCGGTAAATGCGCCTGCTGAGAGGATGGAATCGCTTCGGCTTCGAGGTGTCAAGGTCATCTCTTTGGAGCCGGTTGAAGGAAAATACGGCCTTAAAATGGGTGATGTGCTTAATTATCTTTATATGGATGGGATTAGAACCCTTCTTGTTGAGGGAGGAGGTAACCTGATCTGGAGGCTTTTTAAGGAGCGGCTAGTTGATGAGTATAGGGTGACCATATCCCCTTATATTCTCGGAGGTCATGAGGCTGTCACGCCTGTAGAGGGTGAGGGCTTTGGCCCCCTCAGCGATTGGGTTAGATTGGAACTTATTAGCCAGACCCTATGTGGCTGTGGTCAGGAGGTCCACCTCATCTACAGAGTAAGGCCTCGACCTTAGCCATATATAGGCACCTTCTCCAGCTTACTGCCATAGGTAGTCCGCCCCATTTTCCTTCATGACCTCAGACATTAGTTTAAAGAAGGATGCGGTATTGCCTACTACCAACGTCATGAAGCCGAGTGTAAGGAGGGTAAGAGTCCCCACACTCTCGAATACGTTAGAGAAGTCAATAACTATCGCATACTTTCCTGGCCCCTCATTCAACATATTGATAGATATAGCTGACGCTATAAAGGTAAAACCTACTATTGTGAAGACCGTTGACATAATAAAGAACCTCAACCCCAGACCAAAGGCCTTCCCCCACTTCACCTCGAACACCGTGAATCAACTGTGTCATGCAATCTTTATAAAACCGTTAATTTCGAAGCAAGTATTTACTCAGTGATACGCTTTAAACCCATTAACAGATTAAGTCGGGGTAAGGATGGTTGGGCTCGAGGCTCAGATGCGATCTCAGGAAAATTGTTGAGATATTGCTCCGTCATTATGGCTTTAGACCTTCTCCGGAGGAGTTCTTAGCTATAAAGGCGATAAAAGAGGGAGTTCACCCCTTCGGGATCCTAGTCTCAATAATTCTAACTCAGAATACCTCAGATAGGAATGCATTAAAGGCTCTAGAGAACCTTAAGGCTAGGCTAGGACGGGAGCTGGACCCGAGGAGCTTTAGGAAGTTGAGGCTTGAAGAGCTTGCAGAACTGATAAAGCCTTCAGGGATGTACTACGTTAAGGCCAGGACTATAATTAATATGCTTAAGGAGTTCAGAGATGAGGATTTAGATGCTTTAAGCACTGTTGACCCCTCGTTCCTCAGGGAGAGACTTCTCAGGGTTAAGGGGCTCGGGCCTAAGACTGTTGATGTATTCCTCTTAACCTACAGAGGCTACCCTACATTCCCTATAGACACTCACATTAGAAGGGTTCTGAGAAGGCTAGGATGTGTAGACCCCTCTGAAAAGTATGAGGTTATAAGGGATAAGGTTATAAAGACCCTTCCCTCTGAACTGCTCCTCCCAGCTCACATTATTCTGATAACTCATGGCCGGCAGGTGTGCAGGGCGAGGCACCCTCAATGCTCAAAATGCCCGCTTAGAGACCTATGCCCTAAAAACATGTTATGATGCAGACACACTTAAAGCGCTGTACATCACTTAATTACCTTGATAGGGTCTTATATTATAGGTGTTGATTATGCCGTTACTTAAGTGGCATGGCCACTCTTGCTTTGAAATAGTAGACTCAGCAAACAGGTCAATCGTCATAGATCCCCATGACGGAGGGAGTATAGGGCTTAAAAGACCGGAGGCCTCAGCACACGCCGTCCTCATAACTCATGAGCACTTCGACCACAATGCCTATGAAGTGGTTCTGAAAAAAGGCGGTGAGGTCTATTCTATGAGGTCAGGACCTTTCAGAGTACTGGGACATCCAGTGCTGGGTATTAAG
>WAKQ01000005.1 GCA_015523295.1 Desulfurococcales archaeon | reverse complement strand
TCCCTCAACATAACCTTCGAACATACAGAGCCTTCAGCAGTCTCCACATCCCTCCCAGAAGAGCTGATAATGCCGCTAGTTATCATTAACAGCAGCGGCAACTACACACCCACAAGAGACACCACGGGATGGCTGATCAGTCCACCAGACCTCAACAAGGATCCGACGGCCCTTGACAGCTACACTGTAAATGTAACCATATCCTCAGAGAACTTCGACTTAGGCCATAACGTAACAATAAATATAAATGAGACAGAACCTAACAGCGGTGTCTTCAACATAACTGAGAACATATTCGGGAAGCTGACGCAAAGTGAACTTGGGAACCTATCCACCAACGTGACTGCAGGCGATAACCTAACATTCACATTCTACCTGCCGAAGTCCTATGAAAACAGTGAGCTAGACGTACTCACCATAACGCTACCCGTGAAGGCTGCACCTACAATCGCCATATCAACTGACAGGGATGAAATACCGCTGAGCAGCAAGAACATGGCCCTATACATACAGGTAACGGACAGCGGCACAACATCAGCAAACATAGAGTTGACAATATACAATATATCAGGGATTAACGTAACAACTCCAAAGACCATACCATTGAACCAGATAGATCAGAGTACCTTCGCTAAATGGGTATGGATAAATACGTCAACACTTGGACCGGACTGCATAAATGGCTGGGTCCTACTCAACTACACTGGTAGCGACGGTAACTCCTATACTAAGAAGTTACCGCTCAAGATATATCCTGCGAGCCTTAGCATCAACGGAAGCACAACCATTACAGCAAAGTATGGAGATAAGCTAGTGTTTAAACTATATGACCCTGAGCAGAATGTTAATGCATCAAAAGTCGATACCGTCACCTTAAGCATAGGTGGTAAGACCTTAACACTTAAGGAGACAGGAAACAATACTGGGACGTTCGAAGGAACTGCAATACTTGCAGATGACGGGAACTTCACCGGATCACCAGGTGATACGCTAACAGTATCCTACACCGATGACAGATCTCCGTCAACAACACCTGACATGACGAGCTTCATCTCAGACACTTATACCGCTGAGGTGACGATAGAGCAGTTTACAGGAAGCATCACAACAGATAAGACGAGCTACGGCCCATTCGACACAATCACCATAACGATAACCGACCCTGACATGAACACGCACTACATGTCTAAAGACACTATCCCAGCTGGCCAGATATTCATCAAGAATGCCAACGGCGACTGGGTGAACCCGCCAAGCGACGCTGTCGAGACCGGTGACAACACCGGAGTGTTCGAGCTAGAGATACCTGTAAGCTTCCTCGGTAGCCCAAGTGATGTGCTGCTGATGAAGTCAACTCAGATCATCTACAAGGACCTGCACACACCATCAGGCATTACACTACTGTCGACAAGTATCAACTTCGTGAGCTGGGATGCCCAGATAACAACTGACAAGCAGTACTACAACCTCGGAGAGAAGATAAAGATCAATGTGACTGACCCAGACGCTAATGAAGACCCGAACACAATTGATATACTGACTGACAGGCTGGTGGTGACGTCAACCTCTGACCCAACCGGAGTTAAGGTAACGCTCGTTGAGACAGGGCCTAACACCGGCGTCTTCACTGCTGAGATATTAGTGACTGACCACGCCATCGGGTCTGGATATATACTAGCTCACATGGGTGACCAGATAAACATATCCTACACCGATGAGTACCCGGCTAACTACGACGGCCATCCGAAGACATTCACTAAGACGGTGATGGTTGGCGTGCCAATCACGGAGCCTATAAAGCCATCAACTGTTGAGTTCGTTAACCCAATGACAGGTGCTTCCATAACGCCTAAGGTAGGGAAGACCGTAGGTATCGGTGTGACAGTAAACAACACCGCCTACATGAGTGAGAAGTTCACTGTCTTAATGATAATAAGGGACTCTTCAGGAGCTGCGATAGCTATACAGTGGCAGACGATCACCCTGCCTGCAGGCACCTCTGGCGAGGTAGGGTTCACGTTCACACCGTCAGCAGCTGGTAGCTACACAGTGGAGATCCATCTGATCAAGAGCCTAGCCGACTGGACCGTGATGGGCGAGACGCTGACATCTACGATGAGTGTTACCCAGTGAAGAGGTGGTAAGCAATGAAGTCAGCAACTAAAGCTTTAACGGTCCTCGTCGTGGCAGCGTTACTGCTGGCACTGCCGTCCTACGCACAAGCCCTTACAGTAGCTACTGACAAGGCCTCCTACATACCCGGTGAGACCGTGGTCGTCACAGGGACCGCGGCCCCAGGAGCCACCGTATCTATAGGTATTACAAACCCTGACGGCGGACTCGCAGACTTCAAGACAGTTACTGCAGGCAGCGACGGGTCTTATAGCGCCACATTCAAGATACCGGCCACTATACCTACAGGAGGATGGACGAAGCTAGGGACATACACGGTGAAGGCACAGTCAGGCGGTCATACAGCCACAACTACCTTCAAGCTAGCCCTCACAGCATGGGTTAGCGGGAAGGTGGTTGATGAGACAGGCTCACCCGTCGAGGGCGCCACAGTGAAGGCGCTTGAAACAGGAGCAGAGACAACCACAGACGCTAACGGTGAGTTCACCCTAGCATTGAACCCAGGAACATACACGTTAGAGGTCAGTAAAGCCGGCTATGTCAAGACCACAATAACTGTATCAGTGAGCACAGGGGCTAACGACATAGGGACCATACAGATCACTTCGCTACAGGCGGAGATAGAGGCCTTAAAGGCGAACATAACATCCCTTGAGAACGACCTAGCGGCACTGCAGAGCTCACTGCAGGGTCAGCTCAGCAACATAACGGATGAGCTGAGTGGCCTAAACAATAAGCTCTCATCCCTGGACAATAAGCTCTCATCGCTTCAGTCAACACTCAACACGCTCAGCAGCAAGATCGACAACACTAACTCACAGCTCAGCGACCTGAAGACAAAGGTCGACAACCTTCAGACATCAATAAATGACCTCAGTAGCAAAATAGACAACATAAAGAGCAGCATCGATTCCCTAAGTACGAGCGTTAACGACCTTAAGACATCCATGAATAAGCTAAACAGTGACATGAGCTCAGCCCTTAATGACGTTAAGAGCACGGTAAGCGGGCTAAGAAGCGATGTCCAGGGTCTTAGACAGGATGTAAGCAGCGTCTCAGGGAAGGTTGACGCGCTAAGCAGCGACCTAGGAGGGAAGATAGACGCGCTAACCCCGCTGACATACGTTACAATAACGTTCGCTGTACTGGCATTCATCTTTGCACTACTAGCGTGGTTAACCGTTAGGAGAGCTCTAGCAAAGTAAAGCCGTAAAAAAGAAATATAAAACACAAAACATTTTTCACTTTCCAATTCTAAACAAAACTCAAATAAGGAATTTGCATGTTAACCCTCAATAACATAATCTTCACGTAAGGAGCTTATAACCTCTTTGAAATGCTTAGACCCTATCAAATAAATTAATAAGAAAAGGTTTAATTTCAACAGTCGCATTCAATATCATTGAAGCAAGGTAAAGCAGGTGAGAGGTGAGATAATATGAAAGACTCAATCTTAAGATCTAGAAGGGCTATGTCGAAAGCGGCCGCGGCCACAGTAACGATTATCATTATTATAGCGGTTATCGCCGGGGCCTGGTATTATTATACAACAACTACTCCTCCAGCAACAACAACCAGCAGCACAACAACTACGACGACAACAACCAGCACAACCACATCAACCACGACAACCACGACGACAACGACAACTAGCAGCACAACCGCACCACCACCCACCTCATCGACGACTACGACAACGACAACCGTAAGTAAGCCACCCATACATGAAACAGTGCTCTACCTAATACAGAACGACGCAAGCAGTAGAGTCCTCACCATAAAGAAAGGAGTTGCCGACTTAGGAGTCATCCCCGCAGACCAGCTGAACGCGTTAGTAGGCACCAAGAGAGGGGACTTCCAAATAATCCAACAGAGAATGGGACTTAGCTTCGACATAACCTACATAGTGCTCAACACCCTCAAACCTCCCTTCAATAACGTTCTGGTGAGGCAGGCCCTAGCGTTTGCTACACCCTACCCGCTAATCTGGAAGACCATCTACGCCAATACAATGGCCCCACTCGTGGGCGTCATACCTAAAGGCATGATGGGGTGGACAACATACAACACAATAAACTACACGTTCGACATGGCTAAGGCTAAGGCCTTAATAGCCAAGTCCGGGATAGACCCCTCAAAATACGTCATAACAGTCTACTACAACCAGGGAAACACTAACCGTGCAAAGCTGGCAACCATGCTATCAACCTATTGGGGGCAGCTCGGCTTTAAGGTCGCCGTTCAGGCACTCTCATGGCCTCAGCTGCTGGAGAAAACCTCGAAACCAGAGTTTGATGTCTACATCATAGGATGGGCACCTGACTATGCAGACCCTGACGACTACGCCGGCCCCTTAGTAGGGGGTGGCACAAACTTCGACACCGTTAAGGCCTTTGAAGTCACTAGCGCTTCAGACGTAAGCAACTACTTGAGCAGCGCTAAAGTCATAGATACACCCAATTACTACGTAGTTGTAGGCCCTGAAGGCAAAGGAGCTTCAGTATCCCTGACAGGCAAGAAAATAGTGGTAGTTCAGTACAAGCTCTCCGAGAAGCAGACACCCCCAGCTAACTGCACTGCCTTCGTGACCATTGATCCTGCATTCTACAGGAATGTAACGTTAGATGCTCTAATAGAGGCTGGGAGGTACTCAGTCGACCCCAATATAAGGACAGCAATATATCAAGCTGTCGAGATAATCAGCAACTATGAAGTGCCTAACATATGGTTAGGGCAGAACGAGATCGTGAGAGACTACTGGAACTGGGTTAAGGGGAGGTACTACAACCCCGTACTCGCTGAGAGGTGGGACCTAATATACGAGGTTCCAATACCTAATCCACCTAGTGTCGGGATAGGGAACTACATCAATGACGAGCATACTCTCGTAATATCAACGATCGGGTGGCCTCAGAGCTTCGACCCCGCCAAGAGCTATGAGACCTTCGGCTGGGAGATCTTCCACGAGATCGGTGATACGTTAGTGACATATTGGAAGGATGACCTAACCCACGCGATACCTGACGCCTCAGTAGCGTGGGCACATAATGCCAACGGCACGGAGTGGTACTTCGTGATCAGAGGCGGGCTTAAGGCATACGATCCGTCATCAGGTAAGATCTACACAGTAAACGCCACCGACGTCCTATTCACGATCTGGAGGATAGCGCGGTTAGGCTTAGATCCTTCATGGATGATAACCACATTCTTCGATGTCAACGGCAGCAAAGCATATACGGAGTCCGAGTTCAATAACATACTCTCGAAGGGAGGCCTCTACGCCACCTACAACGGGAAGACCGTTGAGGTGAAGTCACTCGATCAACTGCTGCAGATATTTGGATATAAAGGAGAGACAGCCGGTGTAGTCATGCTTAAGCTCTACAAGCCATATGGAGCAATCCTCAACATCCTAGCAGATCCGTTTACAATGGTAATCCCCGCTAAGTACCTCTTCGACAATGTACAGAGCCTCCAGGGCAAGTATATGGAGGCGATGCAAGCAGCACAGTGGGGTAAGAACCCATCAGCATGGGCTAAGTATATAGGAACTGGAGATAAGGAGCCGACACACATGTTCCTACATAACCACCCAATAGGCACAGGGCCCTACTATGTTGCGGACTTCAAGCAGGACTCCTACATAGTTCTTAAACTCAACCCACAGTACTGGAACATGACGCTTTGGCAACAGCTCTATAACTACAAACCGTAAGCAATAATCTTTTTCCCACCAAGTAAATCATCCATAAACCTTTTTAGAATTTTCCGATATATTTAAAATATATTTTCAAAAAACATCAGATAATTCCCGGCAAGATTAATTAAAGTAAAAGTATTTGATTCTCCTCAGATGTTAGAGAGTGGAAGGCGAGAGGAATGGCTGGTCTTGGACGTTTCCTAGTGAGAAGAGCAATAACATTCATACCCACAATTATCGGTGTCACCCTTCTTGCATACATCATAGCCTTTGCGATACCTGCTAACCCAGCTCAAGCGTGGGCAGGTGGCATTAAGGCAAACCCTCAGGTAGTGGCTCAGGTCATAGCCGAATACCATCTGAACGAGCCTTGGTGGAGTCAATATTACTTCTTCATGAAGGGGGTGCTCACCGACTCAATCCTTGACCCGCTTAACGGGTATAAGGTAATGAGCTTTATGCTCAGCCGGTTCCCCATCACGTTAGAGCTCACTTTATTTGCACTTTTCTTCCTGATCGTTTTAGGGATACCTCTAGGTATAGTATCAGCAATAAAGAAGGATACATGGATAGATGCCCTTGTGAGGGTGTGGGCTTTAACAGGAGTGTCAGTCCCGATCTTCTGGCTGGGCTACATCTTCATTTACGTGTTCTTCTATATCCTAGGGTGGATAAACATTGCTGGAGTTCCTTACCCGAAAACACCAATAACCGGTGTCCCCATAATAGATGCCTTACTGGAGGGTGACTGGAGGTGCGTATGGGAAAACATAGCTAGATTCACACTCCCGGGTTTTACTCTAGGTTTCGCAGGAATCGGAGTTATAGCTAGGCTAGTTAGGAACAGCTATTTAGAGGTGATGGGAAGTGACTTCATATACTACGCTAGAATGAGGGGGCTGAAGAAAGGGAGAATACTTACGCATACTCTAAGAAACGCGTTAGTTCCTGTAGTTACCGTCCTAGGCCTCCAGTTCGGAGGGCTTCTAGCAGGAGCACCAATAACTGAGACCGTCTTCGGCATTCCAGGGATGGGAAGAGCCATGGTCCAGGCCATATTCATGATGGACTTCCCGCTATTAATAGCTGGAACTTTACTTGTAGGGTTCATTTACGTGACCACTAACCTGGTTGTAGATATCCTCTACGCAGTAATAGATCCTAGGGTGAGGTTCTGATGACTTCCTCGGAAACCTATCAGAAAACATTCCTTGACCGGATCTCAGATTCACTCATCACAGCCCTAGTGAAGGTGATATCCCTATTCAGAAGAGAATGGGTGAAGAAAAACAGGAGCAGGATTGATGAATGGAGACTCATGTTGTACGCCTTAAATAGAAGCCCTATAGGTATATCCGGCCTTATACTTGGTCTTCTATTCATAATCGTTGGGATATTAGGGCCCGTGATAGCCCCGCATAGCTATGACTTCTCCTTCATAGTTGCCACCGGCAAGTACGAGAAGTACTACTTGGCCCCACCAGGAGTCGGGGGCGCTCTCCTGGGAACCGATGACTTAGGGAGGGACTTATTTAGCCAGCTCCTCTACGGTGCTAGAGTATCGCTGGACGCCACAATACTTGTACTGCCAGTAGGAATAGTGATAGGCATATTGATAGGGCTTATATCAGGTTACTACGGGGGGTTAGTTGACGAGACGCTTATGAGGCTCACTGACATTTTCCTGGCTTTTCCAGGACTAATCCTAGCATTGGCGTTCAGCAGCGCCCTAACCGACAGGCTGACGATGGCTATAGCAAACTCCCCTGCACTAACATCACTAATTTCCTTCCTTTTCGCGGTGAGACCAAATGACGCTATTAACGTTGCGCCAATACTCTCCATAATCATCGCCCTTTGGGTTGTATGGTGGCCTGGATATGCAAGGGTTACTAGAGGGCTCGTACTTCAAGAGAAAAACAACGTCTATGTAGAGGCAGCTAGGGCCTTAGGGCTTAATACTGGTTCAATACTCTTCAAACACATCCTCCCTAACGTAATAGGGCCGATAATAGTGTTGATGACCCTTGATATAGGTGGTGTAATCCTTACAGAGGCTGGCTTGAGCTTCTTAATGGGCGCCATGATGAAGATACCCGACTGGGGGGCAATCGTCCAGCACGGCTCAGATTACTTAGTCCAAGGAAAGTGGTGGCTGGTGATGTTTCCAGGTTTAGCGATTCTTATATCAGTCCTCGGGTGGAACCTCTTCGGGGACACCCTTAGGGATATCCTAGACCCTAGGACAAGGAGAAGCATTGAATTCAAAATAAAGAAGGGAAGAGGGAAGAAGGATGAGAGGTAGGAGGCCGCTAATAGAGGTTAAAGATCTCCACGTATATTTCTACACATATGCCGGAGTTGTGAAGGCTATAAATGGAGTGAGCTTCACCATCTACGAAGGAGAGAAGTTCTGCATGGTTGGCGAAACAGGCTGCGGCAAAACCGTCATCTCAAGAGCGTTGACCAATGTCGTCCCTCAGCCAGGACGGATAGTTAAGGGTGAGATCCTATACCATAGAGACGGTGATGTTATAGACATTCTGAGAACTAATGAGGAGGGGTTGAGGAAGATCAGGGGTAAGGAAATAGCGTACATAATTCAAGATCCTTCAAGCGCTCTAGATCCACTATACCAGATAGGATATCAGATCGGGGAGACGATGCTAGATCATGGAACTGTCAATAACTTGAAAGAGGGTCTGAGGAGGGCTGTTCAACTCCTTAAGAATGTGTTGATGCCTGACCCTGACAAACGCGTACGTAACTATCCTCATGAATTAAGTGGAGGGCAGAGGCAGCGGGCTGTGATAAGCATGGGCTTAAGTAACATGCCCAAGCTCCTCATAGCCGATGAACCCACCAGCAACCTAGACGTGACCGTCCAGGCACAACTCCTAGAACTGCTTAAGAGGCTGGTGGAAGATAAAGGGTTGACGCTTTTTCTAATCACGCATGACATGGGAGTAGTCGCTGAAATGTGTGACAGGGTTGCTGTCCTCTACGCTGGAAACATTGTTGAGCTAGCGGAAACTGACACCTTATTCAAGAATCCCAAGCATCCGTACACTATGGGCCTACTTAAGGCGGTGCCTAACCCCCAAACAAATATCGAGAAGCTGGAGCCCATACCAGGCACGATCCCCAACCTCATTAATCCCCCGCCAGGATGCAGGTTCCACCCAAGATGCCCCTACGCAAAACAAATATGCAGGGAGAGAGAGCCCCCATTAAAGGAAATAGAACCAGGACACTACGTAGCATGCTGGCTGTACAACGGTGGGGTGAACGACAATGAGCGATAAAATGGTAGAAGTTTACGATCTGAGGAAGTACTTCCAGGCGGGAGGGATCTTCAGGAAGAACTATGTGAAAGCCGTAGATGGCGTCTCATTTACGATAATGAAGGGGGAGACGCTCGGCCTAGTCGGCGAGTCTGGTTGCGGCAAGACGACCACAGGAAGGCTCATACTTAAACTGATCCCCCCAACCTCAGGGAAGATCTTCTTTGATGGGGAGGACGTAACGAAGCTCAAAGGAAAGAAGCTCAAGGCCTTCAGGAGGAGGGCTAATATCGTGTTTCAGGATCCATACACGAGCCTAGATCCCCGTATGACTGTGTTCGACACCATTATAGAGCCCCTACGCACACACGGGATAGAGGTTCCAGACCCGGAAGACTTCGTCATCAAACTCCTCTACGAGGTCGGACTTAATGAAACCCACCTCTACAGGTATCCGCATGAGTTCTCTGGCGGGCAGAGGCAGAGAATAGCTATAGCTAGGGTCCTTGCTTTACGTCCTCAGTTCATCGTGCTGGATGAACCCACATCAGCCCTTGATGTATCCGTTCAGGCGCAGATACTTAACATGCTTAAAGACCTTCAGAAGAAGTATAACCTCACATACCTCTTCATAAGCCATAACCTAGGGGTTGTCAAGTACATGAGCGACAGGGTTGCCGTAATGTACATGGGCAAGATCGTTGAGATAGCTTCGAGCGATGAACTTTTCAGGAACCCACTCCATCCATATACCAAGGCATTGCTTGCCTCTATACCAGTACCTGACCCAGAGATAGCTAAAAAGAAAGAAAGGTTTAGAATAATAGGTGAACCCCCCAGCGTAATTAATCCCCCGCCAGGATGCAGGTTCCACCCAAGATGCCCCTACGCAAAACAAATATGCAGGGAGAGAGAGCCCCCATTAAAGGAAATAGAACCAGGACACTACGTAGCATGCTGGCTGTACACCTCCTAGAAGGACCGCGCATAAAACTTAAAGGGCTGCGGCAGCGATAAAATGTTAATGTATTTTTAACATATACTGGAAAGAATATATTAGGCAGGGATACGGATGCCGATCGAGAAGGGATTCGAGGCGTTGACGCCTGTACCGCCGGATGATGTTTACAGCATTTTCTCCGACCTCGAGATGCATATACCTCTCTGGTCCATATATGACTCCCTATTACGTGCCTCAGGTAATGAGGCGGAGGTCGTAGTGAGAATTTCCGGTACACCCTACCAGTTAAGGGTGAGGCTCTCCACCGAGTCACGGGAACGAGCTAAGACAGTGGTGGTGGAGGGTAAAGGGCAAATCTATCTTCACCTCAGACTTACAATAGAGCCTAGAGGGATAGGCTCGCTTGTCAGCGGGAGGATCTACGTTAAAGCCGGGTTCTTTAAAGAGCGGATCCTATCCCCAGCAATAATTGACTTCATTGAAGATCTTAAAAATAAGATAATGTTCGAACTCCCTGCAATAGCTGAAGTAATGAGGAGGAGAAGGGAGGAGATCAAGAGAAGAGCTGCTACTGGACCCTCCCCCACCCGAGAAAAAGAGGAGAAACCAGCTGAAGTGCCAACGCCTAAGGTAAGCGAGGTTAAGGCCCCTACGGAGAGACCGCCAAGCATACCAGGAAAGGAGAGTCAGCGAACTCAACCGCTCCCCATAACTGAAAACCCATCAGCCCTATCCGATGAGGTGACCCTGGGGATGATTCTGCTTAAAGGGAAGTTAATAGCTGTTGAGAAGTTTGAAGGCGACTGGAACTCTCTCATCAAGCTTGTAGGGAGATATGTTAATGAGGGAAGGAATATTTATGCTAGGGTCAAGGCCGAAAAGCTAGATATTAAAATCCTTACGAAAGATGGAAAAATCGTTGGAGTTAGGGTTGATGAAGTAGTAAGCACTGCATCATTAAATGGGGCGGATGCGCTTCATAGAGTAACGTCCCTTGAAAAAATCGTGGGCCGAGCCTACGTCTTCGATGTTCCCGATGATGCTCTAAGAGCTATTGCATGACGATACCGTTCCGAATATGTAGGGGCATCCTCTTCTAAAGCCCTCCTAACTTCGTTGATGAATGCCTTCTGCATAGAAAGTGTTTTCCTTAACCTACGTATATGCATTTCGCTCAAGCTTGTTGCCCTCGATAGACTACGGATCTCAAGCCTTGACTTAGTAGCAATCCCTATAGCTATAAGGGCTAAGGCAACCTTAGCTCTGTCAGTCCTTGAGTTAAGCCTTGGGTATTTATTAATTATCTTGAGAACCTCGCTTACGTGTGTATCTGTAAGCAGGCGTACATCAGTAATACCGACCTTCACAGTCTTTACTCTGCCCCTCTTGCCATCGACGTATTCCATGAAGTTCTTAGTGTCTATAACTGCCCTCTTAGAGAGCCTTCTGCTGCTCTTAATCCTCTTCAACAGCCTTAGATACTCCTTGGTCGCTTTTGACATTCGCGGAGTTCCTCCAGATCTCCGCATGTCCTTAATCTCCTCGAGGGCAGTGCCTACCACATCCTCCGCTACGTATATTCTGTCGATGACAGAGCCACAGTCACCACATATAATCTCTCCACGGCTGTAATCCCATACCAGATTTCGAGAGCCACAGTAGGGGCATCTCAACTCGATCACCAAATGTGTGAACGATAGTATTACTCTATACAGGTTACCGGATAACCCTACCTTAGGCTGTGGGGGTGTGATGTGAAAATAAATTGCTGCAGACCCTCTTTTCTAGGGTGCTCGTCATGAGGATAGGATTCATAGTTAACCCTGTCGCTGGCATGGGAGGGTCTGTAGGACTTAAAGGAACTGACGGCTCCCTCTACTATGAAGCCCTACGCCGAGGAGCTAGACCAGTTGCTCCTGAAAGGGCATTGAGGTTCCTTAAGGAGCTGAAGAGGCGCCACTTCCATGGAGTCATTATAAGCGCTAACCACTCCATGGGATGTGACTACGTCCGTGAAGTAGGTCTGCATCATGAATGCATCGACATACCAGCCGCTAAGGGTTTAACTAGGCGTGAAGATACAATGGCTGCAGCGAGAAAAATACTCTCATCCGGGATAGACCTTCTGACCTTCGTAGGCGGGGACGGCACGGCCAGAGACATTGTAGAGGCAGTTGATGGTGATGTCCCCATCCTAGGAATACCTGCTGGAGTGAAAATGTATTCAGGCGTTTTCTCACTATCACCTGAGGCAGCTGCCTTAATCGTTAGGGGCTTTGAGGAAGGAGTGACAGCTATTGAAGTCGGTGAGGTGGCTGACGCTGATGAGGAATCCATCAGGAAAGGAATCCTTAGAGTTAGGAGGTTTGCATTAGCTAGGACGCCGGTTATAGAGGGCCTTCTAGTCCCTACAAAGGATTTCGGTTCAGGAGGCGATGAAGAGGAGAAAGTCGGGATAGCACAGTACTTCATTGAAGAGTACCTGAGGCCTCAGAGCCTTTACCTTTTAGGGCCTGGGACAACAATTAAAGCTATAACAGATGTCCTTGGCCTTAGGAAGACCCTCTTAGGTGTTGACGCCTTATACAATGGCAGGATCGTGGGTACCGATCTTGGGGAGAAGGAGATACTAGAACTAATTGAAAAATTCGACGACCCCCATATAGTGGTGACGGTTATCGGCGCGCAAGGCTATATATTTGGGAGAGGTAACCAACAATTTAGCAGCGCTGTGATAAGGCATGTGGGGAAGAAGAGAATTCATGTCCTAGCCACTGAAAGTAAGCTCAGAGGACTTAAGTACCTTCTTGTCGATTCTGGTGACCCTGAACTCGACAAGGAACTTGCCGGCCACATCAGGGTGATAACTGGTTACAGGGAAGAAACCGTTATGAGTGTGGTTCCTGCTTGCTGTCCAGAAAATTATGTTAAAACCACATCTTCGAGATTACCCAGTTCTTAACCTGCTCATGTATTTGTATGAAGGCGTTACTGTCTTAGGATGATTGCCTACTAAGGCGTCAAGCCTTCCTATAGACGTGTTTCTCGGCGTGTCTTTAACTTTTGCTGGATCCTCATAAGCCTGCCTCACTATCTCCTCATAGGCGTTAGCAATAGCATCTATGTTCTCCCTAGTTTCAGTCTCCGTTAATTCAATCATGTGTGCCTCAGGAACTATGAGAGGGAAGTAGATTGTGGGTGCGTGGAAGCCCCTGTCAAGCAAGGCCTTGGCTACGTCCTCAGCGCTCACCCCTGTATCTTTATGTAGTCTGTCAAAACTGATCACCACCTCATGCTTTCTCCACCTACCTTCACCGTAGACCAGAGAAACACCCTTCAGCGAGGTCAGCTTCCTCATGAGGTAGTTTGTATTCAGCACAGAGATCTCGGCAACCTCCCTTAAGGATGGACCTAACATCATAAGGTAGATGAAGGATTTAACCATTGGGACAATGTTCCCGTAGAACCATGTCATTCTTCCTATGGTTTTAGGCAAGTTGTACCGGAGGCGGTACTTCCTCCCGTCATAATCTACTATAGGTACTGGGAGATAGTCGGCTAACTCCTTCTTCACGCAGGTGGCTCCTGCTCCAGGACCTCCACCGCCATGGGGTGCCGCGAACGTCTTATGGAGGTTAAGGTGAGTGATGTCGAAGCCCATATCCCCAGGACGTGCAATACCCAGTATACCGTTCAGGTTAGCCCCATCATAGTAGAGCAGTCCTCCAACACCATGTATAAGGTCGGAGATCTCAAGTATTCTGGATTCAAACAGTCCTAGAGTGCTTGGGTTAGTGAGCATTATTCCAGCAGTCCTTTCACCTACAACAGATTTCAGGGATTCCAGGTCTGTATTACCTTCACTGTCAGCAGGTACTTTAACCACTTTGAAACCTGCCATGACCGCACTAGCTGGGTTTGTACCGTGGGCACTCTCAGGAACGATCATTTCGTCCTTGTCTGAAAGACCCTTTTCCTTCAGGTACTTACGTATTATAAGGGCGCCTGTCAGCTCTCCTGCAGCACCTGCAGGCGGTTGGAGAGAACATATGTATGTACCGGTTATCTCAGCTAACCACTTCTGCATAAGGTATATTATCTCGAGAATACCCTGAACCGTGTCTTCGTCTTGGTATGGATGTAAGTCAGTAATGTATGGCAGGGTTGCTAGCTCCTCATCTATCTTTGGATTGTACTTCATTGTACATGATCCCAAAGGCACTGGCCCCTGGTCTACACCGTAAGCCATCTGGGAAAGCCTCGTGTAATGCCTCACCACCTCAGGCTCGCTTATGTTGGGTATGGCCGGAGCTTCCTTTCTCAATGCTTCAACAGGTAACTTCCTCATAGCATCGGCAGCGTAATCCTTAAATTCTTCATCGATCTCGAACGTTTTTTTAGCGTTACTTGACAGTTCAAAAATCAGGGGCTCATCCCATACGGCCTGTCTGAATGATTTAGGCACCATTAACCACCTCCTGAAGGGAAGAGATTAACCTATCTATATCCTTCTTAGTGTGGAGCTCTGTAACACAGATGAGGCAGGAATTTCTATATCTATTGAAGAACATACCCAGCGGCGGTCCTATATGTATGCCTTCCTTAAGTAATGACTTGACTATCTCATCACCTGCGGCGGGTGTAGCTATTGGAATCTCCCTAAAGTAGGTTGCTGAAGTGAAAAGCGGTGAGATCCCTGCAATGCTCGGAAGCCTTTCTAACGTATAATAGGTTCTCCCGAGTATCGCCTCACCTAACCTTCTTAAACCCTCTGAACCTAGAAGGGAGACATATGCTGCAGCTGCGATAGCCTCAAGCCCTGAGTTAGTCGTAATGTTTGAGGTTGCTCTCTCCCTACGTATGTGTTGCTCTCTGGTCTGAAGGATCATCATATAGCCTATCTCATCACCTTTCACGGTTTTGGTAGCCCCTATAAGCCTTCCCGGGAGCTGCCTAACTAGTTCCTTCCTGTCCATTATCCCAAAGATCCCTGCTGAAGGACCTCCGTAATTCATGCCCAAGCCCAAGGGCTGAGCATCGCCTACAACTATATCAGCACCTAGCTTCCCAGGAGCCTCAAAAATACCTAAGGAAATAGGGTTTGCATTAACAATGGCTAAAGATCCGTTATCATGAGCTATTTCAATAGCGCTTTTAAGATGTGTCTCAACCACGCCGAAGAAGTTCGGGTTTTCTATATATAGAGCTGCAACGTCGTTACTCATAAGCTCCTTCAACCTCTCTAAATCTACTTCACCATCCCCCTCATTGTATGGAACCTCGAAAATTGAAGCGCTAGTTCCTAGAAGCCACGTCCTGATTACCTCCTTGACCTCAGGATGGGCTGAGGCTGCAATCAAGACCTTGCTTCGCCCTCTTTTTACCCTTAACGCCATCCTCACAGCCTCGGCTGCAGCAGTACTGCCATTATACATGGATGCATTTACTATATCGACACCATAAAGCTCTGCCATAAGGCTCTGATACTCGAAAAACGCTTGAAGAAGGCCTTGAGCTATCTCCGGCTGATATGGTGTATATGCACTATAGAACTCTGACCTCGAGAGGATCGCCTTGATGACAGATGGAACATAATGAGCACATACACCTCCTCCTATGAAAGGAGGAGGGTCTGTGAATACCTTACTCCTTCCAGCAATTTCTAAAAATTTTCTCTTCGCCTCATACTCCGTTAGACGCCCAAAACCCACGTCCAGATTCCTCTTTAATATCAGTTCATCAGGTATATCATTGAACAATTCCATGACGTCCTTAATCCCTAAAGCCTTTAACATCTCATTCTTAACTTCAGGTGAAGAGTTAGGTATCCAATGATGCGGCATTTTCAATCACTACTTAATGAATGCCTAGATAAAATAATTGTTTCATTACGTAAGAACGTTAAGAGTGAGGGGAAAATGCCATAGGCCCTGGCAACCCCTTTATCTCTGGAGACTGCTCTGAAAGCATAATCGCGATTAAACTGTAAACCTAAATCGTAAAGTAAAACACATAACTCTTAATTTCCTACCCTCGAATATGATGATGTTAGAGGTGAGATGGGACGGCGAGGGAAGTACCTTTAATGGATCTTCAACGTGAGCTAGGAGGCAATCTCGGGGAATTTGCTGGATGGATAACATCGATGGATTATGGGAACCCGGTGGAAGAGCATGTCCACACACGCACATCCGTTACAGTATTCGACGTTTCACATATGGGGAGATACATCATAAGAGGTGATAAGATCTATGAGTTCTTTCAGAAGGTTGTGAGTAAAGATCTAAGGAAATTTAAGGAGGGTCATATGAGCGGTCCAGTCCTGTTACTGAATGAGGAGGGAGGGATTAAGGATGACATTATGCTATACTACTTAAAAGATGACGAATGGCTTGCAGTAGTAAATGCACCTAATGTCGTCAGTGATAGAGAATGGCTCATTCAGTTAAGAGACAGACTAGGCTTTTCCAATTCCGACGTAGAAATTGATGATGTCACAGGCAAGACAACACTTATAGCCGTACAAGGTCCTAAAGCACCCGAGATAATGGACGCTCTTAAAGCGCCCGAAGACATTAAGAAGCTGGAAATCCTTCAATTTCTCCCTAACGCAGAAGTGTTAGGTAAGGAGGCAACGCTAATCAGCAGATCTGGTTGGACTGGCGAGGAAGTACGCTCTTACGGATTTGAGATATGGGCGGATGTCGACCATGGAAGAGAGATATTTAAAAAGGCCGTGGAATCAGGTGCTAAACCCGCAGGACTTATTGCCAGAGACAGCCTCAGGCTGGAAATGGGTTATCTCTTAGTCGGTGAAGATATGGGTGAATCAACAAATCCTATTGAGGCCAGATATTGGCTACCTTTAACCCTAGGTAAAACTGACTGCATTGGCTGCGATAAAGTGATGAAATACTATGAGGAGGGCGTAAGTAGGTTCAGAGTAGGGTTCAAGTTCAAGAAAGGTGACAGGAGCATACCGAGGCACGGCAGTAAAATATTCGCTGGAGGAAAGGAAGTAGGATATGTCACGAGCGGCACTTACTCTCCTATGCTGAAGAGATCTATTGGTATGGGTTATGTTAAAACAACCCACGCATATATAGGCTTCAAGCTTCAGGTAGAGGTCAGGGGCAGATTACATGAAGCTAAAATATCCGAGTTCCCACTAATATGAGGTGGCAAAAATGGCATCAGACACAACCGTTAAGACAAAGTTAGGCGAGTATCTTGTAAAAGGTGATAGGCTTTATACAAAGACTGATGAGTGGCTCCTAATCGAGAACTCAACAATAACTATCGGAATAACCGACTATGCACAAAAGAAACTCAAGTACATAGTCAACGTCGAACTTCCTGAAGCAGGGCATAAGGTTAAAAAAGGAGAACCTGCAGCAACCCTAGAATCCGTTAAGTCGGTGGCCGACGTGTATGCACCAGTAGATGGAGAGATCATTGAAGCCAATGAAGACCTGATCGACGCGCCGGAGACAATAAACAAGGACCCATACGGTGATGGATGGCTATTCAAAGTGAAGGCCTCGGAAAACATCGACGAATCAGAATTCCTCACACCAGAGCAGTACGCTGAAAAAATAAGGAAAGAAGAAACGTAGTTTTTCACTCCATTACCTTAAACTCAGGATACGGCTATGTGTGAGGCCCTGATCGCAAACAAGATTAAAGAAGCCGGTAAGGGGTGCTATATTTTTCAGGTCTACGTTATCCCCAAGCAGGAGAAGGCCTCCCTAGAATTTAAAGACAATGAACTTATATTTCGCTCAAACAGCTCATGCAAAAGACATAACGTCAATACCCAGCTCATCAGCTACTTGAAGGAGCTCTTTCCCGAGCACAGGGTTACAATAGTTAAAGGGATTAATCAACGCCTCAAGCTGATTTGCATTGAATCCAGAGATAAATCGATAATAACAAGAACTCTATGCAAGGTTTTACAGAGTTATAGCTGCTAGATCCCTTTAGAAAAGAATCGCTGAGATCTTCCCGCACTTTAACTCTGATGGAAATGATGACTCCTCCATTATAGAGGAAACCTAAATATCTGCGTCGACGTATCAATTAATGGGTAGGTCACTTGCCTTATTTAAGGTTGCCACCCAAAATAAAGGTTCTGGAAGCCGCAGGTGCTATAGCAGACGGGAGGGTAATCCAGGTAGACGACAAGCGGTTCATTGTTCGGTCTTCTGAAGGGGATCGAGAGTATAGTGTATTCGTTGATGTGGAGGGAAGGGAGGCCTGCAGCACAGATAACGGAACTAGATTCAGAGGATATGTGGGATATCCTATACTTAGTGTGTTAATGATTAAGGGCATTCTGCCCTACGATGCCTCAATAGGCAAGGCTCTCTCAGGCATTGACTGGAAAGCGCTGAATGAGAGATTCAAGAAATACGCCATTGTTGAAGAGGAAGTTAAGAAAATAGCGAAAGATAGGGGAGTCACTCCCGAGGAAATAGATAGGTTCAAGGAGGTTGTTTACAGCAAGCTCAAGAGGTTTAGGCTGAAGAATACAGATGTCTGCTTTCATAATGGGTGAAGTAAGAAATATTTTGCATTAAACGCCTAGTTAGGCGGTAGAGGCGATGGCTAAAACTATACGGGTGAGAGGCGGGTATGAGTTAGTGATGGGCATATACGCACATTACAGATCGAGGATTTATGATTATAATACCCGTATTCGTGATAGCGGGTATTATCTGAAGCCTGTTCATATGGTGTACAAGGATGTTGAAGGGAGAAGGGTGAAATACGTATATTTCGGCAGATACTGGTATAGAATCTACAAAACTAAGTCTGAAGGAAAAACTAGAATCAAGTGGATATATGTGGGAAGGGATAAGCCGGAGCCTGAGCTTCCTGAACCCCCTATAAACCCTTTGGAAGGAATAGCCATAATCGTCGATGGTGATGACATCTTGATAGATGCGAGAACCCTTGAGGCGTTAAGCCAGCTTGCCAAAGCGTTGAAGCAAATGGGATTAATCAGTGACGCCTTGCTAAAGGGGTTTCCGCTTGAGTAACATACCATTCTACTCGAAATACCCCTACATAATAGACTTGGGGGACTACCTCAGTCATTTCTTCAGCGAACCTCCTTCCATGAATGACCTTGCTGCAATTGAAAGATATAGAAGGAAAGGCCTCATTCGAGTATTGAACGCCTTAAGGAACATTAGGTACATGCCTTCAAAGAACGAGGAAGAGGAAGTAATCACGTTCTTCCTCGCACTTAGTATAGCGGCTTTAAGCGATCCTTGGGCGTTAAGAAAGTTTATTGACTACGAGTCTAAAAGGACATATTCATACCTTCTTTCGGAAGAGGATGAGATTATCGCTTCAATAGCTCGGAAGGCAGGTACCAAGATGGAGCTTTTAGTTACCCCTACAAACAAATGTGGTCTCCAGGTCTTGCTTGATGTGGAGCCAAGATCTGGGAAGAAGCTGATCGAGTGCTATCAATACAGGATTAAGATCCCTTCCTATCTTACGCTAAGTGAAAAGCTGAGCACCGACCCCAGATGGAAGCTAGTTAATAAGCCTGTGAAGGAGGGGTACGTATATATTACTAAGAGGGAAGCGGCTAGGTTGTTGGAAAACTCCGTTAAGGAGATCATGTTGAAGGAAGCATCTATTTACGCTAGTCAGCTCTCCATAAAGAGAGTCGCTGATCTAGTGGAGGAAGTTAGGAAGACCGTGAGAAAGGTGAGGGGGTATACCACTGATGAATTCCGTGAAATGCCTGAGAAATTCAAGGGTCATATCATCGAGGAATTCTTCCCTCCATGTATTAAGTTAATAAGGGATTCCCTCATAAGAGGAGAGCACCTATCTCATCATCAAAGATTTGCTTTAGCTACTTTCCTTCTCAATATTGGGGCAAGTGTTGACTATGTGCTTGAGCTATTTAAACATGCCCCTGACTACAACGAAAGAATAGCTCGATACCAGATAGAACATCTTGCTGGTTTGAAGGGAGGGCGTAAGAAATACTCTGTATATAGCTGTGAGAAAATGAAGACCCTGGGGATGTGTGTCGCGGACTGTGGGACAAAGACGCCAGTTCAGTACTACCTTAAGAGGGTTAGGAGATCTTTTAAGGAATCTGGAAAATGATCTCCTCAAACCCTGGTAAATGAGTGCCTCTTCTAACATATAAAGAGATAATATTGCCATTGTTCACATGATATGGTACATTCACATCAGCCTTTAAGACCACTGCTGTAGGGGGAAGGACCCACGTGACCGTGTAGTCATACTCAGCTATTGTAGGCTCGTAGATATCCCTGTAGAAGTTCTCCCCGTGTCTTAAAGAGACCTTAAAACCTATTAAATACCTTATATAGGGTCGGTATTTAGAGCCGGCAAACCCGACTTCAACTCCCAGGACGTTAGGAAATGCTCTAGCCCCGTTAACTATAACTTTCTCCTCATCTAAGGACTTCTGCATGTTATTTCTAAGATTCCTGAGTTCTTCTTTCTTCACATCCTCATCTTTGAGGATAACGTAATACTCTAGATCCTCATCCCTGTATTCAAAGATGATGTCTTGAAGAAAGAAGCCGTCAGAGCATACCGAGAAAAAACCATATCCAAATATAGCCTTCATATAGGGGTAACCTTGCGATCCTCCTTAATAACCCTTAAAACTACGGCAGTGGAAGTCTGCTGAACGCCTTCAATACTGCCTACTTTATCAAGCAAGTCAGTCAGCTCCTTATGATCTCTTACCATAATCTCAAGGGCAAAAGTCCATTCACCCGTTATATCATATATAACCTTGATCTGAGGGTATTTAAGGAGCTCATTCATGATGTTATTGTATTTCTTCACGTCCACAGAAAGGAATACCAGTGCCCTTAGATTATAACCCATCATCTCAGGAGATACTTCAGCCACTATCCTTTTTATGAAACCTCTTTCCTTGAGACGCTTAACCCTCGTGTAGACTGTTGAAGGGCTTATGCCTAATATCTTGCCTAACTCTGCATATGTTAGATCTGCGTTATCTTGAAGAAGTTCTATCAACTTCTTATCAATATCATCAAGGTCTAAAATAGGCAATGCAACACCCATGTTAATTATTTATTGGTGTTCAATAAAAATTTTACTGTCAGGCTTTAGGCGCTAGGAGATATTTAACCTTTCCACCCTCTACGATCGTGAAATCAAGATTGAGGGGGATGTCCGAACCAAATCTAATTTCTATCACGTCTGAGACCGTGGTAAGGTTAAGCACTTTATTTATGTAATCCTCATCATAACTATTCCTAGAGGGTTCCTTAACCTCCATCTCTAATATAGAGCCTGCTATTCTCGAAAGCCTGGCTTCAGCGTTCAATTCCGGGGCCTTAAGGTAGAGGTATTGATCGTCCTGAGCATCAAATACGAGGGTTCCAGCACCCTTCAAGTCCTTCACTGCATCGCGGAATGCCTTAGAAATACATTTAGCCGTTACCTTGAAGTCAAGGTCTATAGATGGAACCTGGGATGCAGAGACCTCAATGGATCTGTACTTATATCTCTTCGTAGCGATCCCTTCCAGGAGAAATTCGTAGAACTCCTCAGTAGCTGAGAAAATCAGTTTGTCACCCTTCTTAGGGCGGGGCAGGGTCTTCAGCAAATTAGCTAGGTTCACCCCTACCGAAAGTTCTCCCTTAATCTCGTAGGTGACGAAGGAGTCACGGGGGATTTGAATATCTATGAGGGCAACCTGCGCCGGATCTAGCGCCTTCACACTAATACCTCCCTCAGAAAAATTCAGCAGTGCTTCATCAACAATGTTTCCCAAAGCCTCCAAGATCGTCATGAAAGACTTCGCACTAGGGTGTTCGAACCTCACAACATAGTCTTCGCTCATTAATCAACCCAAGAATATCTTAATTAATGTCTAAAAAGCATTCAGTAATGTGATGAAGAGCACTCCGGAACTGAGTTGATGAGGAACCGTGTGAGGGCTGACCTGCTCTAGTATTTCTAGAGTGTTTTAGAGTTTGCTAGGGAGAGATTAGGGATTAGATAGTTTATAGCGTCAGGGGCTGGTTGTAAATATTTGCGAAGTAAGATAGGTTTTGAAGAGGAAGGACAGGCATGGCTCGAAAAGGTATGAGTAAGTATCAGGGCATGCGTCTCATTACCTTTGAGGAGTACCTTAACTATGTTAGAGAACATCCTAAGGTTAGAATCGGGAATGCTGAGATCGAGGTTGGAAGGTCTCATTATATCTCTCAGTATCAGCCTAAGTCATTTACCTTAGAGACGACTACTGTGTGGTCTTTCCCAGATAGGGGTGAGTGGGCTACTCATAAAGGCAATTACCGGGGGAATTGGTCGCCTTTCATACCTAGGAATCTTATACTCAGATATTCCCTGCCTGGTGAGACAGTTTTAGATCAGATGTGCGGTGGAGGGACAACCCTTGTCGAGGCCAAGCTTTTAGGGAGGAATGCTATAGGCGTGGACATCAATTATGAGGCAGTTATTCTAACCCTTGACAGGCTCAACTTCGCATACTGGACTCCCGCTGGTGAAAATCCCAACCTAGAGATCAAGGTTTACCAAGGCGATGCCAGAAACCTAGACCTAATCGAAGATGAGTCAATAGATCTAATAGCTACTCACCCACCTTACTACAACATCATTACCTACTCGAAGGTTGAGGCAGAGGGAGACCTCTCAAGAGCTAGGAATCTTGAGGAATACCTTCAGGGGATTAGAGAAATCGCTGAGGAATCCTTCAGAGTGCTTAAGCCTGGAAGGTACGCTGCAATACTTATCGGAGACACCAGGAGAAAAAGACATTACGTGCCGATAGCTTTCAGGGTGTTGCAGCAGTTCCTTGAGGCTGGATTTATACTTAAGGAAGATATAATCAAGCTTCAATGGAAGACTAAGACAACTAGAGAAAAATGGATAGGAATAGCGAAGAATGAAAAAACATCGTGGGTGAAGGCGCCAGAGGACAGGAGAAGATGGGTGGACTTCTACCTCATCGCTCATGAGCATCTATTTGTGTTCAGGAAGCCGAGAAAGGAGGAGAAGTTAAACGGTTTAAAATATAGCAGAAAATGGTGGTAACTTCCCAATCTTTTATTTTCTTAATTCAAAGCTACATCCCATGTATACGTGATTTCCAAAGCAGTACCAAAGGCAATAAGAAATCTGGAGCCGATAAGTTCAGACTTACACCTCTAATGCTTTTTAACTTGACTTAACCCATCCTTCTAGGGGCTTATTGATGTCGTTGGAGGAAATTGAGAAAGAGGCTGAGAAAATCGTGGAGGAGGCTGAGAGGGAGGCCATGGAGATCTTGAGAAAGGCTAGAGAGGAAGCTGAGAGGCTGAGAAATATGGAGATAAAGGATCCTTTAAGCGAGGAGGAGAAAAAGGAGGTTGAGGAAGAATATAAGAAAAAGATCAATGAGGTTGAAGAGAACTTTAAAGTGAAGTCTGAAAAATTAAGGGAATTGTTTGAACAGAAGAAGGAACAATTGGTAAGTAAGTTAGTTAATCTTGTGGCTGGTCTGGGGGCCTAGGATGGGCATCCTTCTCTCAACACCTGAGAAGGTTACCTACGTCAGAATACTACTCCCTAAAGACATGAAAGATGTCGCAATAGCTTCTCTTCAAGAGGCTGGGCTGATTCACATAGAACCCCTAGGCAAGATACCGGATGAGGATAAAAAAGCGCTCTATAATGAAAGGACACTCGTCCAAGAGTTAGATAACGTTCTCAAAACTCTAGAATCTTTTTACGAGGTACCTAAAGATATAGAGCTAAAGGCTGAAATTAGCTTAGCAACGCTCCCTCAAACCGTTAGAAACCTTCTAAACGAACATAAAAAGAACTATTCAACCCTTAGCACCCTCCTCAATAACCAAGAGAGGCTGAATGAGGAGCTCTCAAGCATCAGAAAGCAACTCAAGTATCTGACATACCTTCTACCCATTATGGGAGATAACTTATTGAGGGATCTAAATTATGAAGGAAGAATTATTTATTCCATTACTGTTATTGGGAAGACTTCACTATTTCCTTCATTTACTCAATCGCTTCCTCCAGACGTAAAGATATATGCCGAGAGCAACGTGGGCGATGGCGAGACCATAGCTGTTATAGTTGGGCTTCATCCCTCAAAAGATAGGGTGCTTCAACTTATACACAAGTTCAAGATGGAGATAGTAAGGCTTCCACCACTTTCTAAGCCTTTGAAAGAATACTTTAATGAACTCAAGGAGAAGGAGGAGAACATAGCTAAAGAGCTAAAGGAAGCTAAGGAGACTTTCAGCAGCTTGCTGAACATTATTGCCCCAGATATAGCCCTAGCTAAGGTTATCCGCGACATATATAGGGATAGAATTGATGCATTATTAAATGCGCTAGCCGGCGACTACCTAATAGGGATTGAAGGATGGGTACCAGAACCAGAAATGCAGGCCTTAGAGGAAACACTTATGCGTGTTACCAAGACCTATTTTATATCACAGATGAAAAGTGAAAAAAGGCCGCCAACCAAACTTAAGAACAAGAAACCTGTAAGGCCTTTCGAACTCATTACTAAGCTCTACGGGGTGCCTTCCTATAGAGAATGGGACCCTACACCAGTTATCATGTATTCCTTCATGGTTTTCTTCGGTACAATGTTTGCTGATGCTGTTTACGGGATTCTCACCTTCATACTTGTAAAGTATGTACTTGAGAAGACAGGCCTGGTCGATAATCCTTACTCGGAAGGCTATCAAACCCTAAAGAAGCTCCTGCTCACCTTATCAATTTCCTCAACAGTGTTTGGAGTACTTTCAAACACCTTTGCAGGGTTCTCCATAGTTAGAACTAGCACTGGATGGACCTTTGCCCCTGCGGGAGGGAATGCTTTCGTGCCTTCACTCCTTGCCTTTACTGACCCTATATGGTTCCTAAAATATGCGCTAGTTGTCGGCTTACTACATATCAACCTCAGCCACGCCATCTCACTGGTGCGGGGCATTAAGGATAAGGATCTAGGGAGAACGATCACTGAAGCCGGTATTTTCATAGGCGAATTGTTCGGTATTCCCTACCTACTTCACTCAATACTCCACTATGACCTATTCCCGTTGAGCAGCAGTCTAGCTAGCGTATTCCTATATGGAAGCCTTGGAGGACTTTTCCTAATAATAGCCGGTACCGTTAAGTCTTCTGGTGGTCCCGGAGTGATTCTATGGCTCTTCTCAGTGACCGGCCTACTGGGTGACGTGCTTTCTTACTCCAGGCTTGCAGGACTAGGTCTTGCGACGTACATGATGGCTAGAAGTTTCAACTCGCTCTCAATCAGCATAGCTCAGTCCATGGAAGGCATGATCCCCATCATAGGTCTAGCTGCAGGGGTTATTGTGGCCGGTTTTGTCATGCTTATAATGAACTTAATCACCATAATCTTTGGCGTGATTGGTGCCTTTGTACACTCACTAAGACTCTGTTTTGTCGAATTCCTACCTAAATGGTATGAAGGTGATGGAAGGGAGTTCAATCCTTTGAAAGCAGTGCTTCCCAAGCACATAATCATAGGTGGTGGCTCGGCCAAGACGTAGGGTGCATCAAGAAAGCTTCAGGTGGCTAAAAATAATTATTTATACATTATAAATTGATCTTCAAGCACGTAGAGCTTAATAACCCTAAGTAGTAAAGAACGAGAGGGTGCATGAAGAAATGGCTGGCATATCTCCAGTCGATCCATTATTATTAGCTTCAGCTGGTGTCTCACTAGGGATTATAGGAGGGCTAATAGGTTCAACAATAGGCATTGCCAGAGCAGCGAGTGCAGGACTCTCAGTTCTTTCAGAAGATGCTGCTCAGTTTAAGTGGGTGTTACTTCTCTCATCACTTCCAATGACTCAGACATTTTACGGCTTCATCTTCACCCTGTTAGGTCTAACGTTTATCCCTACAGCACAGGTAACCCTAGCCAAGGGGGTAGCTATATTTGTAATAGGCCTTGGAGTGATGCTAGCTGAGCTGTATTCAGCTGTATATCAGGGTTCCGTATGTATGTCGGGTATTGTAGAGCTCCCGAAGACTAAGGGTAGGATTTCAACCTCTACAATGATACTTGCCTCTTATATCGAATTGTTTGGCATTCTAGGCATGGTGTTCGGGTATCTGCTTCTGGTAGTGGTAGCTGGCCTCTCTATATAGTGAGGGGGAGACTCAAAGGTGAGTTTAGAGGAGTTAAGGAAGAGCGTTATGCAGAAGGCCCGGGAGAAAGCAGCCAAGATAATTGAGGAAGCTAGAAGGGAAGCAGAAAAAATAATTGACGAAGCCCAGCATGAGTACAAAAGAAGGCTTGAAAGAGAGCGAATGAAAGCTCTCTCAGAACTTAGGGAGAAATGGAACAGGGAATACGTAAGTAGGTCTATGGAGGTAAACATGAAACTCCTCCAGCTTAAGAGAGCCCTCCTAGACAATTTAGTGGAGGAAGCTAAAAAGAGGCTCATAGAGCTACCTCCTAAGGCTAGAGAGCAATCAATTAAAAACCTCCTAAAGGATTCAGCTGGTCAATCCATAATAAAGGATAAATTCGTAATCAAAGTCCTTGCGAGGGATGTGGAAGTTCTTAAAAATGCCTTGAAAGAGCTTGGACTAGATGAGGAAGTTGAAGAGATCAAAGAAATAGATGAAAAATATCTTGGAGGGCTCATATTGGAGAATGTAGATGGCACTATAGCCATAGATAATACATATTCAACCCGATTGGAAAGAGCATTGAGCATCCTCTATGATGAGGTCAACAAGGAAATCTTGAAGGGTTAGGAAATGAGTTACATGAAAGATCTGAAGTTTTTAACCAAGGTAAAACTATATGCGGATAGAGCCCTTACCCCAAAGTCTGTCGCGAGTATCCGTAGCCACCTCATAAATACTCCTTCAGACCTCATATCGACTATAAGCAATTTCAACGTATTGCAATGCATTCAGAGAAATATTAAAATCGATAATCTTCCTCAAAGCGATGCAATATTTGAGAATCTAATGAAATGCTGGATTGAGGACCTTATCAAAACGGCAAAACTTATAGAAATATCTGAAGGCTTATTTCAAATCATTGACGTCTACATGTCCCGCTACGCTTTAAATGCTCTCTTCTATTCCCTACAATGTAAGGAAATTCCCCGATATCCCATCCTTCACGAAGTTTCTGAGGCAGTGCAGAAATCCGAAACAGTTGACAACATGGTGAGAGAGTTTCATAAGATGAAGACACCGGGGCTTCAGAACCTCTCCCAACTTCTCACAGCTTACAGAGGTTTAAAACTCAGGGACCTAAATCTCTATAATGTATACAATGAACTTCAGGGGAAAATATGGAGCCAGCTAAGCAGCCTGTTAAAAGGCGCTCCAGAAGCGGTAAAATGCATTTCATGTATTATGAAATATAGCACGTGTATAATGAAAGTTAGAAAAACAGGTAATGCAAATGTACTTGCAAACCTCCACCTCAATGAGAAGATAATAAGTGAGATCACCTCAAATCCCTTCCTCCTAGAGCTTTTCTTCAATGTTGCCAGCCTTGCATGCTGCGACCGTTTCCTAGCTTTTAAGCCTCTCACCAGGGGCACGTTACTCCGCTACCTACTTCTCAAGGAGTGGGAGAGCCTCTTCATATCATATCTTCTTACCCTTCTCAACCTCGGATATAGGGGTGAATACATCAGAAGTAAATTAGATGATGTGGTGAGGGTGTATGAGTTTCTTACCGAGTAAGAAGAAAGTTGCTGTCATAGGGGATGAGTTATTCGTTAATGGGTTCAGGCTCGCAGGAGTCTCCAAAACATACATCATCAATACCAAGAAAGATGAGGGAAAATCCCTGAAGGAGAAGATAGGCAAACTGATTTCCGAGTTGTTCGAAGACTCCAGCTACGGGATTATTATAGTGCAGGATTGGCTTAGAGAGTATGTAGAGAGCTTTAGACGTACATCCCCTTACCCCCTTATATTGTACCTTCCTTCAGCAAGAGAGGTAAATAAAATGAACGTTAAAGAATACTACAATAGGCTTGTAAGGGCTTATTTAGGTATCAGTTTGGAGGTGTGAAGCGTGGTAGTAGGTAAAGTATTGAGGGTTTCAGGCCCTCTCGTCATAGCTGAGGGTATGAGGGGTTCAATGGTCTATGAAGTCGTTTACGTCGGTGACGATAAGCTCATAGGTGAGATAATAGGGCTTCAGGAGGACAGGGCATTCATTCAAGTGTACGAGGACACATCAGGGCTTAGGGTTGGGGAGGAGGTTGAAGGCACTGGGCACCTTCTCTCAGCCGAGCTAGGTCCGGGGATTGTCGGTAAGGTCTTCGATGGCCTTCAAAGGCCTCTATCAGTTTTAGGCAGCCTTATAGGCCCTTTCATCAAGAAAGGCGTTAAGGTGAACTCGCTCCCAAGGGATGTGAAGTGGCCTTTCACCAGATCGAGCACGTTGAAACCTGGTGATAAGATAGAGCCCGGGATGGTGTTAGGAAGCGTTCAGGAGACCCCGCTAATAGAACACAAGATAATGGTGCCCCCAGGGGTCTCGGGAACCCTTAAAGAGATCTCTCCAGACGGTGACTATACCATTGAGGACACTATAGCAGTGGTGGATTTAGGGGGAGGTAAATTAAAGGAAATACAGATGATGCAGAAATGGCCTGTCAGAAAGCCGAGGCCCTATACAAAGAGGCTTGAGCCTGTAGAACCCTTAATAACAGGTACAAGGGTTCTCGACATGATGTTCCCGATAGCTAGGGGTGGAAAAGCAGCCGTCCCCGGCGGGTTCGGGTCGGGAAAGACCGTTCTCCTCCAAACCCTTACAAAATGGGCTAGGACACAGTTAAACATATATGTTGGTTGCGGTGAGAGAGGGAATGAAATGTCTGACGCTCTTCACTCCTTTCTTAAGTTAAAGGATCCCAAGTCAGGTAGACCCTTAGCTGAGAAGGCAGTCTTCATAGCTAATACCTCCAACATGCCTGTAGCTGCAAGGGAGACCAGCGTGTTCTTAGGAGTTACCATAGGGGAATACTTTAGGGACATGGGCTATGATGTGCTCATGGTAGCCGACTCCACCTCAAGGTGGGCTGAAGCGATGAGGGAGATCAGCGCAAGGCTTGAGGAGATGCCCGGCGAGGAGGGCTTCCCGGCATACCTGGGTTCCAGGCTTGCAGAGTTCTATGAGAGGTCTGGGAGAGTCGTGTGTTCAGGCAGCCCGACAAGGGAAGGCTCCTTAACGATCGTGGGGGCAGTCTCACCCCCTGGGGCAGACTTCAGTGAACCGGTGACTCAGAACACGTTGAGATATATTGGAACGTTGATAGCGCTCGACATAGCGCTAGCCAACAGGAGACATTTTCCAGCGGTTAGCTGGCTCATGAGCTACTCCCTCTACGTGGAGAGTGTCGAGAGGTGGTGGAGGAAGCTCTTCAACGACTGGCTCCAGGTGAGAAACGAAGCTCTAAAGATACTTCAGAGGGAGAACGAATTAATGGAGATCGTGAGGCTAGTTGGCCCAGACGCATTGCCCGACGATGATAAGCTCCTGCTCGATGCTGCAAGAATGATTAGAGAGGACTTCCTACAGCAAAACGCCTTCCACCCGGTCGATGCATACAGCCCTCCAGAGAAAACAGTGATGATGTTGAAGGCCATCCTTGAATTCTACCATGAGGCTGACAAGGCCCTCTCCTCAGGCGTTTCCCTTCAGAAAATAAGGGAGCTGCCCTTGAGGGTGAAAATAGCGAGGATGAAGGAGGTACCCGGCGAGAAATTTGCTGAAACATTCAAATCCCTCATAGATGAGATACATAAAACCTTCAGTGAGTTGATTGGAGGGGAGAAGAAGTGACATCCCTCAGCGTTAAAGAGGTCAGGAAGGCGTTAAGCGCTAAGGGCTCACTCCTCTTCGTGGAGGCCATACCTGGAATACAGTATAACGAGGTTGTCGAAGTAGATCTCAGCTCGGGTGAGACAAGGCTGGGGCAGGTTATTGATGTATCCAAGGAGGTTGCGGTTATCCAGGTCTTCGGCGGCGTTGGCGAAATCGATGTTAAATCTGTAGCAGTCAGGTTTAAGGGGGAGACCCTCAAAATCCCCGTTTCCTTGGACATGCTTGGAAGGACCTTCGACGGCCTTGCAAGACCTATCGACGGTAAACCTGAGATAGTCCCTGAAGAATGGCTAGATATCAACGGTGCACCAATGAACCCTGCTGAGAGAACGCCACCCTCAGAATTCATTGAAACCGGGATCTCAGCGATAGATGGGCTTTACTCGATCGTCAGAGGGCAGAAGTTGCCCATCTTCAGCGGTTCAGGCCTACCCCACAACAGGATAGCGGCACAGATAGTCAGACAGGCCAGGGTTAAGGGGAAGGAGGAGCGCTTCGCTGTGGTCTTCGCAGCCATCGGAGTGACCTATGAGGAAGCCAACTTCTTCATGGAGTCCCTGAAGAAGGCAGGGAGTGTGGAGAACGTTGTGTCATTCATAAATACGGCTGCCTCACCAGTCATTGAGAGAATAGCTATACCTAGAGTCGCGCTCACCACCGCTGAATTCCTTGCATGGAAGTATGGAATGCACGTACTCGTGGTAATGACCGACATGACAAACTACTGCGAGGCTCTAAGGGAACTGTCCGCAGCGAGAGAAGAAGTTCCAGGTAGAAGGGGATATCCCGGCTACATGTACACGGATCTAGCAACTATCTACGAGAGAGCAGGAAGGATTAAGGGAATGACGGGATCCGTGACCCAGATGCCCATATTGACGATGCCTAACGACGACATAACCCACCCAATACCTGATTTAACTGGCTACATCACTGAAGGGCAGATCGTCCTCTCCAGGGACATGCACCGAAAAGGCGTGTATCCGCCTATAGACATACTCCTCTCTCTTTCAAGGCTGATGAAGGATGGCGTGGGGCCTGGGAAGACGAGAGATGATCATTATCAGGTGTTCATGCAGTTGATAGCTGCGTATACTGAAGGCCAATATCTCAGAGAGCTCTCAGCTATAATAGGCACTGAGTCCCTCAGCGAGGTCGATAAGAAATACTTGAGATTCGCAGACCTCTTCGAAAGAAAGTTCGTGAATCAGGGAGAGTATGAGAGGAGGACAATAGAGGAGACCCTTGACATAGGTTGGGAGTTGCTAGCCACACTTCCTGAGGAGGATCTGAAGCTGATAAGCACTGACATCATAAGGAAGTACCATCCGAGGTATAGGAGTAAGGGCGGTACTTAATGTCCCAGGAGACGCTTAAGGTAAGACCTACAAAGATAGAGCTAATAAGACTTAAGAGCAGGATCAAAGTAGCTAAAAGGCTTCATAAGGTACTTAAAGACAGACTAATAATCCTATCCCAAGAGCTCATCTCCCTAATAAGGGAGGGCATGTCCTTAAGGAGTGAGATCCACAGTAAAATCACCCGCTGTGAGGAATTGCTGGCTGATTCACTAATGCTTACATCTCCTTTAATCGTTAAGTCCTTCTCCAGAGCTAGGGGAGAGGAGACTGAGGTAGTTATAGGGACTAGAGTCGTTGCAGGCGTTAAAGTCCCTGTTACGGAGGTCTCTAGAAGAGAGAGAAGCTATGACCCCTCAATCTACCCGCTGACCCTCATTGAGGCGGGAAAATGCTATGACGAAGTAATGAAGGACGTCCTCAGGCTTGCCGAGATCGAGGAGTCAATACTTCTCATCGGTAGAGAGGTATCCAAGGTCAGGAGAAGAGTTAACGCCCTTGAGAACATCCTCATCCCGAGGATAGAGGCGACAATCAAGGTCCTGACAATGAAGTTTGAGGAGAGGGAGAGGGAGGACAAAACACGCATGAAAAAAGTTAAGCAGATGCTCGAAAAGAGGAGAAGGTAGCCCACATGAGCAGCAAGGAATATAAAGAAGATCAGCTGATAAACTATTTCCTTAAAGGCGAGTTAAGAGTCATCAACAGCTCCCTACCAAGGAGGAGGAAGACTCTTGAGGAACTATTGAAGGAGGAATACCCTTACGTCCTAACCAGAGATGGTGGTGCCCACATGTTCAGGAGGTCTGAGCTAGAGCTTGCCAAAGAACTCCTTCAAGAGAAAGCCTCTCAACTCCTCCTACCCATATACTTGGAACTACGTCCAGACCTTTCAGAGACAGTGGCAGTAGTCGACGATCCCATAGCTATAGAGCTGATATCTAAGCTAGTTAAGATTGAGAGGGCCAAACCTCTTTACCTCTACCCCATACATCTTTCTGAACTCAGACGTAGGGCCAGCACACTCTTCCTCTATCTAATAAGTCCTAAAACCCTTACCTCCCGTTAGCTCCGGATAAAGGGCATGTGTAGCACTAACTGGTTTTAACAAACCCCGCACCCTCAGCAATCTGAGAGAACGGTATCGTTGAAGCGTCTAGTTATACCCTCCCCTCACGGGGATAGCTTATGTTTGTTATAATTCACTCCTTAATATTTTAAGGATTATTTAATTTATTTCATAAATTCGTGAATTATTATAATTAAATAAATTCCCATTATCCACTCTCCGGTGGTTTTGATTGGACCCCTTGCTACTCAGTAATGGGAACACCGCCTTCGTTCTCATCTCAGCCGCGCTAGTAATGATAATGACTCCTGGATTAGGCCTATTCTATGGCGGATTGGTCGGCAGGAAGAGCGTGCTAACCATCTTAATGGAATCCCTGTTCTCACTTGGGTGGACCACCATTATTTGGGTGCTTATCGGATATACACTAGCATTCGGCCCTGACGTCGGAGGTGTCATAGGCAATCTACGTTATGCACTCCTACTGAATGTTAACGAATACTCTATATTGACGGCGTACAAGATCCCCGTACTAGCTTTTGCTATGTTCCAGTTAATGTTCGCTATCATCACACCCGCATTAATAACTGGGGCCTTCGCAGGTAAGATGAAGTTCAAAGCCTACATTACGTTCCTCACGCTATGGCTCTTCCTAGTGTATTTCCCTGTAGCCCACTGGGTTTGGGGAGGTGGATTCCTCCAGAGGTGGGGGGTTGAGGACTTCGCCGGCGGTATCGTAGTCCATGAGCTAGCAGGTTTTTCAGCATTAGCGACGGTGTTCTTCCTAGGTAAGAGGAAATATAGTGAGAAACCTCATAATCTCCTACTTGTTGCCTTAGGTACTGCATTGCTATGGTTCGGGTGGTTCGGTTTTAACGCAGGAAGTGCGTTGAGGGCTGGAGGTGATGCCGCAGTAGCGTTCACAAACACTCAAGTAGCTGCTGCGTTTGCGGCGGTGACCTGGGTTCTTATAGACGTTCTTAAAGGCGGTAAAATAACTACTGCAGGCTTCTGCACGGGGGCAATAGCCGGCCTTGCAACGGTAACCCCTACTGCAGGCTTTATACAGCCTCAGGCAGCAATGATAGTAGGTATAGTTGCGTCCCTAGTAGCCTACGCCTCAGTAGCCCTTAAAAACAGGAGAGGCTGGGACGATGTTTTAGATGTGTGGGGAGTGCATGGCATGGGTGGACTCACGGGAGTTATACTTCTAGGCATCTTCGGCTCAGCGGCCGTGCTGGGAAGCAATGGACTGATCTACGGCAATGCTGTCTTCTTCGGCAAGGAAGTAGCTGCAGCACTCCTAGGAGCTATATACCCATTCATAATGACTTACTTGATATTACTAATCCTCGAGAGAGTCATGACTGTCAGGGTACCTGATGAAGAACAGAAGAACGGCCTTGACCTCGCCGAGCTAGGTGAATCACTCCAGCAATAATCTCCGTTAAAGCATACAACCCCTCTAAAAATTATATTTTTCCGAAACTATGCTAGAAACCGATCACCTCTTCAGGTATCGCATAACATAGAACGGAAGCGTTAGATCGCCTTCTCTGACCCCTTCATAGTTTCTTAAGTGATAGAATAGGTCGGTGGGGCTCCGGCCGGGAAACAGAGTCTATGTTCATGTCTTATCCCTTCATTATTTTGGGTATTGGGTTTTCTTTTAAGGGCTGAACCTTTTATAGCCGGCCTAAGGTTTGGGGGTGGTATGGTGTATGGCTGGTTTAACGCCCTACGAGTT
>WAKQ01000004.1 GCA_015523295.1 Desulfurococcales archaeon | reverse complement strand
CTACTCTACGGGCCTCCTGGATGCGGGAAGACACTGCTAGCCAAGGCAGTAGCCACTGAGTCAGGGGCGAACTTCATAGCAGTCAAAGGACCTGAAATACTCAGCAAGTGGGTAGGGGAATCAGAGAAAGCAGTAAGAGAAATATTCAGGAAGGCGAGAACTTATGCACCCGCAGTCGTATTCTTCGACGAGATAGATGCTCTCGCCCCCACCAGAGGTTACGGGGGTGATTCACTGGTGAGTGAGAGGGTCGTTAGCCAGCTCTTGACAGAGATAGACTCCGTTGAAAGGCTGAGGAACGTCGTCGTGATCGCAGCCACTAATAGACCTGACTTAGTAGATCCTGCACTCCTCAGACCGGGAAGATTTGAGAAGGTAATATATGTGGGACCTCCCGATAAGGAGGCGAGGCTAGCGATCTTGAAGGTCCATACTAGGAGGGTGCCTCTCAGCCCTGACGTCAACCTTGAAGAAATTGCGGAATTGACGGAGGGCTACTCGGGCGCCGACCTAGCCGCCCTCATCAGGGAAGCTGCATTAGTTGCCTTGAGAGAGGACATCAACACTAAGGAGGTTAGGATGAGACATCTGAGAGAGGCACTTAAGATCGTCTCCCCATCCCTTAGTGAAGACATGATTAAATTCTACGATGTATGGAGCAAGAGGGTGAGGAACAGGTTGCCGAGAAGCCTTGCACACCCCTACAACCTCTGATGCAATACCCTTTTAAGCCCTAACCCCTTAACGTAGGAAGGTAGTAGCCGTTGTCGTTGATTCATTCACCAGCAAACATATTGGCTAAGATATTGGAGGTGCTTGCTGAGAACAGCTGTGTTATGAGGGACTCAGAGCTCTATAATATCCTGCTGAAGGAATTCGACATATCATTCTCAGACCTCATCAAATACCTCATGATTCTTGAGATTAGAGGCTTCATCAACGTCTCATCCTCCCGAGAGTCCGTGAGAATAATTAGGTTAAGCGATTATGGCAAGGAGCAACTCCGCATAAGATGCTAGTTCAGGGAGGACTTACCCCGTACGCCTTAACGACGTTATCAATCATCACCTTATGGAGGAAGTCGGGGTCCCCGCCCTCATTAAGGAACTTCAGCGATTCATCCCTTATCCTCCAAGGGTACATCACCACCCCCGGTCTCCTAGGATCGTCTATAAAGTCGCTTTCAGGGATGAAGGAGACCACCCTCTTATTGAAGGCGTCACTTATCACCTCATACCTGCCGGTCAGCGTAGACATATACCCTAACTCCTGCGCTAGCCTTGCAATCCCGACCGTGGAGTGATGGAAGAATATGTGTGACTTCTCTTTCAGACCTACGAATCTAACAAGTTTATCTATGCTTGCCACCGTCGCTGCACCTCCCTGCTCGAGGTGCAAGTGCAGAACCCCTCCAACATCCTTGATGATTTCAAGCGTCTTTACAAGCACCAGTTCATTAACAACTACTGACTCCGGTAGGGACTTATAATGAGGTCGCCCGAACTCCCCGAAACCGTCTATAAGACCTTCCACCCTCAGTCTCCTTAACTCCTGCAATGCCTTCTCTAGAAGGTTTAAGACCTCGCCTGTCTTCGCTGGACCTGCTTTCTTCACTAGCGAGTCAATAAATGAGGGATGTATCCCGGCAATGCAGGCGATCTTTAAATCGCTCTTACGGGCGTTTTCACACTCCCTTAAATGTATCTGAAAAGACCTCCTCACATCTTCAAGACCTTCACCTAGCCCGTAATGGTTTGGAGGGAGGGAGACAAGGGCGATAAACCACCCCCCAGCATTCTTGAACCTTCTCGCTAGCTCTTCGCCTCCCAACCCCAGCGGGCTGACATGTGAATGACCGTCTGCTATCATTACCTCCAACATATTAGTTGCCTTTTAGTTGCCTTCAAAGAAACTTATTAATTTCAGCCTTCAGATCTTTAAGGGTGTCTTTAAAGAATGACTGCTGTAGCCAAGGAATTCGGTAGTTTAGGGGACTTCATAAAAAGCGTGGACGATGACCTCAGCAGGCTAAGGAAAGAGCTGGGAGACCTCCTAAGAAAGTTGGAAGATCTTCGGATTAAGGTAGAGCAGGAAAGGAAGATCAAAGAAATCATGAGTAAGCTAGGAGTCCCTGAATCGGAAGGGAAGAGCTCGAACACCGTGGAGTTAAAGACCATTAAGCTGGTTATGAACCCTACCGCCGCTCAAGAGGCATCAGCCCTTGAAAGAGTGGTTGAGGCATTAAATAACAAGATAACGAGACTACAAGCATTAAAGAAGGATCTCGAAGTACTTGGAGGGATGGATATCGAGCTTAAGATCACGGCAATATACGAGGATGACGTCCCTACTGAACTTCTCATAAAGCTAATGTAATGGTATAGATTTTAATTGCTCTATCATTCTTGCTTGCTAAATATGCAACTTTACATGTAGTAATTAGTGAATTTAAAGAATTAGTAATACTTTACGAGCGATATATTTTAATTAATAAAAACTCTTCGAGACAACGCTTTGATTGCACTATGAAATCAGTTTAACATTGGTGGGAGAAGATGAGATGTTGGGGCAGGTACATCAATCAGTATGTAGTTAAAACAGCTCTTCTCTAGGCATTCTCTCCACTATCTTAGCCTTTATCTTAAGCGCTAGGAACATCGCCAGAACCGCTATAACGACGATGGCTATCACCGGCAGATAACGAATGATGATCGTGAGGGGCTGAGGATGTAGCTGGATTGTGAGCTCTGTGTCTTTATTCACAAAAATATCCTGTTCCTCAGTGTAGAAGCCCTTAGCACTAACTGTAACTTTATACCCTCCATAAAATAGAGAGCCGTAAACATATCCTGAACTGTCTGTTAGAAGGGTGGTAATCTGCGCTCTTTTATCGATGCTATAGAAGGTGACCTCAGCATTTTTTATAGGAGATCCTATGTCGTCGATTACGAGGATCTTAATCTTATAGAACTTCCTCGTCAGAGGAAATATCACTTCGGAATTATTGAATAGCTCAATCTCCTTAGGTCTGGGGACATTATAAACAGCTTCTCCTCCAGAGGCGGGGAGTATGGAAACAGTGTACACGCCGTAGGGCAAGGTAACGTTCGCAAAATCCTTCACGCCGGCGGCCACCTGAGTGCTATTAACAAATATGTTGAAAGGTGTTATCACCTTACCCGCCGTCTTGTCTACTATTGATATATTGAGCGTATATGATTTTCGTTCCAGCACTATTGACGTGGTGGTGGGTTTAGTCACGCTTAACCTGACCGAGGCAGATAAGTAAATATTGTCATAGCCCTCGATAGGCTCAGCGATTACGGTATAATTCCCATAAGGTAGGGAGAATGTAGCCTTGTCGCCTCCGAAGCTTATTATTTTCGACCCAACTCCCTTCACCTTGACCAGTATCGGGGCTAGTAGAGTTTTCGAGTAGCGATCTACTACCATTACCTGCACGGGGTACACTATCCTTTTCAGCGTGGCGTTAATTTCCGATGTTTTAGGCACCGTGACTGTAGTGGAGTAACTTTCATAAACATTTTCATATCCTTTCGAAGGCGTTACTTTGATTTCATGTGTCCCATATATCAGAGGTAATGTAACTTTCATTACGTTGACCTTGGAGGCTACTAGTTTATTATCAACGTAAATATCGTAAGGTGTAAGTGGCTTCTCCCCCGTTATAGAATCGCTTACGCTTACTGTGACGTTATATATCTTATAGGCTAGGTTCAGGTAGATGTTTAGGTCTGAGTAGTTCTGAGGTGTTATCGTTTCTTGATAGGTCATCACATATGGTGCAGGGTGATTCACTATCAGCGTGTATTTCTCTCCTGGAATGATGTTAGGGAATTGGAGGACGGCCCCTGAAGGTGCTGTTATCTCCTTAATCAGCTTACCGCCTGGATATTGCATGGTCACTACTGTGCCGTTTAGAGTGCCGTGAGGAGGTGGTAGTAGGTGGAGGGTTAGTGTAGGGGCTTTGAACTTATCCATATCCACTGGCTTGCCCTCCATAATGACGTTCTTCAGGTTTTCACCCACGAAGAGCTTGTTAGGGTATGCTATCACGACTGTGTTTAAATCGCTACTCACGTCGCTATCTACGGCTCCTTCACCGTAGCCCAGCCTCGTACCTAACCTTAAGATGGGTACTTGGTATGGGAGTTCACGAACTATTTGAAGGCCTGTATCCGTATGTGTTATGTAGATGTAGGTACCTGAGGAAGGTATCACTTTAAACTTCCTGACATTGTTACCTACTCTTAATTCATAGAGGAAATGACTTACGCCGTCGTTATCTATAGAGTAAGACTTAATCTTGCCCGAATCATATGCTGTAATCACCAGCCTGCCGTCAGGATAGGTGAAAGCGCCTAAGGACTTGAGGCTCTTACCTACGTAGTCAGCAACTTCATTAATGAAGCGGTAGTTGGAGTCATAGGTCCTTATATATGCACTTCCTGAGGCTGGATCGTAGTAATATAGAATATAGTAATTTGATTTTCCTCCTTTGAGCAGGGAGAGCCCTGTAGAGGCTGGATTGATCCTTGCATCGTTTAAGGAGGTTATGAAGGTGAAGGTCTCCGGCACTTTATCGACGTTGAGTATGTGCGGAGATGCTAGTTCATAAGGGGGGGTCTTATAAAAGAGTGACGCGTCCAGCGTCACAGGGGACGCATTCATAACGATGGACACATAAGCCTTCCTTACTAGGGAGGATTCAGTTATTGCATCTACATGGCCGTAGTATTTTCTTCCTTCAACATCTGTAACGGTGATGTTGACTGCATAGCCTAGAGGTATAGGAATCTCAGTAACCCCCCTCCTATCTAAGTTTACGCCGTATTTGAAGGTCTCACGAATACTTGGATTATAGGCGAGGAGCTCTACAAGCGCTCCAGCGGCCGGCTTAATTTCCCCGCCTGTAGACCTATAGGTTACGTTGATCATTAAAGAATAGAAATTGTATGGCAGCCAGGTAACTACGAAGTGGCTAGCATCATAGTAATAGTTGCCTTCATTGACGATTATGGCTGCAGTCATGTCTTGTGGGAGGACATTCCCTATGGAGAGGGTTGCATTGCCTTCGTAAGGGCCTATCCTGAGAACGTTTCCTGAATTCTCGTCAAACACATACACGTGGCAATTCGTGCATACCCCTCCACTTCTCTTAGTCTCGCTAACTAAGGCAGCGACCTTATAGTCCTTTGATCCCTTCATAACCAGTAACTTATTCACCTGAAAGTCCGTGCCCAGCACCGCGTGCAGCAAGAGGTATATCTTACCCCCATCAACCTTGAAAATCGTCAAATCCCCTTTATCAGTACCTATAGCTATTCTCTCAACCGGGTAACCATTAGTTGCTACTGCAGTAACTGAACCCATTAACGGATACGTCTGAATGACCTGTGGTTTGATATAGGGATTACTCACGTTAAGTATTTCAGCAACTGATGAACCATTACATTCCCCGACGAGGAAGACCTCGTCTCTACTCAACAGGAAGACAGACTCAGGCGCTATTGATGTGTTCAACTCTATAATGTAAGGATGGCTTCCGCTAAGCGTCGTTGGTGAATATGACGATGAATTCAGTAGGTTAAGCCCGGAAACAATCATCATTAATAGGAGTAGAGAGCCCACAACCCTTAAAACTTTCCCTAAAACCACAATAACATCCTCAAACCATTAAACGACGGTAAGATATAAGAATATATTGGGCACCTAAATATCATGTAAGGAAAGGGTAGTAATGAAGGACATTTTCAGTAAGTTAAGATTTAGGAGGAAGGAAGAAGAGAAGAAAATTGAGACTGAAGAACTTCTTGAGGAGGAGAGCCCTAGCATAGTTCCTAGGCTGACTGAGAGGGCTGAGAGACTGATCAAGGCTAAAATGAGACCTATAGAGTTATACCCCCTATACCAGCCGTGGGCTTACGCGCATATAGTAGAAGATCTAAACACGGGGAACCTCATATACCTTGTTGAGGAGGTTACCCTCAACAAGAGGGAGATCGAGGTCTATAAGGAGATCACGGACTACATTACTTGGGAGCTTGAGCCCCCTAAAGGAAATGTGGATCTCCATGATTATATCTTATCATATGCGAGGAAGGCGCTTAGGCTGTTTCAAATAAGGCTTGGAAGAACCCCCGGACTCTCCTGGAGCAAGATAGGTTACTACATCGAGAGGGATCTTCTGGGATATGGGAAGCTTGACCCCATATTCAGAGATGAGAACGTGGAGGATATATCCTGTAACGGGCCCAGGAAGCCTGTCTACGTATGGCACCGGAAGTACGAGTCCCTACCTACTAACATAGTCTTCAATAGTGAAGATGAGCTCGACGAGTACGTGCTTAAACTAGCTCATATGGCTGGGAAGCACATATCAGTCGCATACCCCATATTAGACGCTATCTTGCCCGGAGGCCATAGAGTAGCGGCCACCTTTCAGAAGGAGGTCTCCACAAAGGGCTCGACGTTCACTATAAGGAAGTTTAGGGAAGATCCGATAACCATTGTGGACCTAATAAACTATGGAACAATATCGTCAGAACTGGCTGCCTACTTCTGGCTGGCAATGGACTACAAAATGACGTCCCTCATCCTAGGGGTCACTGGAGCCGGGAAAAGCGTATCTGGAAGTACTAAAGTCCTTGCCATCGTTAAAGGAGTACCCGGTATCTACAAACTGAATGAGATTTGGGAGAAAATTAAGGATGAATCAATAGAATTGGCAGAAGGGGTGGAGGCTGTCTACTTCCCAGATATAATGATCAGGTCCTGCGACCCCCACACCCTCGAATGCGAGTGGAGAAAGCCTACCGTCTTCCTAAGACATAAAAACGATAGGAGAATGCTCCGAGTGAAGCTTAGCAGCGGCAGATATGTTGACGTTACAGAAGATCATTCCCTTATGATTTTAGAAGATAGAAAACTAAAGGCTGCAAAGCCGAGCCAGGACATCGTTGGAAAGCGTGTACTGCTCCCCCTCAACCCCATAGAGCATGAAGGAAAAATGAAGGTAAAGCAATTGCTCAAAGTCCTGAAGGGAGACCACCTCTACGTGATTATAGATAATGGGGCTAAGAAAGTAATCAGTGAGGCTGTAAGGTCTTTAGGCCGTAAGAGAGTCCTTGAAGTCCTTGGCTACCGAACCCTCTCCTTACGAACCAAAGGTAAGATAAGATTGTCCGGGTTCAGACGGCTCCTGGGGTCCGTGGATGAGTACCCTGTAGACATATTAGTATCCAGCAGAAAAGGGACCCCAACATATCTGATAAAGATCTTGAGCAACCCGCTCTTTGGCGAGATTATGGGATATTATGTCAGGAGAGGATCTGACAATAAATCATACCTAGTAATACCAGTGAAGGACTCTAGGAAAGCACAAAGAATGTGCGAAGCTTTTGGGAGAGAGTGCCACGTCAAAAAACACGTCAATGATACAGCTTCAATATTAGTTAAGGGCACCCTAGCCACCCTAATAAGAGAGAATGCAGTAGGCCAGCAGCCAGGAATGAAGAGAATTCCACCCTTGTACTGGGTGATGCCGGCAGAGTGGAAGCTCGGATTCCTAAAGGGGTATATAGGTAGCTACGAATACATGGGGAGGAAAGATGTTGAGCTCCTCACAGAGAGCGAGGACCTAGCCTGGGATATAGTCTTCGCTTTCAGCGAGCTAGGAATTACAGCCGAACTTAAGTCGAAGAACATCACTGGAGACCAATATTATGTGATTAGCATATCTAAGGCCTTCTATGAGGTGATGAATTCACTGGAAACAATCCTCCCAGATGAATCAATCAGGTCCTCCGAAGATTTGAAAGATGACAGCTCCAAACAAATGGAATATGGTGCTGTGCCTGGCAACCTGCTTGAAAGTAGTTTCGGCGTGAGGATGGAGTCCCTTAGCCCGAAGGCAGGAACAGGTTCCCCCTCACCCTGGTTACATGAGGGAACGCCAATAGCTAGAGGAGTGACCTTAAACATGCGGGGCAGAAACAGCTCTCTTATCAGTCACCCACCTCATCATAACATCTTACAGCAAAACATAGGCTTTGACGAGATAATCGCTGTAGAGGAGATAGCTCCTCAGGAGTACGTGTACGATTTTGAGGTGGCTGATACCCAGAACTTTGAAGCCAACAATATAATAGTTCACAACACTTCAACATTGAACGCCCTAGCGAACCTCTTAAGGCCAACCTACAAAATCGTTACTATTGAGGACACTCCTGAGCTAAGGCTGCCTCAGGAGAACTGGGTTCAACTTGTTTCTAGGCCTTCATACCTTGCAGGCGGTGGTGTGGGTGAGATAACTCTCTTTCACCTGGTTAAAGTCTCGCTTAGGTATAGACCTGACGTTATCGTTGTAGGGGAGGTTAGAGGTGAGGAGGCGTATGTCCTATTCCAGGCAATCGCAAGTGTGGCTGGAGACACGCCAATACTGCTTCGGAGACGAGACGGTAGCCTAGAACTGGTTGACATAGGGGACTTTGTCGACACCTTCTACAGAGAAGGTGAGGAAAGAATTGCAAAACCTGTCACCGGTTACTGGGCGCTTTCTCATGAAGGCTTTAACGTTGTGTGGAAGCCTGTTAAGTATGTGCTCCGCCACAGCACGGATGAGATCTACGTTATTAGATATGAAGGTGGGGTGGTGAAGGCCACAGGAAGCCATAGTGTCTTCGTGGTGGATCCTTCTACGCTAGACATTGTTGAGAAGCCTGTTAGGGAGCTGAGGAGAGGCGATCTCCTCATCACATTTAAGGAGGGAAGCCGTATTACTGAGAGCACCGTAGCTAAGCAAGCTGGTAGGATGTTTGACGGGGTTAAGATTTCACTTGCTTCGACAGGGTTAACTTCTAATGTAATCTCGCCTTCCAGTGTTAAGAGATTGGGCATGGGGCATGCGGCAGTCGTTGTTAGGCAGTTAAGGGATAGAGTCAGGTCCCTCCGATATGTAAAGGGGACCGGCATTAACGACAGGAGAGTTCCCTCAGCTGTAGTAAGAAGGATTATTGAGGGGGTCCCCTCCATTAAAGGCACTAAAGAATACGTTGAAGATCACGTATTTCTTCCTGGTTCCCAGGTTGTGAAGCTCCTTCAAGGGCTGAGCGAGTTGAGCTTACCTCCCAAGGTCGAGGAGTTGACTGTTAAGCTTCTTGACTTTCTGGAAGGTCCTCTAAAGGTTGTCGAAGTCCTAGATGTGAGGAAGGAACCCTTCAGGGGGTACGTCTACGACATCTCAGTACCAGGTACTGAGTCATTCTTCGGTGGGGAGAGACCTATACTTCTTCACAACACAGGTCATTCAGGTATGACTACGCTTCACGCTGAAAGCATTGACGCAGCTGTTAAGAGACTCACATCACCACCAATGAACATCCCACCAGCATATATGTCCCTGATCAACTTTGCATTGGTGATTAAGAGGCTCATCATGCATAAGGAGGGAAGTAAGCCCAGGCCGGTGAGGAGGGTGACCAACGTCTGGGAGATCAGGGATTATGAGGACTACAGCGAGGTCGCGAGATGGGACCCCGTAAGGGATGCATTCGAGCTTAACGTGAGGGACAGCCTCATACTGAGGAAAATAAGCGGGATGACTGGCAGAGGGATAAGCGAGTTGATCGATGAGATCTCTAGGAGGAAGGCAGTCCTTGAGTGGTTGGCCACTAACAACATAAGGTCATATAAGGAGGTCGCCAGGTATGTGCAGAAGTACTACATAGACCCGCAAGGAGTGCTAAAGGATATAGGAGCGTTATGAAGATGAGCGCGTCACCCACACCCGGCAAGAGAGGATATAAAGGCCCCTCGCTAGCTGAAGTGGTTGATGCTGTAGCTCTAACGCTCTTCGAAAGCTGGGGGAAGTCCCTTGCAAGGAGGTTCGAACTGGATAAGGCTATAATAAGGGCGGGCATGAGTCAGCACCCGGTAATCTTTGCCTCCAGAATACTGTTATATACGGCCGCAACCGCAGCGCTTTCAGCCATTACCCTAGTAGGGCTCTTACTCGCTATTCCTCCTACGTCGATCTACTTCCTATTAGCCCTCATCATAGCTGGGTTAGTGCCCCTCCTCATATTTGCTGCAGGTATTAGTTATCCAGCGTCACTTGCTTCATCACGTAAGGCTTCAGTAGATAACGAGCTCCCCTTCTTCATGGCCTACATATCCACTATGGCGAAAGGCGGGGTTAGCGTTGACAAAATTCTTGAAAGGGTTGCAGAGCTGAAGGTGTTTAAGTCAATGAGGGAGGAGGCCAACAGAATAGTTACTGAGATGAGGTTCTTCGGTAAGGACCCCCTCTCAGCCATAGAATCCGTCATCAAGTACCACCCAAGCACTAAGTTCAGAGACATGATGCTCGGCTACGTGACCACATTAAGGAGCGGGGGTGATGTGGTCCACTATCTAGAGATAAGGACGAGAGAACTCTTCACCTCCAGGATGAGCGAGTTGAGGGCCCTCATTGAGAGACTGGGCTCATACCTTGAAGTCTACATAATACTGGGCGTGATAATGTCAATAACGATATTCGTCTTCTTTTCCGTATCTGGAACTCTCTCAGCTGTGCAGGCAGCTAAAACAGCGAATCCGGCGAAGATGGACTTAACCATGCCATCCCTCTACAACTTCATAGGACTTCCAGCTATAGGGGCCATGGTTCTCTTCATGGCCCACGCCTCACAGCCTAAGACCCCCGTAAAACGGTACGAGCCCTACATAGTCATGCTTACATCGACCCCCTTCGCCCTTCTAGCCTTTCTAGGGCTCCTAATAGCTACTGGAGGCTCACGTTTCCTCTCTGGGACGCTTGGAATTGCGGAATCCAAGTCAATAACTATAGCTTTAACAGGTGCAATCCTGGTAGCCATGATACCGGCATGGATAACCTATAGCAAGGAGATGAGAGGCACAAAAGGGATAATCAACTCTACAGCTGACTTCCTCCGAGACCTAAGCGAGGTCAGGAAGACTGGGTTAAGCCCTGAAAAGTGCATAGTTTCCCTAGCCAACAGAGACTACGGCAACTTAACACCCATAGTAAATAAGGCTGCGGCAGCCCTATCCTCAGGGATGAGCCTTGAATCAGCACTTAGGAGAGTCTTGAAGAAGGTCAACGAGTGGTTCGTTATAGCTGTATTCAGGTTCCTCACAGACTCAATAACAGTGGGAGGGGGCTCGCCAGACATTATAGACGCACTATCACGATTCACTCAAGAGCTGGCGGAGTCGGAGGTTGAGATGCGGAGAAGGCTTAGAGCATACATCCTAATGCCTTACTTCGGCACCATGCTCCTAGCCTCATCCCCAATAATAATCATAAACCTCCTAATCCAGTCGGCAAAGAACATCAGCCTCAACCAGCTGGCACCATTAATAACGGTGCTTTCAGCAGGAACACTCATAAATGCGGTGATAATGGGGCTCGTAGCAGGGAAGGTGAGCGAGCTGAGCGCTGCAGCCGGATTCAAGCATGCAGCAATAATGACAGTCATATCAACGCTTACAGTCATGGCAACACTAGCATACATAGGAATCTAAAACACTAGCTGAAAATTGCCATGGCCAAATTCAGAGAAAACGAGCCGTATTACAGGAATATTATATAAAAACGACGTAGAACCCTGACCCATATGTGCTCAACTTATTTAAAGCATAGCAGGGAATCTATTATGGTGAGACTATATAATGAATTTCAGGAAAGGCATTTCACCAATACTAGCAACAGTGATCATCATAGCAGTAACCCTAGTAATAGCAATAGGCGTTATAGGATGGGTAATGGGGATCTGGGGGAGCTTCGGCTCTACAGAATCACTACAAATCTATCCCGACAGTTACATAAATGCCACTACTGGAACATTATACCTTCATATTAGGAACACAGGTACCGCGCCTGCGAACATTTATAAAATTGAAGTCCTAGGAGTTCTCACGACCTCATCATCCAATATAGCCTCGGTTAGTGCAGGCGTTGGGACAACTGTAACGGTATCAGATAATTCATTAAAAAACGTAACACCCGGTTCTTCATACCAGGTCAAAATATATACCTCCGCAGGGAATGTCTATACAGCTGTTATTCAGGCAAAGTAATTTTAAAGTGAAAATTAAAACAAAAATAGTAAATATACATATATTTTCTTTAACATCTTTTATTAAAGTTTTTAAAAATAGTAAATTTCAAGCAAGTATTATAAGGCATAAACTCAAAATTCTTATTTAGCTACAAAAGATTACTAGGAAAGACAATGAAAATACTGAACCCTAAAAACGCTTCCTGGTCACTTACAATATTCTTGACAAGTATCTCTATTATGATATTATTTAATATTTATATCTTAACAACTTCAACGCATCATCCTGAATATCTTGATGAAAAGTTATATATCTCATGTGGCCTTAAATATTTACATGGCACATCACCCACTTTATGCAACCCAGAGCACCCGCCTTTAGGTAAATACATTATTGGCGCTGCTACGGCATATCACGTACAGTATCTTTATCTTGTCTCTCTATTCATAATAACAATATTCTTTTCTTATCTTATTTTTTCAAGGAACTCAGAAAAAGTAGGTATCTTAGCATCATTACTTTTGTCTACAGATACTTTATTTCTAAACGTCTACCGCCACTTTCTACTAGATCCGCCCTCAATGAGCTTTTCCCTGATATCCCTATTTTTATTCATTTATTGGTATTCTAAGTTCAAGCATGGTGTAGCCCCATCTAAGAAGCGAAAAAATGTTGCTCTTTTACTGCTTTCAGGAATTTTTAGTGGTCTAGCTTTATCTTGTAAATGGCAATCCCTCTACGTAATAGCTGTAATCCCTCTTCTCCTCTTATGGTATTTAATAAAGAATTTTTTGAGCAGAAATGATAAATTAAGCAGATTTAGCTACCCTCTAGTAGCCTACGTAGGTGGGGCGCTTACTTCATACATTCTCACTTTTGCCCCGGAGGCCTTAACCGCAGGTTTCTACGGGGTTATTAATCATAATCTTCTAATGATGCATTTTATGAGTTTGAAACACCCTCTCCTTACGCCTCTTTCAGCAATAGGCTTCCTTAAGCTCATGACTAAAGCTGAGTACTGGCGTCTAGGCTATAAGGCAGTTCTCATATTCAATGTGTCTAAAACTGCAAACACAGTGATATATCCTACAATATCCAATATAATGTCTAGCGGAAGAAGAGGATATCTGGTGATTTACGTAGGCCTTGGAGGACTTTCTTGGTATGGTTTTATGCCCTCTCTACTAGTACTTGCTAAGAAGGGCCTTGAAGGAAATTTAAGTGAATCAGAGAACATTCTTATACTCACAGCCTTTCTTTCTCTTATCAACGTTCTCTATGGTCCACTTGACTGGTATTATATATACACCCTACCTTTTCTTTATTTTTCTTTAGTTGATGTGCTTCTGAAGGCCGGGAGAAAAGGTGAAGTAGCTTTACTGGCTCTTCTCCTGATGCAACTCACGCAACTCACCCTAATACTTGCTGGACTCATACCTTGGAAGATATCATTAGTTATTTAAGTGAAGCTGAAAGCGATGAATAACCAAGGAT
>WAKQ01000003.1 GCA_015523295.1 Desulfurococcales archaeon | reverse complement strand
GTCGTTATCTGTCAGAAGGGTATTGACGATGTGGCTCAGCACTTCCTAGCCAAGAAGGGGATACTCGCAGTAAGAAGGGTGAAGAGGTCAGACATGGAGAAACTAGAAAGAGCAACAGGAGGGAAGATCGTATCGAACATCGATGACATAACGCCTAACGACCTAGGCTACGCAGAAATAGTGGAGGAGAGAAAAGTCGGCGAGGACAAGATGGTCTTCATAGAGGGTACGAAGGATCCGAAAGCCGTCAGCATCGTCATCAGGGGCGGTCTTGAGAGAATGGTAGATGAAGCAGAAAGATCTCTGAGAGATGCACTGAGTGTGGTTGCAGATGTTCTCAGAAACCCGAAAATTGTGTACGGAGGCGGTGCCTTTGAAGCGGAGATAGCTAAGCATATTAGAGAGTTCTCAACCAAGGTAAGCGGTAAGGAACAGCTGGCAGTGCAGGCATTTGCCAAGGCTGTAGAGGGAGTGATTTCAGCCCTCGTAGAGAATGCTGGTCTAGATCCAATAGATATACTCTCAGACCTGAGGAAGTCGCACACGCAGAGTGACGGGTACAAATACGGCGTCAACGTGTTCACAGGTAAGATAGATAACATGGAGGAGCTGGGTGTAGTAGAGCCACTTGCCGTTAAGGTAAATGCGCTTAAAGCCGGCACAGAAGCAGCCACTCTCATATTGAGGATCGATGACGTGATTGCTGCCTCAAAGGTTAAGGAAAGCGAGAAGAAAGGCGGCGAAAAGAAGGAAGAAGAATAAAGCTAATTAAACATTTCACACAACAATAATTTTTAATGAACGAACTTTATTCTTACACATACATTAAATTAATGAAGTACTCAACTTTAATCGCGTGAGGGCATTGGGGAAAATCGTCGTTATCTCCGGAACCCCTGGTGTAGGTAAGACGTCAGTGGCCCTCAGGGTTGCTGAAATACTTGACCTCAGATACGTTAACTTATCGGATCTTGCAATTGAGAAAGACCTCATCCTTTACAAGGATTCTAAGAGAGATACACTTGTTGTTGATGAGAACAGTATTAAGAATGCCATTAGAGAATTATCTAATTCGTCCGATAAACGTATAGTGGTCGACAGCCACTACGGGGAAATAGTTGATGATGAAATAGTTGAGAAGGTGATAGTACTAAGATTGAATCCCCTTTTGCTCTTTGACAGGCTTAGAAATCGTGGTTACTCGAAGGAGAAAGTGAGGGAGAATGTGGAAGCTGAATTACTTGGAACATGCACATATAATGCCTTAGCCCTACATCCCGCTAATAAGGTCTGTGAGGTTGATGCTACAGGGAAGGGTGTGGAAGAAGTGGCTGGCGAAGTCATCAAAGTGATTAAGGGAGCAATTGGATGCCGTGTCTGGATTGACTGGCTTAGCAGTGAAAATATCGATACCTTATTCCAAAAAATCTCAAGAGATCCTTAACCAAATGTCCACCCCTACCCTCACCAAGGCAGACATGATCGCCTTGCAAACCCTATTTCATGACTTAAGGCGTCGCAGAAAAGCAAGGCTGGTCAGAATTTCCCGATGGATGTCTCAACAGCAGTTATAAACTGAGGGGCATCGATCAACGCTTCTCCCACGCTAAGCCTGGTAACTGCTCTAGATAAATCGCTGTAGACGCCGCCTAGAGTCCTCAATACGGCTTCCAAGTCGTCCTTAGATTTAAGAGCATGTAAGATTTTCACGTTAGTATTGGCTAAAACTCCATTACCTATGCAGGAAGGAGACTGTGTGATCACTATTAGACCTATTCCGAGCTTCCTCACCTCCGCATGAAGCCTACTCGCTAAGCCCTCGTTAACCCTGTAAGTGTTATGTGCCTCTTCAACCACCGCATAAATGTCATCGTTGACCATATTCCTGATCTTAACATACTCTATGAACTTCAACATTAGGAGAACGGCAAGCCTCCTCACCCTCACATCTCTAAGGATGGAGAGGTCCACTACCAAGGGCTTGCCTCTTGAAGCCTTCATCCTTCCTAAGAGGAAGTAAAAAGCGTTTCTGGAGAAAAACCCTCTATAGGCGGTTTTTGCAATAGAGCGTAACTTACGCACTAAAGCTAGTTTTGACTCAGTGAACCATCTGGACTCACCTTCAGATGTGTTGACTCTATTCATCAAATCTATGATATCATAGGGAACCACACCGCCTAAGGATCTCTCCAAAACGAATGTCTGTGGAGGTGTGAGCGATAAGACCTCTTCGAACATTTCAGTGATTTCATCAGCGTCCTCTCCGATAATGGGAATACCTTCTTCCTTAGAGGGAGTATATAACTCATAATTCTTAAGAATGCTGGGATATTCACCGTTCCAGTCAAGGACGATCACATATCCGTACTTCGCAAGTTGGGAAGCTATAATAGATGCTGTAGTCGTCTTTCCTGAGCCTGTAGTGCCAACTATTAAGGCATGCCTTAGAAAAGCATGCCTGTCGATGCAGACTTTCTGCGAAGGGACCCCCTTAGTAACACCTAAGCAGATCCCAGAGGGTTTCAAATAGTTAGGCTTTAGAGGAAGGTTCGGAATTATCCCCCTCCTTCCCATAAGGTGTTTAAACCTCAACCTAAAGGGTGGGTATTGCAGGGGACTTCATATGCCTCAACATCGCCACCCAGCTCTGCGGTCAGAAGAGCCTTAGCTAAGTGACCACAATGTATAAGGTTGTTAGAAGATCCCGAGAGCTTTAACTGGGTAAGGTATTCTCCCCTCTGAATCATGACGTTAAACATCACCTTTAAATCCTCACAGGCTTCAAGCAAGGCATTTACCACAGGAACTACATCAACAAAACTTCTAGTTTCTCTCCGTGAGAAGAGCTCGAAGCATATAGCTGATCTCTCATCATCTCCAAACATACGCTTTACTCCCTATAAGGGCTTTACTTTTTAAAGTGTTTACACCCATATTCTGGGGTTCCGTAGATGGACATAAAAGATGGACTGCTAGGATGCATAGGCTCTGTAAAGGGCGTCGAATCCTCCAAGCTTCCTAACGTAGTGATAGTTAACATCGAATGCGAAGATGCTAATATACGGTTTGACGTTCTTAAAGACTTACTAACCTTCGAGGAAGGAAGTAAGGTTAACCTTACCCTTTCTAGGGAGCGACCAGATTATAATGATGGTGAAGACCTGGTGATGTGGGGTTATGTAATGAGTAAGAAAGTGAGAAGGACTTCTGAAAAGAGCATTAACAAGCTTCTCATCTCACTTTGGGGATACCTACTAGTGTTTGAATCCCCTAAGGATATATTAGATTCCTTCTCCGTAATGGATAAAGTATATCTCAAGGTCTCTAAGGCAGAGTAAGTGCCTCAATCCCTAACACTTAAAACTTAATTTCCTTATTCTCCGATAGGTACTCAATATGAGCGTGCAATCTGCTATAAGAAACCTGATATCTGAGATAGCCGGTCTTGTCGGTAATGTGGTTAAGGTTAAGCTCGTGGATGGAACAACCTATGAAGGAAAACTTGTAGGAATTGATGTGGGGGATAGGCTCACGCTTCATTTACTGCTCGAAAACGCGAAGGCCTCCACAGGAGAATCATATTATAAGGTATTCATTAACGGAGGTAGAGTAAGTGAGATCATCTCCGTGCAACGTCCCGAGTTCGATCCTGAGGAGTTTGCTGAATTCATAACTTCCAAACTAAGTTTACCTCCTGGCACCGTTAGGGTCTTGAAGGAAGCTAAAACGGTATTAGTATACGACAGATATAAGATAACTGAGAACGGAGTGGAAGGTTCTGGCGGTATGGCTAGTAAGCTCTACAGCTTATGGGAAGAGTACATGGAATCCAGGAAAAAATAACTCTTTTTAAAATCCTTTAAGCCCCAAATTCCTCTCTAAGTAATTAGAGGTTTTACGGTTGTCCTTCGAAATAAAGGATAAGGAACTTGCCGGCAGGATAGGCAAGCTCGTGACAAAGTCGGGAAGTATTGAGACCCCAGCATTCTTTCCGGTCGTTAACCCTTTCAGGAAAAAAGATGAAGTACCAGCTGAGAAGATCAGGGATATAGGATTCACCCAAATAATAACAAACGCCTATATCATTATGCAAAGGCTCGGGGAAAAAGGAGCTGAACTAGGTGTTCATAAAATAACCCAATTTAACGGAATCGTCATGACTGACTCGGGCGCTTATCAACTACTGATGTATGGCCATGGCAAAGTCAAGATAGATCCTATAGATATTGTAGAATATCAAAAGAAATTAGGGTCTGACATAGCAGTAATTGCCGATATACCAACGCGGGACGACTCAACATATTCTGAGGCCGAGAAAAGCGTTATTGAAACTTTAAGAAGAGCTAGATTGGTGGAGCCACTAATACGGGAAGATAAAAGAATTTGGGTACTGCCTATCCAAGGTGGAATACATTATGACTTGGTGAGGAGGTCAGCTGAAGAAGGCTCTAAGCTATCCTCATTCAGTATGTATGCTATAGGATCCCCTGTAACCGTCCTCGAGAGATACGGTTTTAGAAAGATCGTTAGGATGGTGGCGACAGCTAAGAAAGTGCTACCTCCTGACAAGCCTGTACATCTTTTCGGGGGTGGTCACCCCATGATAATACCGCTTATGGTTGCGTTAGGGATAGACACCTTCGACTCTGCCTCATATATATTGTACGCTAGAGAGGGGAGGTATATGACTGAAAGTGGGACATACAGGCTAAGTGATTTAGATTATCTACCCTGTGAGTGCGAAGTATGCAGCGAGTATACTCCAAGAGAATTAATGGAGTTAGACCCTCCAGAAAGAACAAGGCTTTTAGCAATCCATAACCTTCACGTTATCAGGAAGGTTTTAAAGGAGACTAAGGAAGCAATCAGAGAAGGTAGGTTGTGGGAACTTGTTGAGAGAACTTCCATGGCGCATCCATCCATAAGAGAGGCCTTCATGGAGATGCTAAGATATATTGACTGGATAGAGGAGCTTGATCCAAGGTATAAGGGAAAGGCAAGAGGGATGTTCCTTTACGATACATCTTCATATTACAGGCCAGAGCTCATAAGACATAGGTTATACTTAGAAAAATATTACAGGCTATCAGGAAGCGATGTGATTCTCCTCCCAGGTGACTTCGCTGATAAGCCATTTAGGAGTTCTGAAATATTCAGGAGAGCCCTGAGGAAGGGTTTAATCAGCGATTCCAGTGAGGTGATCGTCTACCTGCCATTCTTTAACTATCTCCCCCTAGACATAGATCAGACCTACCCCTATGCGCAGTTCGAAGCTCCTGCAATAGTCCCACGGGAAATCACTGAGAAAATGGTTAATGCTTTAACGGGGTTGGTAGATAGGGCCTTGACTCAAGGGAAGAAAGTGAGAGTAGTCGTGTGCAGGGAGCTGGCATGGGGAGAACCAAGTATATTAAGACCTGTCCTCCAAAAAGAGGTTGAGGTTATTGACTTGTGTAAGGACGCATCCTTACACGATGTCAGTAAATGAATTGATTTCACATGTATGGCTTTGGACCCTTGTCCTCCTTAGATCTCCTCAAGGTCTCCTCTAACTGGGCCTCCGCTTCAGCCACAAGCTTAGAGTATTGTATTAAGTCATTAACATCAACACCCAAGTCCAGAATCTCATTTAATTTATTTACGAAGACAGCTGCAGCTCCTGGATCGTATTTGCTTGGCTCCGTATAGGGAAAGATCAAAAGGGTAGGTATTTTCTTAAGGTTGAAGACTGTGAAGAACGTGGCTAACGGGCCTACAATATAAAGGCCTTTATCAATCTGAGGTTCCTGGAAGCTCCAACCACATTTATTTACACAAGCCCAACGGAAATCTTCTTTATTCTCCCTGAACTTTCTATTAAGTCCCCCTGCAAAAATGGCCTTAGCACCACCTACTTTGAGAAACCATTCAGAGAAACTAAGTGCGTACGCTACCCTCTCTGGGGGTTGAGGGAGGGTATTATTAACCAATATCAGCAAGTTCCTCTCCTCCACGGCAAATATCTCATACGGCGTCATGACTCCATAGCTCTCTAAAGCAGTGAAGTCAGGCATGTATTTAGTGATTATGTCGCCAATTTTAACAGCTTCCAGCTTGTTGACAAGATATCGAGTGGCGATAGTTCCAACATATCCGAATCCCGGGAAGCCTGTAATTAACAGCCATCCCCCCTTCCTAGTTAAATCCTTGTATTCAGGATAGATTAACACCTCAGCCACTTTCATCTCTCCACACACTCTCTAACCTTAATAGCTGGACCCTTAATAAAGTGGAGGACCTCATAAGGAGAGAGAAGTAGCCTACCAACACAGAGGAGGTTATCGGACTCATCAGTGACTAGAACCTCATCCCCCGATCTCAGATCGCCGTCAATCGTGAGTACATGTCTGGCGAAAACTGACGATTTATTAGTAATGACGTCTTCCGCAACCTCGTTAGCTACTACCGCCCTTAATTTAGGAGGTGGCAATACCTTGAGAAGATTCTCCGCTGAGTTAATCCTTAAGTGGTAAGTATATGTTGAAGCAACCACTGTGGCAATAGATGAACCGTCAGCAGCCAAAATCTCCCTTATCTTCCCAGTATTCCTAGAAATTTTAAGAATAATATCATCGGGGAAAATGATATCGCCAACTCTAGCATGGAATTGAAAATCGGCTATAGCCCTAAGAAACTTGAGCTCTTCCTGCCTAGGCGGCCTAAACTTGTACACTACCTAAACCACCGAAGGTGACTTGCTTACATGTGGTTTAAAGCCTTCCTCAGAGCTGTAGGGTCTATATCTCTTCCCTAGAACTTTATTGATGGCATTAATGAAATCCTCCATTGTAACCTTCTTCCTTCCAGCCCTTATCGCTGAATAACCAGCCTCAGTGCAAATTGCCTTTATATCAGCTCCTGTAGCACCTTCAGACATTTGAGCAAGCTTGTCCAGGTTGACCTTATGAAGTTTCATCTTCTTCGTATGCACAGCGAATATCTCCCTCCTTGCACCGTAGTCTGGCAGCGGAACCTCTATAACCCGGTCAAACCTCCCAGGACGTAGGAGTGCTGGGTCTAAGATATCCAACCTGTTCGTGGTCGCTATAATCTTGACGTTGTCTAGTGGGTCGAAGCCATCCAACTCCGCTAGAAGTTGTGTCAGAGTCCTGTGGATCTCCCTCTCACCACTAGTCCCGAGATCCATTCTTTTAGCGGCTATGGCATCAATCTCATCTATGAGTACGATAGCAGGAGCCTTTTTCCTTGCCAGATTAAATAATTCCCTCACTATTCTAGCACCCTCACCGACAAACTTCTGTGCAAGTTCAGAGGCAACGAGACTTATGAAGGTGGCGTTGGTCTCACCAGCTACTGCCTTGGCTAGCAGTGTCTTCCCGCATCCAGGAGGCCCGTAGAGTAGTATGCCCTTAGGCGGGTCAATGCCCAGTTCCTTGAAGAGCTCCGGATGCTTCAAAGGAAGCTCTACAACCTCCCTCAATTCCTGGATCTGCTTCTCCAGGCCACCCACATCTTTATAAGTCACTTTAGGCCTCTCTATGACCTCCATTCCCCTTACATAGGGGTCCTCTGAGGACGGCAGGATCTCAACTATGGTTGAGCCCCGCTGGTTTAAAGCAACTCTCGTACCCGGCCTTAACTCCTCGAGCTTCACACTGCCTGACACATTCACGACCAGATTAGGACCTGTGGTGCTCTTGACTACAGCCCTTCCATCCCCAAGAACTTCTACAACCATACCCTCGATGAGGGGCGTGGACAGTAATTTCTCTATTTCCCTCTTATAGTAGTTCACCTCGTTTCTGAGGTAATTCACCTCAGCCTCAAGCTCTTGAAGCTTCATCTCCAGGTATTTTACATAGTCATCGCCCTTCCTCCTAACCCCAAAATCTATTTCGGACAAACTACCACCACTAATTACTACATCTCTTAAAACCCTAAAATAGTAGAGGTATATAAAATGCAGTAAAACTCCAATCGAACTATAGTGATTTAAAGGCTGAACCTACATTCAGCTGGGGCTTGGTGTTTAGGATGCGCCAGAACGACATAGTCTACTGCGAAATGTGCGGAAGGCCTGTAAGAAGGCGTGACGCTAGAATCGTATACATAGAAGGGGCAAAACTCATCCTGTGTCCTGAATGCTACAGCAAAGTTGTTAAAAGAGACGTTAGCTCTGAATTAACCAACCTCAAAACCGAAAGAAAAACTCCTGCAACTAGTAGGGCCAGACCTAAGCCTAGAACATCTCCTAGACCGAAGAGAAACTATATCGAGAATGTTGAGGTGGTCCCAGACTATTCCGAGCGTGTGAGAAAGGCCAGAGAGCGGCTGGGGTGGTCCCAGAGAGTGCTTGCTGAAGCCATCGGGGAAGGGGAGAACGTAATCAAGAGAATTGAGGCCGGCCGGCTTACACCCTCAGTAGATCAGGCTAGAAAGCTGGAAAGAGTGCTTAACATAAAGCTATTGGAGCCGATAGTGGAAAACAGCTCTCTCCCGCAAACCTTTTCAAACAAATTCCCCACTGAGTTAACATTAGGGGATATCGCAGCTTTAAGGAAGAAGAAAGGGAGTTAGAGAACATGCGATGGGCGAAAAAGGAGGCTATACTCATAGCTAAGGAGGATGACCTCACTGAGGCCCAAAACCTACTCAGCTCAATAAACGTTGAGACTATTAACACAATTATATTGCGTGCCAACTACATTCCAGACCCTAAAACCTACGTAGGTAAGGGTAGGTTAAGCGATCTTAGCAGGTTTGTAGAGGAACACAGAACTGACTACTTAACCCTATATATATATGATGACCTCAGACCCAAACAAAAAATAAACCTTTTGAAAGAACTGAAAACTCCCGTTAAGGATAAGGTCGAGCTCATACTTGAGATTTTCGCTGAACATGCAGGATCTAAAGAAGCTAAACTCCAGATCGAGATGGCCGAGTTACTTCATACACTCCCATTCGTTAAAGAATGGGTTTCCAGAGCGAAGCTTAGTGAGTTCCCTGGATTCATGGGTCCGGGGAGATATGCTGCAGACGCGTATTACACTCATGTAAAGAGAAGAATTTCCAGAATAAGGAGAGAACTCGCAGATCTTAGACGAAGAAGGGAGGTGGAAAGGCGTTTAAGGCAGAGAAGAGGAATACCCCACGTAGCTATAAGCGGACATGCAAATGCCGGGAAGACTTCACTCTTCAATAAGATAACTGCTTCTTCGAAGCCAGTGAGCCAGAAAATGTTTACTACACTCACACCGAAGATCTCTACAAGGTTGATAAACGGGGTTAAGGTAGCCTTTGTAGACACGGTGGGATTTGTAAGAAAATTGCCACATGAAGTAATAGAGGCTTTCTATACCACGCTAGAGCAGATTACGTCTTCGGACTTAACCCTCCTTGTCATTGATGCATCAGAGGAATGGAGGTTAATCAGGGAAAAGCTAATTTCATCACTGGAAACTCTCTCAAAGATCGGTTATGTAGGCCGAGAGCTCATTGTTGTGGTTAACAAAGTCGACCTTACAGACGATGAAGGAATTTCCACGGCCGTTAAAGTGAGCGATGTTCTGAAAGATATGTATCCATGGAAGTGGAAGATCGTCAGAACCTCGGTACTTAAAAACTACGGAATCGAATGGCTGATCAACGAGGTCTCCGAATCGCTTGGACTTCTAACGAAAATACCTCAAAGCCCGACACATTTCGAAAAACAGATAGTAGAGGGGCGTTGATGAAGGTATATGTTCTCAGACTAGGTCACAGACCTGCCAGGGACAAGAGGATAACAACTCATGTGGGGCTTACAGCAAGAGCCTTTGGGGCCTCAGGTTTCGTTCTAGGTGACATACATGATGCTAAGGTAACCAGTAAGATTAAGGAAGTTCTCAAAAAGTGGGGCGGTGAGGGGTTTGAAGTGAAGGACGGTGTGTCTAGTACGGAATACATAATTGAATGGAGGAGGGCCGGTAATATCGTAGTCCACTTAACTATGTATGGTATTCATGTAGATGATGTGATTGATGAGATAAGAGGATTAAATAAAGATCTCTTAGTAGTGGTAGGAGCCTCTAAAGTTCCCCGCCGCATATACGAGTTAGCGGATTATAACGTTGCAATCGGCCATCAACCTCACTCAGAAGTGGCCGCTCTTGCAGTATTTCTCGATAGGCTATTTAAGGGTAGGGAACTACATTTTATTTTCCCTGATGCGGAACTATGTATAGAACCATGTGCTAAGTGTAAGAAGGTGGTTGAGTGTGGTGCGAAAAAACAGTAACCTGAAGGATCTCTACAGCTTCATAGAGGATTTCGTGGGACCTTCAGGGAAGGAAGTATTTAAGCTACTGGCTCATAGCCCGAAAGAACTGCTTGACGACGACATAGTTAAAAAAACAGGCTTAGACGAGCAGGAGGTTAGAAGGATACTCTACGAGCTCCACAACATTGGCTTAGTGACGTATAAGAAGCTACGCAACCCTGAAGACAGCAGATACATTTACTATTGGAGGGTTGACGCCTCAAGGTTAAACCACGTCCTCCTCCAACGTAAGAAGGCAGTCCTTAACAAGCTTAAAGAGAGGCTGAAGTTCGAGGAGGAAAACACTTTCTTTAAATGCCCCATAGATGGAGTTCGTCTTACATATGATGAAGCACTTGAGAACGACTTTAAATGCCCTAGATGCGGCGGCGAGCTTGAAATGGACGACAATACCGAAATCAAGGAAAAACTGAGGAAAATCATTAAAGAGCTTGAAGAGGAGGTAGAGCGTGAAGAGAAGCTCATTGGAGGTTCTTGACCTTTTCTCTGGTGCTGGTGGTTTCTCAATAGGCTTTAGGGATTCAGGCTTCAAAATAAAGGTAGCCGTCGACAACGATAGGGCAGCCGCCAAAACCTATGTGGGAAACTTCCCTGAAACTCTAGTTATAGCAGAAGATATAAGGAGATTGAGATGCAGAGATTTTAAAGCCTTGCTAGGGGAGGAGGTCCCCATCATCATCGGTTCCCCTCCATGTGAGCCTTACACAGGTGCAAATCCAAATAGGTTAAAAGAGCCCTTAGACAGGCTCTATAAGGATCCAGTAGGGAGCCTTGTTCTGGAGTTCATTAGAGTTGTTGAATGTCTCAGACCACTTGCCTTCGTGATGGAGAACGTCCCTGCCCTAGCCGAAGGAGAGCTCAAAGACGCTCTAAGATCAGAATTCAGCAGAGCCGGATACGACATCTACCTCAATATATTGAGGGCTGAGGATTTCGGAACACCTTCCCACAGGGTCAGACTCTTCATCTCCAACATAAAATTGAAGCTTGAGAAGAGCAGTAGAAAGATAACTGTTGAAGAAGCTCTTAAAGGCCTGCCAGAACCAACCCACGATCCCCTAATACCAAACCACGATCCCCCTCAACACCTAAGCAAAAGCAAGCTGAAAAGAGCTTACCGGGTGAGGTGGGGGGGTTCAGTAATAACTTACGAAGGTGCTGAAGGAAGGAGGCTCCCTAACCTTATCCGCCTGCATCCTTATAGACTAGCCCCCACGGTCCTCGGGTCATCGAGATTTCTACATCCTTTCGAGGATCGCTTACTCACTGTGAGAGAGCAGGCCAGGCTGATGGGGTTCCCTGACAATCATGTTTTCCTCGGAGGTAAGGACCAGCAATATAATCAGGTGGGTGAGGCTGTTCCACCACCGTTAGCAAGAGCTATAGCCCAGTACCTCCTTACTAACCTGGAGGTGAGTTAATCAGTGGAAGCACTAATATGCGTCAACAATATCTCCTCTCCTCAACGCCTTGTAGACACGGCAAAAGTTATGCTCTCCTATACCGGGCAGGAGCTAAAGGCATTAGTGGTTACCAGGGCATCAGGTCTGGCCGCCCAGGCTGGCCTCTCAGAAGCTTCCAGAATGCTCTACAGGATGGGGAAGCCCCTAATAATACTCCCTACTTTGAAAGACGCCTTAGAATTGCTCAAACCCGACAAAACACTCATCTATTTACCTGGAGAGCCTGACAATTACCTCAATAGCTTCACAATATCAAACTCCGACAGAGTTATGCTAGTATTTAGCGGGCAGGATGACGGACCCAGCAGGTCGGAAGTTGCGTTGGGGCAGCCCTTCAACTTCAAAGGTTTCATCAACTATCTCCCTCCACCTGCAGCGCTCTCGCTGACTCTAAGAGAGTTGGAAGAACTAATTAATCAATAACGTTATCTCAAAACATTGCCAGACCTGCTATTTTCCAGTGTAATTAATTAATGAAGGAATTGTTCAATAATTATATTATCTTAACCAATAATAGGTATTAATGTATTTTATATCCATATGATTAATATACCCTTAACGGATTAGATATACAGAGTTGAATTTATAGTGAACAGATATGACAAGAACCATAGGTCGAGCACGGACATAATTGTCAGCATTCTCGAGTACGTTGACGAGAAGGGATCCACTCTTAAAACCCATATACTCTACGGTGCTAACTTAAATTCAAAGAGCCTTGAGAAATTCCTCACGAAACTAATTTCAGCGGGCTTACTTACGAAAACAATCGATGATGGGAAAGACAGATACTTCATTACTGCCAGAGGGAGAATATTCCTCCATCACATGGGGAGGGCTCTAAACATGCTGAGAGACAACAAGGAAATCGCCGTTAATATAAAAGTGAAGGAGAAACTGAAAAACAAGAAGAAATCAGTATATCTTAAGGAGGGGCTTATATATAGAGGTGCATCGGGAACCCCTTACGTTCTGCCGGTAGCCTTCATATCCAGAGCAGACGGCGAGGATAAGGTGCTAGCAGTTATGGAGACAATAAATGCTGAAATGACGCTTAAAGAGGCTGTAAGCGTCATAGCATGGTCATGGACTATATCCAAAGACGTCAACATCCCATCCATAATACTCGTTGATGAATCTCACATCGAAACAGCCCTCAAGATCTCCGAGGCATTACGCGAGAATAATGATAAGATCGTGATGGTGAAATACGGCCGTCATGAATCACCTGAGGCCATTGCAAGGAAAATAGTTTCAGAAATAATTGACAGAATCAGTATTCTAGCACGGTAAATTTTTTATGTATATAATATTCATAAATTATCTACATATTATTTATCTGTAAATATCATGCATAATCCTTTATATATATAACAGCAATCTGTCAATTACAGGTAAAAAATATGAACAGATCTAAAATATACAGTCTATCTGCTTTAGCGTTGATACTTGCATCTATTGGTGCAGTATCAGCTATGTGGTACCAATCACTAGCGATTAACGTATACGTACACACAGGAACTGTCGCTGTTGAATGGTCTCATTGGAGCTGCAATGACGATGGACCAGATCCTCAAACGCCAGACTCGAACTTCGATAATTCAGAGGGCAAGGACGTGGCAGAGTGTATAGTAACACCTGAAATCACTAACGATAACGGTGATGTCATAAAGCTTAATGTCACTATAGTCAATGCTTATCCGGGATATCACGCAGACGTGGCCATGTTCGTTGATAATATCGGCACAATACCCGTAAAGCTCTACAATTACTCAATAGTTGATGTAGACAGTAGTGCAATGAATGTTCAGTTTACAATCCCGACGGACACACAGATACACCCAGGTGACGAAGGCGAATATCATCTAATAATAGATGTATTGCAGACAGCTCAGCAAAACAGTACGTACTCCTTCGAAATAGAGTTAGGATTTGCCCAGTGGAACGAAGTCTCAGGAGCTCCTATACAAGTGACAGGACCTTAAGGAAGTAGTCAGAGGAATCATTAATGAATAAAAACCTCAGAAATCTCGCACTAGGAGCAGTGGGGATAATGCTCCTAGTTGGTGTAGCAGCGATGTGGTCTGACACGCTGAGCGCTAATGTCACAGTGAATACTGGAACTGTTGACATAGGATTTGTCGCAGGGTCTCTGATATATCTTGACGCATGCGGCCTACCCCCAGGATATGGGCAAAGTGGAGGGTATGATTGGAACGCTAGCAACTACCCAAGCCTAGGTGCTTACCAGATAGCTGACGGCAAGGATGTAGGATGCACAAACGTGACTATGGAAGATACCGATGGTGATGGCGATCTCGACACAATGACAGTGAACCTCAATAACGTCTACCCATGGTACTATACTCATATAGCCTTTAAGATAGAGAACACAGGCACAGTACCAGTGAAGATATGGAGGATAGTGATAATATCCCCAGATGGCAATAGGACGTACTATGAAATAAACGCTGAAGGCGTTGAGAACGGCGTGCTCCTTGACTTGGACAACGATGGTAATCCAGATGTTAGGATGTGGTGGGGTGATAACTTTGGTGTACAATTACACCCAGGAAACACCTCAGGAGACATAAGCTTTGACATAACAGTGCTTCAGGAAGCACCTCAAGGAGCTAACCTGTCGTTCAGCATAATGCTGCAAGCAATCCAGTGGAACGAATACGATAGCGCATTACCAACAACTACCTCGCCTGAGTAAAGAATAACGCTAAAGCAAACAAAAACAAATACATATTTTTCCAACCCTTCATCGAGGGTTTTATAAACTTCATACAGTTAATACATTGAATATATTTCAATATCTCAAATCCTTATGTTACTTTCATCCATTACACTTCACACATGCAACTACCTTAATTTGAAGAAGGTTATGTACATTATATACATACACCTTATATACTTAGTGAGTCACCTATAACTAAGAGAGTAGAATTGAAGTGAAGTTTAGTGGATGGATTGAAAGATCAGCATATATGAAGCCTTATATGGCTATATCCTTAGTTGCCTTAAATTACCTGATGCCCTGGCTGCTTAAACCTTCTGGAATGTCAGCATATATACTCCCCTCAGTCACCTGGCTCATCATCTTCTCCCTCCTTTATAGGGAAGTATGGAGTGATAGAGGCTTTACTAAGAGGCTGGTGTGGTTAATGCCTTTCGCCGTAGCTTTGAGGGTAGGCATAGACATAGGTACCGGGGTTATCGTAGGTTTCGGGGGGAACATTCTCTCTAAGGATGGCTATCTAATACTTACGAACATGTTGACTGTTATCCCCTACATCCTAGGGCTCGAGGCGTTCAGGTTCTACTTAATTAAAAAAACCGGCAAGAGATGGGTTAACGTTCTACTTATAGCGACGCTCGTCACAGGCATTTCCTTCACGCCAGGCATATACCTCACACTTACATCGCTGACCAAGTCCGTGAACTTTATCCTTAGGAAGTTTATCCCCAACCTCGCTAGTAACACCCTCATTACACAGGTCGCTGTATGGGGTGGGATAAAACCAGCAATACTCTATTCAACACTCATGTACTCATATATCTACATAACACCTATCCTCCCAAATACGCCCTGGTATCTTGAGCCGTTATTGAGCCTAGTTATACCCTTAAGTCAGTTAGCTCTTATAGGTTCCTTCATCGGTATCCATAGCAGTGAGATCCTTAGATGGAGGAAACCCAGCAGGCTGGCCAGAGGCTTTACGGCAACCTTAGTAGGTATAGCGGTGGTGATGCTGTTGATAATAGCGATGGGTGGTAGGTTTATGACTGTAGTCAGCGGCAGTATGGAGCCTGGAATAAATGTGGGGGATATAGCTATCCTGTATCCCTCAAAGAACCTTAGTGTGGGAGATATAATCGCCTTTAGAGGGCCTCAAACCCCGGTCCTTCATAGGATCATAAGCATTACTTCAGGCGGTAACGGGACGATAATCCAAACTAAGGGAGACGCCAATCCAGCTCCAGACCCTTTTACGGTCCCTCGTAGTGCTGTGATAGGGAAGCTCATGTACGTCATCCCCTTATTAGGGCTGCCCATAGTCTATGGGACTGAAGTCTTGGGGGGCTTCCTGAACTTTGCCACTTCCCTCGTGATCCTGATCTTCTTCCTACAGTTCTTCGCACTCTCAAATCGTAAAGGTGGTACTCATGAATAAAAAGAATAAACAAATACTCGGAAAGATATCCCTCTCAAATTCCTTCTGGAGGTATCTGGCTGTCGCAGCACTTGTAATATCTTTAGCTGTCAGCCTAACTTTAACAGTTCAATCCTATAATATTCCAGTAAAGACTAAGGGAGATTATATAATCTCTAGGATCAGCCAGAAAGGAGTCTACCATTATATAGCGGAGGCTTCCCCCTCATTGATATATAACAATGAAAGTGAAATCGGGGAGGGGAGGCCGCTTTACTTGAAGTTAGTGAAAGGCTTGAACATAGGCTTCACCTATACCCTAGCATCACCTCAAGGTATTAGACAGGTAAACGGCACTATTGAGACATCCATCGTCATCTCCTCCTATACCTGGAGGAAGACGTACCTAGTCTACCCACCTACGCACTTTAACACATCGAAAACTTCAAGGAGCTACTCCCTGAACCTCTCAGACATACTCTCAGAGGCGGGCATCATTGAGAAAGAAATAGGTTCACGTTCCGGCGATTATAATATAACTCTAACTAACATCATCCACGTTTCAGCGATCCTTGATAATGGCAGGAAATATATCCAGACTTTCACACCAGCATTAAATCTTGAAATAAAGAGCAGCAACCCTCTACTCTACGTCGATGGTTTAAGGCATTCCGACAACTATGTAGATAAGAAAGCCTGGAGCGCGACGAATAATCTGAGTATAATGGGCGCCCAATACCCCGTCAGCTCAGTAAGGAAAGCATCTCTACTCACATCATCTATAATATCCCCTCTTTTAGCTTTCGCCATAATCAAAGGAAGAGGTAAGGAGGGGCATAAAGACGAGATTAGAGAGTTGCTGGAGAAGTACGACGACATAATAGTCAAGGGAAGAGTCTCGACAAACAAAGCCTTAACAACGATAGAGCTAGATAACTTCAAGGAAATGGCTCAAATCTCAGACCGAACCTTAAAACCAGTGCTAAACGATGGAAGCGACTTTTACTTAGTTGACGGTGGAATCCTATATCATTACAGAGCCTCATCCCAACAAGTAAAGCAATAAAAAACTAAAAAAGTGAAACAATTAATAATGTGGAGCCGGGTCGTCTAGCGGTCAAGGATGCGGGGCTTTGGCCCACACTGAGGAAGAGACCCCGCGACCGGGGTTCGAATCCCCGCCCGGCTACCACCTGAAACCGGCTCAACTAACAGTAACCCAAATGGAAATACCCATGCTGTAAACGCTTAAAAGATTGCTCACATTAGGTTTTTAGGGGCCCGTCGTCTAGCTCGGTTAGGACGCCGCCCTGACACGGCGGAGGTCCGGGGTTCAAGTCCCCGCGGGCCCACCATGAATTAATGGTTTCCTGGATTTTCTCCATCAAGTTATCCACGATATGGGTGGAGAGGGCTCTGATCTCGCGTGATTTTAACCTATGGTTAACAGTTATCCCTGCCTTCAGGGCCTGGTAGGTCCTGACTATCTCCTCTAATGGACCTACGTACTTAACTATTGGTTGGCCGTTAATCCTTACGTACTCATACACGTATTGCTTGCCCTTCACCCTCTTAATCATGAATCCCAACTGAATAACCAAGTCATTACTGCCGCCGCCCCCTAATTTGGTTAACTCATGAGTCATCATTAATTACCTCCGCCCCACTCCGTTAGTTGGTGTAGTGTGTCAGTACTGAATTCTATGAACGCTATTAGGGTAGCCATTATTACGGCAGCACTAACTAATGCTGTTAGGTCCCTCGCGTGGTTGGCTGCAGTAAGTAGGGAGTTGAGGGCCCAAGCACCCATAACCACGGACACAATAACCACGAACCTCAGCCTACCCTCACGAGTCAGGCCTAACCTCATTTTTTCTCGCCTGGGTTAGGAAGTCATTCATTTCGTAGGTAGGTAGTTCCTTAACGGGCTTGATTAGGGTGATGGCCTTAATGCTCACTATCGCGTCATTAACCTTAACGTAGTCCTCACCAACCTCCTTAATGACTCCCTTAACCGAGTGCTTAATGCCTTCAACATGAATCCTTACTTTCTTCCCTTCCCTCATGAGTTCCTGGAGCTCTCCCCTCAAACTCATCTCTTACTCCCTCCCTTAACTGACTTGATTGCTGGGACTCTACCGTAAGCGTCACCCAGATTAAGCGACTCGACACCTAACCAGGCAGCAACCGCGTTAGCTTGGGGGCTGAAGTAATTGAGGAATTGGTTAAGGCATTCCTGCCTTAATGGGGTGATTCCCTGAGCCCTCACCCTAATGGAGCTGTCTCCGCACTTACCCCTTAACTCAGTAATTAACCATTTCCTGGCCTCCTCTAATGCCTGCATACCGAAGTCCGTTATGATGTAGTAGGATCTCCTCCCATCAAGACCTAATACCTTCCTAATCACTCCGCCCTTAAGAAGCATCCTCAAATATACTGTTGTGGTGGACTTAGGTATCCCGTAGTTCTTGCTTAGTCCTCCAGGACTGAATGGGTTGCTCCCGTAACCGATTAAGGCAGCAAGCAGTTTAGGCCTAACGATTAAGTCGATCCCTGCAGCAAGGGGGTTAGGTCCCTCACTAACCGAGTTAGTGCTTGATTCACCCATTACTGATTGACACCTCAACAAAATCGTTCGTTACATCATTCAAAAACGCATAAGTTAATTCGTGAGGAACCCACAAACAAATAATTACTGCCTAACGTAATGCCATAATTGACTCACAGGCAAACAAGCAATTAAGCCCTGCCTGGGGGTTGCTGAAGGCAGTAACTGATGAAGCAATTACTGCAGCAATAATTAATTAATAATCTCTCTGCCACCTAACCATAAAGTAATCAATCACGAACTAACCTAATGAGTAGGTCCTAAGCAATCAACATAATTAATCAATTATACACACAACTGCTGCTGTTGTTGTTAATGGTTAAGTCATTCCTGATTTCTAGAATCAATTAATATACACACACGGACGGCCACCACCACCACTTACAATTATATACACGCGAGAATCATCAACTAAAACAGTTTGTGTTTTGATTTCCATGAAGTCATCATCAGTAGTATACCCCCACTATACACACCTTAACGTACGGGCAGGCATTAATTAACGGGGGCCCCATGCCTGATTGACGGAGGCAATAATGATTTGTTGCTTTTTGGTTGCTTTCCCGCGTGATATTATTAATAGTAACTAGATTTGTATATGGTACATGGTACAAGGGTACAAACACCTTGTTTAAGCCTTGTTTAAATCGTGTTTTGGTTCCTGAGGTAGAACCTGACGGTCCTTGATGGTGGCGTGTCTATTTCTTTGCTTCCGTAGTCCTCCCATAC
>WAKQ01000002.1 GCA_015523295.1 Desulfurococcales archaeon | reverse complement strand
GTATCCTACAGTGAGGATCAGCTTTTTTTCTTTAAGTTTTTCAATGGATTTCAATTTACGTAATGCTGTGCGGGGGGTTAGCCCCGTACGTAATGCCAGCTCCTTAGCTATAGCATTCCTGCCAACGCTTCTTATTCCATACAGGGTATGCAGAATCGTAATATCTACGGTTCCTAGCATGTATTCATCCGCAAGACTAATTACAATAACCGTAATAAAAAATATATTCATCCATCAGGGCAGCGACCTTAACCTAACGGAGCAATCGTCGTAAATCTTCATCAGCGCGAGAGGCAAGAAGTATCATGTGAGAGAAATGAATGGTGAAACAGCTTTAAAAATAATAGAAGCGCTCAAAACCGCTAAGACCGTAATGCCCTTAGCTATAGTAGCCGGTTTCGTAATGCTGCTGGCCTTCGGGATAATCCAGCCAACTGGAGATCCATTAGATGATGACGCGGCTGTGCTTTAACTTTCCTTTTAATCTAACCAGCTTTTTCGTTTCAGGATTATTAAAAGTTTTAATTTAAGGCTTTAAACAATTCCTATGTGTGCTTAGTTCTTTTGGAAGGCTTTTAATTACCTTTGCATAGTGTGGTTCTGGTGGTGTGGATGAAGGTTGTTCTACTGGGAACTAAGGGTTTAGGGGTAGATATCTGCGAGCGTGTTGCACGTCATCTAAAATCGCTGGGTAAGGTGAGTGACTATGTTGTCACGGATAAGACTGTTGAGCTCATTTTCAACAGTGAGAAGGTTGTTGTTGAGTTCAGGGATTTTGCTGAGGTATTAGGTGACCTCCCCCTTGATGATTTGAAGGCTTTCTGGAGGAGTGTTTGGGAGAAGGTTTACGATGGGAGCGTCGAGCTCTATGATGATGAGAAGGCCGTTCTAAGGAGTCTGTGAAATTGCTTAAGCTATGATCGTCAGGCCGTACCTCATGAAAGGGTTCTGGCCTGAGCTCGATTTTTTTGTTGAGGCTATTAGGGACTCAATCACCACTTGAGGGGTGCCTAGCTTCTCCAGGTAATCTCCGAACCCTCCTTTAAGCGATTTCTCCACGTGTTGGTCATCTCTAGCCCCGCCTAGGACGGCAGCCATCATATAAAGGCCTGGTGCCACTTCCTTTAAGCTCCCCACCTTTACCCCCGAAGTAATTTACGCAGGGATATGGATGTTAGTATGCGACCATGAATTAATGGGTTCTTGACCGAAATATTTATATAGAACTATATCGGGAATGGCGCCGGGTTCTTGGGCTTTCTGTCTAGCACCATGAGTGTCTCACTGGACTCTATCTCCTCCATACTTGGCAGGTATTCTAAGAGAAACCTAGTTAAGTCACTCCACTCACGGACCCATATCTTCAAAGCCATATCATATGCCCCGGTAACGACGAAGACCTCCTCAATGAATGGGATGCCCTCACCCTTCGAGCATTCCTTAATTAACCTCTCAGCTATCTCAGACTGAGTCATCAATGTCTTAAGACCTTTCCTGATCTTAATCATCACCAGGGCAGAGTACTTAAACCCTATCTTCCCCGGGTCCAGCAGCGCCCGATAGCCTGCTATCACGCCCTTCTTCTCAAGCCTTGCAATCCTCTCCACTATGGTTGTCCTAGGCCTTCTCAACATTCTAGCAATCTCCGATGCTTTAAGCCTTGGGTTCTGCTGTAGGATGCTCAAAATCCTTTTATCTAAGTCATCCAGCATTTAAGGCCCTTTAATCTACTTCACTTACGGGGTGAAGAAATTAATGGTTTAGGGGGTTCCAGCTATCCCTGGGGGTTTGGGGAATGGTACAGCCTCCCACACATATTTAAGGCCTAAAGCATATCTGGTGAACCTCTCTATCCCTAGGCCAAAACCTGCTGAGGGCGCTATTCCGTACTTTAAGGCCTCGAGGAACCAGTCATATTTCCTTAAGTCTTCACCTAGACCCTTAAGTCTCTCTATAACCCCTTCATACCTATATTCTCTTTCACCGCCATCTATGACCTCCCCATACCCTTCAGGAAGTATTAGATTGAAGTCTCTGTTGACACTTGGATCGTTCTCATCTCTTAAGTAGTAAAACCCTCTTGAGCCTGCAGGATAGTTCGTTATCCAGAAAGGTTTGTTGAGTGCAAGGCTGACTGCCTCCTCCGCCTCCTGGCTTAGTTCGAGGCCTTCCTTTACGTTAACCCCTAACGACTTAGCTACTTTAAGCACCTCCTTGTAGCTGAGGCGGTCGAGAGGCCGATCCCAGCATTGAAGGCCGTTCTTTCTGAAGTCCTTTAAGATCCCTCCATATGACCTGTTCAGTTTCCTGCAGACATACTCGATCATTCTTTCAGCAAGGTCCATGACATCATGTATTGATGCCCCAGCCCACTCTAAATCGAGTTGAGTGAATTCCACTAAATGTCTACCAGTAGACAGGTTCTCAGGAGGTTCCTCCCTAACGTTTCTTGCAACAAAGTATATCTTCCCTAATGATGTGGCTGCCACCTGCTTGAACATAATGGTACTTGAAGTAAGTTCATATTCAACACCATATACCTTAGTTTTAAGCTTTGAAGCGCCTCTTAATCCAGGATCGCTTGCTGTACTGATGACTGGAGGAAGTATCTCTACAAAACCTTCACTATCCAAGAACTCCCTCAAGTACTTGAGAATGGCGTGCTGGATAAGCAACACTTTCTGAGATTTAGGTGTTCTAATCACTAACCAACTCTTTCTAGCGAATTCATCTGGCTTAGAGGGATCAGGGACATCGGATGGGCTCACCTCTCTTAAGATATGGATCATCTGAAGTGAATCCGCGATAAGCTCGCCATCACTTCTCGACACTTTAACTCGTACTAACGCTTTTCTACCCCCGTCAATTAAGGCCTCCCTAATCTCCTTGCTTGCCTTCTTGATCTTGAGCTTTCTGATGACGCCTCGATCTCTTATCAAGAGAGCCGACTTCTTCTTATCAAAGCCTTCAACCCAGCCGACTATCTCGTGAATCGACTCCATGACTCCTTAACCGGGAGTGAGTTCTACACTATGAATATAAGTTAATATGTCAAAATATCTATATAATACACATCAATTACATCTATACGTCTATTACTTACTCCAATTACATAGTTATAATGCATAATTCACTTGGTGTAATTAAGTTATAATGTCTGATATGTTATAAATTTGTATTAAGGATGAATCAGGGCTGATATTGTGAGAGCCAGACTTGTCGTTCCGATGATGTCTGATAAGCTTGTTAGGAAAGGTGCTAAAACATTATCCGGGTCTATCCCCATCTTAAAGGCCGTGATTGCAGCATAGTATGTTATGAGGGATACTGAAAGGGTTAGAATTAGGCCTGCGATAACCACCGCTGTGAAGATCTGAGCTCCCAGGTACTCTGCACCTCTCCATGATGCGATCGCGTATCCGAATATTCCTAAGGCTGAGAAAATCATGAGTCCATGGATCACGTTAATTATTAGCTGTACTGCTACCCACCTGCTTTTAGGTACTGGCTCAGGTGTAAGAATACCTAAATGGAGAGTGGTTGATAGCCTGGACGAGAATCTTGACGCTATCGCACCCCCGTCTTCCAGAAAGGCTGGAATGACAGCCAAGATCCCTACGCTTTCAATTATTTTGTTAATGTTTACTAGGAGTATAAAACCGGCAAGCATGCTGAGAGTCGTTGAGAAAATTATTACGGGGAGGTTCTCCCTAAGTATCTTGAATCCTCTAGCCCACCTGCTTTCACCTTTAGACGACTTTAGAAGGATGTAGGACGCGATCAGCACCACCGCTATAATGGCTGAGTATATAATCCAGTTCTGAACTGCTTTCGGCATCCCTCGGGAGACGAGGTACGCAGCTATTATTGTGGGAACTGTTATCATGTCCCCGAAGAGCGTCGAGATAGGGGCTACTATGTTGTCTGGATCGTAACCTCTGCTGAAGGATAGCTCGGCAAGCATAGTGGTTGCGGGGATCATGAATAGGGCTGAGAGCAGAGCTGATGTGATCGAGATAAACATCATGGTGCTTATCCTGCCTCCGATTCCTATCCCGATCGCCATAGAACCTGTAAGGAAACCCACCCAAGAATTTACTGCCAGTATCAGAAGTGAGATTGTTAGAAGTTCTATCCTGAGGAACCTCTTGAAGACACCTAAGTGCAGGAGTGTTCCCAGCCTTGAGCCAAAACTAGAGTAGACATCACCTCTGGCATCGCTTGCGGCAGGGAGGAGGGCGATGAGTTCTGGAGCTGACCTAATGAGCGGGGTGAACACCTGAAGGAAGAATCCTGAGATGTAATCACCAAAGTTACATAGAGCCAGTGAGAAAGCCCCTTCCTTAAGATCGCGTAACCCTTCCTCACCCAGCAGCTCCCTCCACCCCTCCCTTAAGCCCCTCATCCTCCCCCACCATCTAACCTTAAGCGCTGCACTATTATAAGTAGCAGAGTTACAACACTAATTGATTTATGCAGCAGTGGATACTTATTGATGGAGAGAGAACTAATTAAACAACTAAGGGATTTTATCAGTGGCTAAACGAGGGCGTAAAGTTGGTTAGGAAGGCCAGAAAGAAAAAGAAAGTCCCTGAGAAGACATCCACTCATTATCTCGTCGGAGCTCTGATTGCAGTATTAGTCATTGTCGTTGCCGTCTACTATTATTCAAGCACTCAAATATCGCCCCCCTACAATACTTCTGCAGCAAGCAGTCCAACCCCTCTAAAGCCTAGAGCGTTAATTGCTGATAGCCTAGCCCTCGACTATCCAGATCCTCAGCTCATAAGCAATTTAACAAGAACTCTGAAGCAATCAGGTTATGAAGTCAGCATAGTCACGGGAGAAGACGTTAATATGTCATTATATTCCAGGCTTACGGACTATGACCTCATAATTCTAAGGGTTCATGGAGGTAAGGCAGTCTATAAGACGCCTGACGGGGCGATTCACAAGATCAATGGGTTGTTTACGGGTGTTCCATGGAGCGATAAGTACGCTTACCTGAAGGTTAACTGGATAGCCACTAGGGCAAGGCCGTTTAACTCAAACAAGACATTCCTTGCAGTCCTCCCAAAATTCTTTGACACAAGGCTTAAGGGTAGATTCAGGTCGGGCGCTGTTATGATAGTAGCAAGTTGCTACTCCCTCTTCACTAACGACATAGCTAATTCCCTAGGGAGGAAAGGCCTCACCACGTTTATAGGATGGGAGGGGCCTGTATCCCTAAAACATATGGATAAGGTGGTCGAAGCCCTGGTAACTCTAAGATTGAAGAAAAACGTGACGTGGGTTCAGGCAGTGAAGTTAGTCAACGAGGAATATGGGCCGGACCCTGCATACAATGACTATCTTAAAATAATCATTTTTAAGCACTAGGTGAAGGAAGTTCAAATATATGTTGAATACAGTTTGGCCTTTACTATAAGAGACTCGAAATAATACTTAGGGAGAGCTGAAAATAATTAAATAATCTACACCAGAATAAATCAAGTTTTCCATGATTCTACTAATATTCCGAAAATAGCTTATATAAGGAAGAAGAGATGTGAGCCCGAGGAGTGGAGCCGCGGCCGGGATTTGAACCCGGGACCTCTGCCTTACCAGGGCAGCGCTCTACCGAGCTGAGCTACCGCGGCACCCCTAAAGAATGTTCTAAGGTAGTTAATTTATGTTTAATGTTAAAGAGTGGTTTGAGATCTGTCAGCATAGCCGACCTTATACCTTCTAGGTTTGAGTGTCTTAATTACTAGGTTGAAGGCGGCCCAGGGGTCAGTGTGTGCTCCACACGTGTAGATGTCTAGGGTGGCGTAACTGTATTCGACCCAGGTGTGGAGCGCTATGTGAGATTCATCAACCAAGGCTATAACTGAGACGCCTCCTTTTCTCCCGCCAACCTTCCATGACTTGATTTCGATCAGCGTTGAGTGTGCTGCTTTAACGGCGTCGAGGATCAGTTCCCTGAGCATCTCCTCATCCTCAAGTAGTCTGCGATCTACGTCATACAAGTTAGCGTAAAGATGCTTACCCACTACCATTTCATCGTTAATGTCCACCGCCATCCCCGGTACTAACCTCCTGATCACTCGTTAAACTTCAAGGTTAGAGAGATAAAAACTTGATCCCTTCTAAATTTAACGGATTTAAATGAAAATAATTATTATTCCTGTCTCATAAGCTTGAACGGTGAGTGTTTTGAGTTCCGGTGATAGCGTGAAAGTTGAGAAGAGAGGCATGGTCTACTTCATAAGGTTTGAAGACGGGTCTAAGGCATGGCTCTCTTTCAAGGTTGAGGGTGATAAACTCTACCTCATGGAGACCTACACACCTGAACAGCATAGAGGGAAGGGCTATGCTAAAATGCTCGTGAAGGCAGCCGTTAACGATGCACGAAACCAAGGGCTGGAGATAATCCCTATATGCAGTTACTCGGTCTACTACTTCATAAAAGAGGCCTCCGATAGGGATGTCCTGGCAGAACCTTACCGTTCGATGAGTGATGAGGAGCTCAGAAAATACTTTGAGGAAAGGCTAAGCGAGGAAAGAAGTAGGCATAAGCATTAGTGGCGGTTATAAACTAGGAAGCCCTCAAGCTTTTATGGGTGCTGTTGTTGGATGGGTTGAGAGGCACACCTCTTAAGTCATAAAAGCTTACCTCATCAACTCTGACCAACGCAGTGTCACCAAGCCTAACCTCCCCACCTTCGATGTAATCTTTTCTCAGAATAACAACAGGTTTGTAATTTATCAGTCTGCCGATTAACGAACCCCTAAATGATCTTCCAGATATCAACGCCATACCAATTGAACCTATATAGGACAAGTTAATGCTCTTCCCTACCTCTTCGACCACCCTGCTCAGACATGTGCTCCTCCTCTTCTTGACCGGGTCTGGAACCTGCTTCATGGCTGCTGCAGCAGTCCTAGGCCTTACAGTATATTGGGCGATATGCACCTTGTCAAAGGCCAGCTCCTTGACGGCTTCAACAGTCATCCTGAAGTCATCCTCATCTTCACCGGGATGTCCCACGATAATGTCAGTAGCAATACTAATCCCCGGGATCTTCCTCCTCAACTCCTTAACAAGTGCTCTATATTCATCATAGGTGTACTTTCTCCTCATAATTTTAAGAACGGCGTCACTGCCCGACTGGAGGGGTAGGTGAACATACTTAAAGACCTTAGGATGCTTCAGGATGTCCAGAAATCCGTCTAAGATGTTCACTAGGCTGTCGGGGTTCATCATACCCACACGTATATGGTAGTTCCCCCTAACCTTCTCTAAGATCTCTGAGAGCAGCTTGATGAGAAGTGGGCTGCCGTTGATGTCTATGCCGTAGGAACCTGTGTCCTGTGCAGTAAGGTCTATCTCGACTACACCCTTTGCCACAGCCTCATGAACAGCGTTAACGATTACGGAGGTCGGGTAGGATCTGAGCCTTCTCCTAGCGATCTTGACTATGCAGAACGCGCAATCGCCTAGGCAGCCCTCGGCTATAGGTATTTCAGCAGACACACCTTCCACATAAGGATGAAGGACGGAGACGTCTCTCTCACCGCCTAACAGGATGATCCTGCCGCCACCTTCTACAGCCTCTGCAATCCTGGTGATGTTCTGTGGCGAGATGAGGGACGCCTCAGGGGCTATTTTAGCGAGGGTGTAAGGTTGTGCAGAAGCCATACATCCAGCTATAATTAGCTTAACATCTTTCTCCTTGGCAAACTTCTGTAACTCCTTAATCCGTTTAACCATCCTAAGCTCTGAATCAAGTCTCACGGTACAGGTGTTGATTACTATGACATCCGCATTTTCTAAAGCCTTAACTATCTCATGTCCCCTAGACCGCAGTATATGCTTCATTATTGACGTGTCAGCCCTATTCAAAGCGCACCCATATGTCTCGAAGTATACCTTCAACCCATCCTGCCTTCTACATCGATGTTAGTTAACTTAAAAGCTTCAGAACTATATCGGTTTAGGTGCTCATTATGGGTGAGGACGTATTGGATTATGAGAAATTGCTGGACAGGCTCTATAGTAAGCTACCAGAGAGGAGGAGCCCTCCACCCCCTGACATACCTCCGCTAGAGGTCGTTCATGTGGGAGTGCAGACGAAGGTCAGGAACTTTAAGGAGGTTTGCGATGTCATTATGAGGGATCCCAGGATATGCTCAAGGTATCTTCTCAAGGAGCTGGCTGCGAGAGGTGCTATAGATGAGTCGGGGGTCTTCACGATATATTCCAGGGTCTCAACCCAGACAATAAATCAGCTTTTCAAAAGATTCCTAGACACTTACGTCAAGTGTAAAACATGTGGCTCCTACCAAACAGAGTTAAAGCGTCAGGGAAAGGTCTGGATAATAAGGTGTCTGGCTTGTGGGGCTGAGACCCCTGTAAAGCCTATCTAAAGCTATTAAGGTGTATGAGCTGCATGGATGAAGAGGTAGCGGTTTACGTCAAGGTCCAGGAGTATGCGGATGGTTCAGGCACTGTAAAGAGAGTGGTAGGTGTTTGCGATAAGGAGCTTTTAGGCAGGGTCTTCGTCTCAGGAGAGATTAGGCTTGTAGTGAACGAGGAGTTCTTTAAGGGGATTGAAGCCTCCATTGATGAGGCATTGGAACAGCTTAAAACGGCATACACAGCAATGATCGTTGGTGAGAGAATAGTAGGTGAGGCCGTCAAGGCAGGCATAATCCATCCTGAAGCTGTTTTGAAGGTTAAGGGGGTTCCATATGCTCAATTTGTGAGGATGTGAGTCTTGGGGAGAAGGTTCTGTGTGAGGTGCGGTGTTGAAGAGGATGAAAACACTCCAATAATAGATGGCCTATGCCCTAAGCACTTTGTAGAGGAGAGAAGGATTGTTAGTTTCCCCAGTAAAATAACGATAGTCGTATGTCCTTCCTGCGGCTCAGTACTCGTGGGAAATGACTGGCTCCCAACAGATGGGAGTATAGCTAAAGCTCTCGAGATATACATAAACAAGGCCTTAGTTAAGAGGTCGTCAATCTACCCGGGTTTTACAGATGTGGAGGTTAATGTGGACAAGGTTGTCTCGGATAAAGCTTTCTACAGGGTGAAAGGCAGGTACGGTAAGCACGTGTTGGAACAGGATGGCACTTTGCTTTTCGAGGTTAAGCACAAGCTGTGCCCAATATGCTCATCAATCAGAAATGAGTCCTATGAAGCTACGGTACAGATAAGATCTGAAGGTCCTCCTAGGTATGAAGTTTTCAGGAGAATTGCTGACAGGGTTACCGAGCTAAAGGAATTCAGCAATGTCGTCAAGATCGAGGAAAGCCATGATGGGGTTGATCTCCGTGTGAGGGATCCCTCATCAGCTAGGCTCATAGCCTCAGTCCTTAAGAAGGAGTTCTCAGCCCATGTTAAGCAGACTTGGAAGGATTACGGGTACTTGGGTGGGAAGAAGCATGGGAAGCTGACAATATCTGCTAGGGTACCAGGCCTTTTACCCGGTGATGTAGTTGTATTCGATGAGGATCTCTACACAGTTGTAGGGCTAAGTCGAAAGGGGATTATATTTCTTAGAAGGCTTTCGGATGGGAGGATGTTAAGCGTTAAACGTGATGAACTGTGGTCTAAGGGGTTTCAAGTCCTCACAGGCAAGGACTACGCCATAGTCGAGGGGAGGCTCCTGAACTATGAAGGCGGTAAGGCAGTTGTTCAAGCTGTCGACAGTGGCAATATATACTATGTCAGCTCGCCGAAGATCCTTGACTTAGGGTCACGTGTAAAAATACTTATTTATAAGGGAATCCCCTACCTACTCATATAGGGTGTTTTGATCTGGGTAAGCGGAAGAAGATAAGGAAGGAGGAATCTGAGGAGGAGCTCCTCCTTCCAAAGGAGGAGGAAGGCCAGGTTTTATGCGTTGTCACTGACATCATAGGAGGTAACTACGTCAAAGTCTTCTGCCAGGACGGCAAGGAAAGAATGGGAAGAATCCCGGGCAAGCTCAGGAGGAGAATGTGGATGAACCCGAAGGACATCGTCCTTCTTGGGGTATGGGAGTTCAGGGATGATAGAGGCGATGTCCTCTACAGGTATACAAGGGATGAGAAGAAGAAGCTGCTTGAAATGGGTGTTTTGGACCCTGCACTTCTTGAGTATGAGGGTGAGCTCTGATACCTGGGGAAGGTATAGACGAGGTTCTCGATAGGTATTATAGGCTCACAGGAAAGGAAAGGCGTGAAGTCGATAAGGACTTATTTGAAACTGTTGAGGAGGTGTTTGATAGAGCCACCCTCCTCGCAGTGTTGGAACTCGTCCGCAAGAAGGTACTTTATGAGCTTAAGGGGGTTGTAAGTGCTGGTAAAGAGGCCAGGGTTTACTGGGGGAAAGGCGTTAAGGGAGAGGATTTGGCAGTCAAGATCTACTTGACGAGCACAGCCGAGTTCAGGAAAGGCCTAATAAAGTATCTAAAGGGGGATCCTAGATTCGACGGCTATATACCGAAATCCACTAAAAAATTGATGAGTTTGTGGGCTAGGAAGGAGTTTAAGAACTATCTCACACTATACCAGGCAGGTGTTTCAGTCCCGAAACCCATAGCCCAACATAAGAATATTCTTGTCATGGAGTTCATAGGCTCTTCAGGGGTGAGGGCACCATTGCTTAAGGAATGTGAGCTCAGTGAAGATGAGTACAGGAGATTATTTCACTCTATAATTGATGATGTTAGGAAAGCTTATGTTAAGGCAGGCCTGATTCATGGGGACTTAAGCGAGTATAACATCATGATTTGGCAGGGTAAGCACTACATAATAGATGTAAGTCAGGCAGTCAAGAGAGAGCATCCTAACGCCATTGAGTTTCTGAGAAGGGATTTGAAAAACATACATAACTTCTTCAGTAAGGAAGTTGGTCTCGACATTCCATCCCCTGATGATTTAATGAAATATGTTCTCGGAGATGAGGCCGGGTCCCTATATTAGTCCTGATCTCGAATCTATGATACGGTGTGTCGGTTGGTCGAGAAGGAAGGTAGGCTTAGCCCAGGAGTCACTAAAATGTATCTCAGGGTTCCCACGGATAGGCTAGGACCTCTTATAGGGGAGGAGGGCAAGGTACTTAAAGAGCTAGAAGACCGTACTGGAACGTTGATAAGTGTAGACAGTGTGAACGGGTCGGTGGCGATCGAGCCAGCTACACCCTATACCTCCATGGACAGGCTTCTGAAAGCCAGAGACTTTATAAGAGCAGTAGCTGCTGGTTTCCCTCCTGAAAAGGCTTGGAGACTTCTGGAAGAAGATCAAACGCTCATCATTATAAACCTGAAGGAGGTAGTAGGAGATTCACCTAACCACCTCAGCAGAGTAAAGGGTCGAGTAATTGGAGAGAAAGGTAAAGCTAAAAGAAATATCGAGCAAATGACGGGGGTCTACCTAAACATATATGATGATATTATAGCAATAATAGGGGATTACGAGTCGGCACAGGTAGCAAGGGAAGCAGTGGAGATGCTAATACAGGGGAGAATGCATTCAACTGTCTACCGGCACATAGACAGGTTAATGAGGGAGATCAAACGTAGAAAAATGAGAGAATACTGGTCGAAAAATATGTTTAAACTCTAAATAAACATCCTTAAAGTGTGATGAGGATTGATGCCCTGACCATCGTGATGAAGGGCCAAAGCGCTGACGTAAAGATGTAATAGTTCACGGTCTTCCTTTAAAAGCAGTATAGATTGCTGGGTGGTTTATTGTTACATCACAGGACAATGAAGGTCTTCAGATATCCTGGGAAGATAACCTACTTGCCATCTGATAGTTTTTAATATTCTAATATCACGTAATCAGCAATCAATATTAGCTAGGAAGGAAAGGAAGCCCTCGATCTTAATTCACACTCCAGAGCGCTAGTTCACCCTCTGTTTTAAATCTATCACTCATAGATGAAGTTCTCAAGCGCTTAGGAGCCCTGCTTATCCCTTTCGGGTGTGGTGGGCCCGGGGGGATTTGAACCCCCGACCTACGGGTCTCTCCCGAAGGTTCTTCTGTCATCCCTTATGTTAAGGTCAGCAGACCCGTAGAGCGGACTGGAGCCTCGACACCCTTCAGGGGTCCGCCGCTCTACCTGGCTGAGCCACGGGCCCACCAGAGGTCATCCGTTTAGTAGAGGAGTACAAGAGTATTTAATTCTTTTCAACCTGTATGTAAGAAGGTGTTCAGGGTTGACTGCATGGAGGCTTAAATGTAAGGAATGTGGAAGTGAGTGGATTCTTAAGGTCAGCTATGACATCAGCGACATGAAGACAATCTATCATTACTGTAGGAAGTGCAAGAAGAACACGTTCCACGAGATATTAGGCCGGTTAGACGATCAATAGTCAGTGGAGGTGCATCTCCTCATCCTTCAGACATAAGACAGGTCATCATCCAATAAAAAGTATCACAGGCTAGGTTAAGAACACGTGTATCTCTCCTGTCTTAGAGAAGAGATTCTTCCAAGACCTTACTTATCAGCTCCTCAACGTTCATCGATACCTGCCTGCCCTCCGATCTGATCCTAACATTCAATACGTTTGCAGTTACCTCTCTCTCACCTATAATGACAACATATGGTATCCACTCTCTTCCAGCATCCCTTATCTTTTTTCCGAGGCTGACTGAGCGGCTATCTACCTCGGCTCTAATTCCATGTTCAGACATTTTTTCAATTATTTCAAGGCAATAAGGAACGTAAACGTCTTTCAAGGGAAGGAGCCTAACCTGAATAGGAGAGAGCCATGTGGGGATCACAGGCGTTTTGGAATTCCTTAATTGCTCTGCAGCTCCATCTAGGGCTAAATAAACGACATTTTGAAGAGGGCCAAAGATATTGCTACCCGCATCAAGTGAGTCACTCTCTTCAGCTATTTCCAGACCCCCTAGCTCAACGAAGTTTCCTGAGGAGTCCTTCACTAGATATCTAGCTCTGAAACCTGTAAAAGAGGTATGTCCTACCGCCATAACTTGTTCGATCCCTTTGCTCAGTTCATTTATTAGAAAGCCATACTTATCTAGCCCTTTCTCACTTCCAGCTTCAACGATAAGTATTCCCTCTCTATTCAAATCCTTCATGATCTTTCGATTAATTGAGGCAACATATGAAATTAATTCTAAAATGTCGTCAAACGTTTTGAAGCGGTGAAAGAGTATTGATTCGTTCACCGAGTCAAATAATGTTAAGCGTCCACTGCTCATTGATGTTGCTGAAGCCTCGAAAAATGTTGAAGTATTGGAAACATCTTTGTTAAATAGCCAGAAGCCACTCTTTAAACCTTTTCCGGGATGTAGAGTGCTTATCTGAACCTCTACTGCTTTATACTTCTTAGCTAATGATGCTGCAATATTTCTGAGTACGTTGAACATCTTTAATGACTTATCTCGTGTTATAAGGCTGTATCTCCCGTTGCTGGGAGTTATGAGAAAGCCGAACCTTTCTTGAATTGTTCTCTCTATCTTCGGCCTCCTAAGTAAGGAGGTTCCCTTTGTTAGGGATGAGCACAGGAAATCTTTCATCTCTTTAGGGAGATCACCTCTTAAGGCAGTTAATGTACATAACTCTTTACTTGGGGTAGTGCATTCATAGCTTCTTGAAAGTTCTGAAAGGGGATGTCCAATACATTCCACCATGAAGTACTTGTACCATCCGAAGGGCGCTCTTAGTACATCCTTATCAGCCATCACCTGCTTCAATGCCTGTTCAATGCTTCTGAGTACCTTAACTGCCTCGGTAGGTGGGGCTAAGTTACTGCTTAGATGCGCGTAGGGATATATGACTAGGGAATTGGCCTTTATGCGTTTTATATGCTTTTTTAGGTCTTCAGTGAGAGATGTGGTGATCTGGTTTAAGCAGCTATAATCGCCTATCTCAACGGTTGTGAAAGCTATTAATGCGTTATGTGTTTCCACCTCCTTTAGAAGTGGGCTGGGTTCAGCCTCCTTCAACGCTTTAGACTTTGCGGAGAATTTAAAGGTCCTCGCATGTATCAGCAGAACCTTCACATTAGTCACCTCGATGCATTACATGTCTCAACTGGCGTAATATTTTCTTTGACCCTACAATAAATTAATAATACCTAGTTCACATTATGCTTGTGTAGGTTGAGCACGTTTAAAACTTAATAGCTCTATAAATAGCTTCAACTTAGGTCAGGTAGGTTATGGGTGAAGAGAGGAAGATTAAGACTCTTGAGGATCTAGGTCTCAGCCCTTCCTTACTGCATAAACTGTCTGAGGCCGGCTTCAAGACCCTCGAGGCAGTGGCGGTTGCCAATGTAAGCGAGCTCGCTAGTATAGTAGGGATCCCCACACCGACAGCGCATAGAATCGTGAGCAAGGCGAGAGAGGCGTTAGGCCTTCGCTTCAAGACGGCCTTAGAGCTCAAGAAGGAAAGAGAGAGCATAGGTAGGATAACCACAGGTTCCAAAAAGCTTGATGAGCTTCTTGGAGGAGGTATTGAGACGAGGACCATCACCGAGTTCTTTGGGGAGTTCGGAAGCGGTAAAACTAATATCTGTCATCAGCTTTCTGTGAACGTTCAGCTACCTCCTGAGAGAGGAGGCTTGAGCGGTAAGGCCATATATATCGATACGGAGGGTACGTTTAGGTGGGAGAGAATTGAGGCTATGGCTAGGGCTCTGGATCTAGACCCGGATGAGGTGATGAGGAACATTATATGGGCTAGGGCAATAAGCAGCGATCATCAGATAGCCATCGTTGAGGAAGCAATGGATGTGATAGCTAAGGAGAACATAAAGCTATTGGTTGTAGACTCGGTTATGGGTCTTTTCAGGGCTGAATACCCGGGCAGGGAGAATCTAGCTACTAGACAGCAGAAACTCAATAGGCACTTGCACCAACTGGCGAGGATAGCAGATGTATATGATGTAGCAGTAGTAGTAACTAATCAGGTGATGGCAAGACCTGACGTATTCTACGGGGATCCGACTACGGCGGTAGGCGGTCACGTCCTCGCACATGCTCCGGGGATAAGGGTTCAGCTTCGAAAGAGTAGGGGAGGAAAAAGGATTGCCAGGATTGTTGACGCACCGCACCTCCCTGAAGGAGAGGCCGTCTTCATCATAACTGATGAAGGGATACGTGACATTGAAGATTGAAAGCGGTGTTGGGGTCTGCTGAACCTCTATGAAGGTGTAGTTGTTGGAGCAGTTCTCTCAACGCTTATTTATGCGTCATACCGTGATGTGAAGTATAGGGACATACCCGAGCTTACATGGTTGCCCTCCCTAGCTGTAGTTGTTGTTGTCAACCTCATTTTAGGAAGATATGATGTAATTCATACCCTCATTTCTTTAATCCCTTCATTAGCAGTCTTCGCCCTCTCTTTACTTGATATGATTGGTGGTGCTGACTTTCTCGCCTTACTTCTTATCTCCTTAGCCCATCCCTTCTTCTACATTTTCCCTATATCTTTGTTAACCCTCATATATTCCCTGCTAATACCGGTTGCTGTTATGGGCTACTATTTTATCTTGAACTTAGCGCACTGGAAGGAGATGGGCAAAATCAAATGTGTGGAGGGGTCTAAGGCTCTTCTGATTTTTTTGGGGAGGCCATTGAGTGTTGGAAGGTTTTTAAAAAGCAAGTTTGTCTACCCTCTCACGATACCTTTAGAGGAGGGTTATCTATGCAGAACTTCCTTTAGCCTTGATGATGAGGAGGAAGATAGGGTCAGAGCTTCAATCGAGAAGATGGTTGGTAAGGGAATGTTAAAGGAGGTGGATATTCTCTGGGTTACGCCTGGATTTCCTCACGTGTTGTTCTATTTAGTGGGGTACGTTGCAGCACTGCTAACGCCTCAGGAGTGGATGATCGAGCTGTTTATCCATCTATTGCATTAGGTAAGGTTTTGATTATGAATTGGGAGGTTAACATTCTTTACCCTATGTTAAATCATCTAAAGAGGTCAGGGCAATGGATGTATTGTGGGCTCCTTGGCGAATGACATATATAATTAAGGTCTCTAAAGAAAAAGAATGTATATTCTGTAAGGCGGTGAATAGTAGTGATGATGAGGCCAATAAGGTCGTATATCGTGGTGAACATAGCATAGTTGTGTTGAACATATACCCTTATAATACCGCACATGTTATGGTTGCGCCTAAAAGACATGTACCGAGGCCAGATCTTTTATCTGATGAGGAGATAGTCGATATTCATAAAACGCTAGTCTTAACCCTAAAAGCGATTGAAAAGGAGTACCAGCCGCAAGGGTTTAACATAGGCATGAATATTGGTCGTGTTGCGGGAGCAGGGGTTGAAGGACATATGCATATTCATGTAGTGCCTCGCTGGTTAGGTGACTCTAATTTCATGCCAGTTATCGGAGGAACCAAAGTTATTCCAGAGGATTTAGGTAAGACATATAGGAGGCTTAAGGAGGCCTTCAATTCTTTATAACTTTAAGGGCTGAGACGTTGGTTGTAGTCTTCACCTTAGTGTTAATTAAAGTATTATAGCGTTGCCCCCTTTTTAACTATGGGTGCATCCAGTATGAGAAACTTCATAGCTGACCTAACAGGTAAGGATCTAATAACTACACAGGAATGGGATGTTGAGGAGCTTAGAATAGCATTAGGGCTAGCCAAGGAGTTGAAATGGAATTACCATTACTTTGGGATGGAAAAGCTGCCTAAACTCTTAGATAGGAAGACGTTCTTCATGCTGTTCTTTGCTACATCCACTAGGACTAGAGCGGCCTTCGAGGCGGCAATGACGTATTTAGGTGGTCATGCACAATTCATTGAATCGAGGCAGACTAGGGCTGGTGAAGGGGAAGCAGTAAAAGACATAGTAGCAGTTTATGATAGATATGGTCATGGCTTAGGAATTAGGATTCTTGATAAGGCCATAGACTTTAAACACGGTGTGGGTAACCAGCTAATCAGGGAGGCCGCCAAGCACACGAAAATACCTGTTATTAATATGGCTGATGATCAGTTCCACCCTACTCAGGCCCTTGCCGACTACATGACGTTCAATGAGGTCTTCCCTAACCCGAAAGGCAAGAAGTATGTTATTATGTGGGCGTACTCACCCCATGTTAGAGGTCCTTGCAGCGTTAATGAGGATCTATTGCTCTTCACAAGGCTAGGCGTTGATGTCACAGTAGCATACCCACCGGGCTTTGACCTGTACCCTGACATTGTTGAGTGGGCTAAGAAGAATGCAGAAGCAAACGGTTCACATCTGGAGTTCACTAATGATTACAGGGAGGCGTTGAGGGGTGCTCACGCAGTCTTCCCCAGAAATTGGGCATCGATGCAGTTGCAGGAGTTAGGTTATAGCAAGTTTGGTGATGAGGAGTTGAAAACCTATGAGAAATTCAAGGACTGGAAAGTAACTTCTGAATTGATGGATCTTATGGACAAGTCAGGGGTGCTGATGCATGTCATGCCAATAATGAGGGGATATGAAGCTGACGACGAGGTAGTTGACAGCCCTAGATCGGTACTGTACGAGCAGGCTGAGAACGGCTTGTGGACCAAGGCAGCAGTCCTGGCTCTTACAATGGCAAATATTAGATAAATAAATTAAAATAAACTAGGTTTAACTAAGTTCTTACTCAACCACTTTTTAAGAGGATCGTTATTAGGAACCTCTGCTTCAGGCACTTAAAAAATTAATTAAATCCAATTAATACATCATGTACTACCCCTATCTAACCGGAAAAGCATTTAACTAAGTGCAATAAGCAAATATATTTTATTAAATTATTGAGTGTTAGGTTTGAGGTAAACATCCATGGGCAAGCCCTGGTATGTAGGTATTTGGGAAGGACAGCATTACTTGACAAACATAAACAGGACCCAGGAAGACATCAAGAAGATAGTTGAGGCAGCAAGAGATCTAGAGCGTAAATTTAAGTCTAAAGTTCCTACTCACTACCTACCCGGTCAAACCCTATTCCTGCTATTCTATAACAGGTCTTTGAGGACTAGAAACAGCTTCGAATCTGGAATTTTCCAGCTCGGAGGCCATGCTAACTTCTTAAGCCCTAACGACGTGTACACGCCGACTCTCCCTGAGGATATGGTTGCTTACAAGACTGAAGCCATCAGGGATGTGGCTAGGGTGTTAAGCAGGTATGGAAACGGTATAGCTATAAGAATCTACGGAGATGCTGCTAAGTGGATTATCGGCAGGGGTCATAGGATTATTGAGGAGTTTGCCAAGTGGTCATCAATTCCAGTCCTTAACATGGAGGACGACATTTACCATCCTTTCCAGGCCTTGGCCGACATTAAGGCAGCTCTTGACGTAATGCCTAACCTGAGGGGTAAGAAGTTTGTAGTGTCATATGCTTACTCGGGCGGTCTTAAGCCGCTGGCAGTGCCTCAGAGCGTAGCGTTAATTGCTGCTATGATGGGCGCTGAGGTAGTAGTGGCTCATCCTAAGGGCTTCGAGCTACAGGATGAGGTCATAAAGAAGGGTAAGGAGTTTGCAGATCTTTACGGTGGCTCATTCACTGTGAGCTATGACATGAAGGAGGCGTTTGAGGGCGCTGCCTTCGTCTATCCAAAGGCATGGAGCCCTAAGGGCTTCTTCCCGCCCTACAGTGCTGACGGGCAGGTTCACAAGGAGGATGCCAAAGCCTATCAGGACAAGTTCAAGGACTGGATAGTGACTATGGATCTCCTTGAAGAGGCAGGTAAGCCCTACTATATGCACTGTGGCCCTGCAGACCGCGGCATGGAGGTCACTGATGAGGTTCTTGACACCTATGAGAAGTCATTATACTTCGAGGAAGCTGAGAACAGGCTTCACGTGCAAAAGGCCGTTATGGCCATGGTTATGGGAAGCAGGTACGAGTAAGCATTAAACTTAATAGGTCATGCCGATGAATGCCTAAGGTGTTGCAAATAATGGCGAGGAACGAGAAATACATCCTTCTTGCACTAGGAGGAAACGCATTCCAAACCAAAGGCGAGATCGGGACAACGGAGAACTACTGGAAGAACGCCTACAGGGCTGCTGACACGATAGTCAAGATAGTTAAGGAAGGATATAAAGTTGCCATCACACACGGCAACGGACCTCAAGTCGGTGTTATCCTGGAGTGGATGGAGAGATCGAAGGACAGGATTCCGCCACTGGCCATGGACATAGCCGGAGCGATGACTCAGGGATGGCTAGGCTATCTCCTCATGCAATCAATACATAATACGCTGATTAAGGAGGGTGTTAAGGACTCTGTAAAAGGCGTTGTTGCTATAGTCAATCAGGTTTTAGTAAGCAAGGATGACCCTGCATGGCAGAATCCAACAAAGTACGTTGGAAGCTACTACGATGAAGAGGAAGCTAAGAAGCTGGCCGCTGAAAAAGGTTGGGTAATTAAGAAAGATCCTAGAGGAGGGTACAGGAGGGTTGTCCCCTCTCCAGATCCCAAGGCTAACGTTGAGGTAGGTGCTGTGAAGAAACTTATAAGCGAGGGATGGATAGTTATCGCTTCAGGTGGCGGGGGTATCCCTGTAATCCAAGAGAGTGACGGAACTCTAAAGGGTGTGGAGGCAGTCATTGACAAGGATTTGGCAGGTGAGGTGCTGGCAACTAACCTGGAGGTTGGTACCTTCGTAATCTTAACTGACGTTGATGGCGCTTACCTGAACTTCGGGAAGCCTGATCAAAAGAAGCTAGATGTAGTAACGGTATCTGAGATGGAGAAATACTATAAGGAAGGTCACTTTAAGGCTGGCAGCATGGGTCCTAAGGTGTTGGCTGCCATCAGATTCATAAAACATGGAGGGAAGAAGGCCTTAATAGGCCATCTAAAGAACGGGTACGAAGTAATTAAAGGAGAATCAGGAACTATGATAGTTCCTGATTAAATCTCTCTCATTATTTTTATTCTGATTGCATAAGTAGTTCTTTAAATCTACTTTATCAGATCCTAATTAACACATACTTAAAACCCTACGTAAGCGAAGTTATAAGGGATGTTTACATGACTGAGAAAGTTGATACTCTCATAAATAACTCCCTCATAGTCACTATGGATAAGTCAAAGGCGGTCATACCAAGAGGCTATGTAGCAATTAGAGATGGAAAAATAGTTGATGTGGGTTCAGGAGATGGCACTCTTAGGTACAAAGCAGAGGAAGTGGTGAGAGTAAAGCATGGAGTTGTAACTCCGGGATTCATTTGCGTTCATACACACCTCTACGGAATACTCCTGACAGGCTCTCCTTGGTTTGCCCACATAGAGCCGCCCTCAGATTTTCAGCAGAATCTCCAGAGAATATGGTGGGCGCTGGATGAGTCACTTACTTACGAGGATATATATATAAGTGCGTTGCTTGGCTCCATAATGCTCGCGCGTACAGGAACAACGTTCTTTAAGGATCTTCTCGACGCACCTAACGCTGTAGAGAACTCTCTAGATTATATTGCTAAGGCCGCTGAGGAAGTAGGGATAAAAGGTTTCTCCGGTTTCTCAGTTACGCAGAGAAGAAGTATTGAAGAAGGTTATCAAGGACTGAAAGAAAATGAAAGGTTTGTGAAGAAGTCTTGGAGTGACCCAAACAGTAAGGTTAAGGGGATCTTCACAGTTCACGCATCCTTCACTGTAACGGATGATATTCTCATTAAGACTAAGGAACTCGCCGAAAAATATGGCACGATTTATGCCCTGCATGTCGAAGAAGGGCTAATCGACGTGTATCACAGTATAGAGAGATATGGTAAGAGGCCTATTGAAAGAATGAACGATATAGGTTTTCTATCACCTAAGCTTATTGCGGTTCATGTGGTTCAAGCCATAGATGATGAACTTAAACTGTTAAAGCAGCATGATGTCAAGATAGCGCATAACCCGATGAGCAACATGATAAACGGTGTTGGCGTGCCTCCCGTTCCTAAAATGTGGGAGATGGGTCTGACAGTAGGTTTAGGCAATGATGGGTATGTGATGGACGTATTCGATAATATGAGGTCAGCTTATTTAATACATAAAGTAGCCCAGAAAGACCCTAGAGTGACTGACGTGGTTAAAATTGTTGAAATGGCCACCTCTGATGCAGCGAGGGTATTAGGTATTGATGATAGAGTAGGCTCAATCGAGGTAGGGAAGGATGCTGACATCACCATAATATCTCCTGAGTTTGTGCATACCCCACTGGACGAGCGGACAGTATACGGGCATCTAGTAAACACTTTCACAGGTAATGACGTATGGGGTGTCTTAGTGAATGGATCGTGGGTTGTCAAAGAAAGGAAGCTTGTGAATGTTGATACGGAGAAGGTAATGGAGTACGCTCATAAGGTGATTGATAAATTATGGGACAGGATGATAAGCATGGAGCCTAAGTATAAGATCGAGTACCTTAAGCCATGAATTTTGTAGAGGTGAGTTATATGGGTATAGATATAACGGTAGAAATAGCTGGGTTAAAATTCAGGAACCCTATCCTCAACTCTGCATGCCCGATATCCAGGGATGGAGAGGCTATGGAGAGACTCGCGGAGAACGGTGTAGGAGGGTTGGTGAGCAAAACTATAGGAGTCGTTGCTGCTAAGGTTCCAAGACCGCATATGGGAGTCCTTAACAACGGCAACATAGAACTGATAGTTCCGCAGTATAAAGAAGGTAGGTTGATCACTAAGTTGGCAAAGGTAAGAGGGGCTTACTATGGCTTCCTGAATGCTGAGCTTTGGACAGATCTACCTCCTGAACAATGGTTCAACAAGGAGCTGCCCTACGCTAGGAAGGTAGCAGATAAGCATGGGATACCGCTGATTGCGAGTATAGGTTATAAGGCACATGAACTGAGGGAGTTAGGCCCTAAAGCGGTTAAGGCAGGTGCCCATGCAGTTGAATTCTCGACCCACTACCTCGGACACGATTACACGCCTGTCGTTGAGTCTGCTAAAGCCTTAAGAGAGGCTGTGGATGTCCCGATATTCCCCAAGCTAAGCCCCCATATTTGGGGTCTAACCGACTTAGTTAAGGAGTTGGAGAAGGCTGGAGTGAACGGTATAGTCGCTATAAATACAGTAGGACCGGCACTCCATATAGATATAGAAACAGGCAGACCCGTTATGGGAGGTCCCTTCGGGCATGGATGGCTTTCAGGACCTGCAATTAAGCCCTTAGGAGTTGCTATAGTCGCAGAAATTGCCAAGGTGACAAGATTACCTATTATAGGTGTTGGAGGGGTATCAACACCTGAAGATGTGATTGAGTATGTGATGGCCGGCGCTTCAGCAGTTCAGGTGTGTACTCAAGCAATAGTTGAAGGGCCGCAGGTATTTAAGAGGTTGGCTGAGGGTGTTGCTAAATGGCTTAAAGATCATGGCTACTCAAGCATTGAAGATGTCAAGGGCAAGTCTCTTAAGTACCTAACCCTAGATCCAGCAGGTTGGTATGAGATCAAAAACCCGGTTGTTGACGACTCAAAGTGCATAGCATGTGGTTTATGTGAGCAGTCATGCGATTATGACGCAGTTCATGTAGTTGATAAAGGTAAGGTAAGAGCAGCATTGGTGGATACATCGAAATGCTACGGTTGCGGCCTATGTACAACAGTATGTCCTACAAAGGCGATAAGGTTCCCGGAAGACTACTGGCCCAAGGCCTGAGGCATTAAACGCTTTTAATTATAATCCATACAATTATTTATTAATTAAACCACGTTAATACTTCCTTATATAAAGTTAGCGCAAATCAAGGAATAGGTGTGACCGTTTGAGCAAATATATAGCCTACCTTAAATGTTCAAGATGTGGTAAGACCTACCGCTACGAGGATAAACCCCTGACATGTTCCCAAAATGACTTAGGCAGGCTTGACATATACTACGATTATGAGAAGCTGAAGGAATTCTATACAAAAGAGTATGTAGAGAAAAACCCCCTGAGGTCCCAGTGGAAGTTCTTTGATCTCCTCCCTCCTAAAATGGAGGATAATATAGTAACTCTAGGTGAAGGTGGAACCCCTCTAATCAAAGCAGAGAGACTTGCTAGAGAATTAGGCGTCAAGCGTATATGGCTAAAGGATGAGACCAGGAATCCGACAGGTTCATTTAAAGATAGGGGTATGTCTGTCTCGGTGAGTGTTGCTAAGGAATTCGGTTTCAAAAACCTTACCACGGCATCATCTGGGAATGCAGCAGCTGCTTTAGCGGCATATGCCGCTAAAGCAGGCATGAACGTCTATGCATTCGTTATAGAGCAGGCTGGCTATGGAAAAATAGCTCAGCTCTTATTTTATGGTGCAAAGGTATTTAAGGTCAGAGGGTTGGGTGAGGAAGATCCAACCGTAAAACTTATGCGACTAACCTACGAGAGATACGGGTTCTATCCTTCTCCAAGCTTTGGGCCTTTCAACCCGTATCAGATTGAGGGCCCTAAAACGATCTCCTATGAAATTGTTGAGCAGTTGAATTGGAAGGTTCCTGATTGGGTGTTCGTACCTGTAGGTGCTGCATCGCTCCTCACCGGTGTATGGAAAGGATTTAGGGATTACGTTCAGTTGGGGCTCATAGACCATCTTCCAAAGTTAGTTGCTGTACAATCTTCGGGTAATCCTCCATTCGTACGGGCTTTCAAGGAGGGTCAAGATCCCTTTAATATAAGGCCTTGGCCAAAACCCCATACTATAGCATGGGGTCTTGAGGATCCATATCCATGGGATGGAGACGGAGGCATTACAGCGTTGAAAGAATCGAAAGGGGATGCAGAGGAAGTGAGCGACTCGCTAATCCTTAAGGCGATGAAGTATCTGGCAAGCTACGAGGGCGTGTTTGCTGAACCCTCAGGTGCTGCGGGTCTTGCGGGCTTGATGCAAGCGATAAGTGAAGGCAAAGTAGGTAGAGATGATGAGGTTGTTGTTCTCGTGACTGGACATGGGTTAAAAGATCCAGATATAGTGAAAGAGGTTGCTGGGGATGCTCCCATAATCAATGCAGACCTAGACGAATTTACAACTGTATTAAAAGAAAGGTATGGGCTTGAACCCTAAATATTTCCTTATCTGCTAAGGCAATGTTTTTCTAAAACTGTATATGAATATCCTGTTAGAGGAATCCTCATGGATAATATCCTCAGAATAAACCCTCACGGAGGCATAGTGATTAGAGATTCCTTAGTGATCGACGGACATGAAGACGGTCTCGTTAGAGTGGTCTCTCACGTTCACTCCGATCACACAAAATACCTTGGAAGGTCAGCAAGGAAGGCGACGAAGATCATCGGCACTCCGGTAACTCTAGAATGGCTTAACCTATTAGGGTACAGGATAAATGAATCAATTCTTCATCCGTTGAGATATGGAGAGAGGATTAGACTAGGTTGTGGAGAAGTATTGCTTGTCAAAGCTTATCATATCCCTGGCACAGCGCAGGTAGTATGTGAAGACGATGAGGGTTTAAGGATTGTGTATACAAGTGATTTTAAGAAGCCTGGAACTTACACGCCAGTAGTTAACGCTGACATTGTCGTTACAGATGCTGTTTATGGGAATCCTTCCTTCAGAAGAGTATTCGATGACTATATAGACATCGTGCTCGTGGATCTGGTTAAGGAGCTTCTATCGAAGGGCCCTGTCTGGATCCACGGGTATTACGGCAAGACACAGGAGGTTATGATGCTTCTAAGGAAGGAGGGGATAGATGCTCCCTTCATTATGGATTACAAGCAGTATGCATTGACAAAAGCATTAGAGAAGCATGGGTTTAAGATCGGCGATTATCATCAGGAATCGTCGCCTGAAGCTGATGCCATCATTAAAGACGGATGGTATATATTCTTCACACATTTCTTCAAGAACAGGGAGAATGGAGTAGGTAATCATATAAAACTCAGTGGATGGGAGTTTAGAAGCCCTCTTAGAAGACTGGGTCATCATTGGTGGCTCGTAGCCTTCAGCGATCACTCAGACTTCCAAGGTTTAATTACCTACATTCAATTAGCTAGGCCTAAGGCGGTTGTAGTTAATTCTAAAAGAAGCACTGATGGAGAGCTTTTCACTAACTACCTAACGAAGAAACTCGGAGTTAAGGCTTACCTACTCCCCTAGTTCCTCTTCCTTCACCTCATTAAACTGGGTTAGTATGTCTGATACGTTTAACCCGTATTCTTCCATGAGGATGAGGATTGCTGCTTGCGGAGGGATTACTCCTTTCTCAGTGATTATTGCGTCTACATATTCTGGCGGGGTGACATCGAAGACTGGATTGTATACCTTCACATTCGGATTTTCCTTCAGCCAAGCCTCGTCTACTATCTCTGTCGGCTCTCTCACCTCTATCGGTACTAACTCGCCTATTACTGTTAGAGGGCTGAACTTATATGTCTCTGCAGCTACATAGGTTCTGACTCTCGCCTCCTTAGCTGCTAGCGCTACAAGGGAAGTGCCTATCTTATTAATAACCGCTCCATTAGCAGCTATAGTATCAGCACCAACAACTACTTTATTCACTCTTTTCATGAAGTATCTCACTGAGGAATCTGGGATCAGTATAACATCGAGGCCTTCATCGGACAATGCTTTTGCAGTTATTAATCCCTGCATCTTAGGCCTCGTTTCCTTAACATATACCTTATGAACCTTTCCTTGTTTATGAGCTGTTGCTATTACTGAGACCGCCACAGTACTATGACAGTGTGTCATGATGACATCGCCATTCGAGATCCTTCGGGCTCCTAACTCTCCAATTATCTTCACCGAGTTAATCGAGTACTCGATGAACTCCTCAGCGGCCTTAATTACAGCTGTCCTCGCTTCTTCGAGGCTTGAAGGATGGAGCCTCTTAAGTCTGATCATGACGTAGGACACTGCATTTGGCAGGGACACTGCCGTTGGCCTAGCTGACCTTACATACTCGGCCACAGCCTCCATATAGTTGAGAAAGTCATCTAAGCTGAAACCGCTATATGCTTGAGCAGCCTGTGCGAGAGCCTTCGCTCCAGCCCTAGCAATTTTTCCAGCGCCTCTGATCACCATAGTTCTAATGTCTTCACGTATCTTGACGACGGAGTCCGGGATTTCACGTTCTTTATATTTAACTGGCATGTTTTCTCACCTCTTCTAGCAGTGAATCAAGGCTCACAACCTTAGGAGGCCACCCATAAATCTCCTTGATTACAAGAGGAATTGCTTGAGGTGCTATGACGCCAATCTCAGTGATTATTGCGTCTACATATTCTGGCGGGGTGACATCGAAGAGGGGCGCGCGAACGAGCACCCTCCCAGCCAGCTCATTCACCTTCTCAGGAGGTATTATAAGGCGGGCGTCACTGAGCACCATACCTTCCACCAGTTCTCCAAAGACGGTCTCTAGGCCGAACTTATATGTTCCTGCAGCTACATAGGTTCTGACTCTCGCCTCCTTAGCTGCTAGCGCTATTGCTGAGGTGCCTATCTTGTTGACCACCGCTCCATTAGCAGCTACAGCATCTGCACTGAAGAAAACATCGCTTATTTTCTTCATTATATATCTCACTGCGGAATCTACAATTAAGGTAGTATCAATTCCCAAGGCGCCCAGCCTGCTCGCCGCAACTTTACCTTCTCCAATAGGCCTGGACTCTGTAACAAATACTTTGAATCTTTTCCCGGACTCTTTAGCGATCTCAAGAAGCTTCAACACGGTACTGCTGTACGAGTGAATAAGAATTGTGCCATCATCAGTAACCCTCTTAGCTCCCACTCTTGCTACAGCTTCCTGAACTTTTGTCACATCTCCTAGAATGCTATCTATTATCTCAGGGGTTCTTCCTCTAGCCTCATCGAAACCATGTTCACTCGCTTCTTTAATCAGCTCTTCAAGGTAATTCCGAATTAGGTTTTTCATTATTATTGATGTAGGCCTTGCCTCTATAAAAGAGGGAAGTGCCTGCAGGAGGTATTTACTAAATAATTTACCACATGCGGTCGAAGCTTCCCTAATCTCCCTGAAAACTACGAAAGCGGCTTCAGTAGAACCTAGTATAGCCCCGCTTTTCAGGTCTTTAGCGATCTTCTCAACTCTTTCAAAAGCTTCATCGCATGTATGTGTGGAGTGCATTGTGGAAGCCTCTCTTAGTTAATTTCTTAGTTAATTAAAACTCCTAATAATTACTTAAACCTTACTCAAAACACTGTTGTTCTGCTGAATCTATATATCTACTGGGAATGAAGTCCCACGCGCTTTTCCACATAACTCCTGCATAAAGGTGAATACTTATTAAGAAGTTCGTTGTATGTGGGGGAATTTCTAGGACCTTCAAAGGCTAGATTGACAGCAGCGGCACATACTGAGAGAAGTAGAGAATCCCTCTCGTTGAAACCCCTAAGCATCAAAGCTGTGAAAGACCCGGTCAGCGTATCACCACATCCCACCGTCGATACGATACCTCCTAGCCCTAGAGCCTCAGGTGGTATAGCAGGGATCTTTATCTCTTCTCCAGTTCTCAGATAATGGAAGGATGCTCCCTCAGCCCCTCTCTTAAGTATAACCTTAAGTCTCGGATTGATTTCCTTAATTCTGTTCAACGCGTCTGTGAGGCTATTCTCCCCGGTTAGTATTAGAAGTTCATTTAAGTTAGGCATAAAGTAATCCGTGTGCCTAATAATATCACCTAGTTCATCAATTCCTTTATAAGCTAAGGCACCGGGATCCCAAAATATCTTTTTTCCAAACGACTTTGCTTGTAATGCAATCTCGCGAGCCACTGGCAGAGGGGGATTCATAATAAGAGTCGCTTGGATTTTCGGCAGGATTTTAGATAGAGCATCGCTTGTAATATACTGATTTGCGCCATAGTAGCTGTAGATGGCTGTTTCACCATCTGGTCTTACTGCTACGAAGGCTTGACCGGACTCAACCCCATCAACTACTCTAATGTATTGGGTTATCAAGCCTTCCTCAGCTAGGGATTTTAGGTGCATTTCACCTATATCGTCATTCCCTACAGACCCTAAGAAGAAGACTTTCCTAGGGCCTAAGATCCTCGCAGCAGCTACAGCTGCATTACCTCCCGAACCTCCTAAATAACGGGAAATCTTCCTGACTATCGCTTTAGGAGGAGCAAAGGCATTAACTTCGAAGGTAACATCGTAGTTTAGGGAGCCGCTAACCAGCAGCATCTTGACCAGCCCTTTGAATTCCGATGGTTATTTTCTTACCTTCAACATCCCATTCCTTAATAAGCCCCTTACTCCCTATCTTACCGATCACAAGCTTTCTCGCTCTGACTTCATTCATTATGTAATCTCTCAATCTCTCAATGGATTTCACAATGTCCTCATCGTTCGTCTTTATCCATACCTCTATAAACTCATCAACTCGGAGATCAGCCTCATTTCTCATAACTTGAATTCTCCTAATTATCTCTCTCGCAAGGGCTTCCATATATGTATCCTTATCTAGTCTTGAAGGGATACAGCCCTCCATCGATTCATTGCTCATGGTAAGGAACTCTTTGCTCTTGCACTCAGCCGGCAATTCCTCAACAATTTCTAAATGCTTAATATTAGTCAAGAACTTAAGTGTCTCAACACCTTCTTCTAACATGCTCTTGATTTCTTTATCGCTCACCTTTAGATAGGCTACCTTTAACGGCCATCTTAGCTTTATACCTGCGGCATTCCTTAGGGAGGCTATGAAGCTTGAAGCCCTGAAAACTTCGTTAAATACCTTCTCAAGGCGTGTATTTATTAAATCGGCTTCTACATCGGCAAGTCTGCTAAGGTGGATGCTCTCAGCCTCCTTCGGTTCGAACTTCTTGATGAAACGTAGCCATAAAGCCTCAGCAAAATGCGGTGTGATGGGTGAGAGCATTTGAAGGCCTTTTTTAAGGGTGTAGTAAAGTGCTGCGTAAACGACATATTTATCATCACCTTCCTCCCTCCATACCCTAGGTCTCACCAACCTCAAATAATTATGGCTAAGGTCTTCAATGAAGAAATTGATCACCGCCCTCGTAGCTAGATGAAGGTCATAATGCTTCATATACTCATCTACCTCTTTCTGAACGGTATTGACCCTGGAAATTATCCAGAGATCTTCCTTCTTGGCATTCTTAATCAATTCCTTCAGGTCATGGACTTCAGGATTGAATTTATCTAATTCCATATACGTGTTCGCGAACCTGTAAACGTTCCATATAATGTTTAGCTTAGAAAGAGGCTCCTTTAATTCCTCCAAGTTAAATATGAAGGGCTCGCCTGGAGGATAGCTTGAAAGAATGTATAGCCTCAACTGGTCAACGCCGTATCTCTCGATTGCGTCCTTGCCCCATACAACATTGCCAAGGTGCTTAGTCATCTTTCTGCCGTATTTGTCGAGCACTAATCCCTGCATGAGTATATCCTTGTAAGGAGCCTGGCCTGTTAGGATGACGGACGTAACCAGGAGTGAGTAAAACCATCCTCTGGTCTGATCGATACCTTCAGTTATGAAGTTATATGGGAAGAGCTTTCTCCACACTTCCTGATTTTTAAGGCCGTTGACGGATGCTAACCAAGCCATTCCACTGTCGATCCATACATCAACTACAAAAGGCTCTCTAACCCATTCTTGGCAGTCGTCCGTAACAATTTTGACCTCATCAATCCATGGGCGATGAACGAGTTCATCGTCTTTTACTTTCGGCAGAAAGGCTGCATAGTTCTTCAGCTCGTCGAGAGATCCGATGACTAAGACCTTCTTGGGATCACTCCTGCATTTCCATATGGGTAGTGGAGTCCCCCATATTCTAGACCTTGATATTGTCCAGTCTTTAGCGTTGGCGACCCAATTATCGAACCTGGCTCTAAGTTTAGTTGGATATATATTTACTTTGGATAGCTCCTGGAGAAGTCTTTCCTTGACTGCGGTTACTTTCAGAAACCATTGTCTGCCGGCCCTGTAGATGAGTGGGGTATGGCATCTCCAGCAATGAGGATATTGATGTTTTATCGTTCCTTCATGAACCAGAAGGCGTTTATTCTTGAGGATTTCAATAACTTTCCTCGATGCTTCGTCAACGTATAGTCCCTTGAACACCCCTCCCTTCTCGTTAAATACGCCGTTAATTTCGACGTTGCTGGTTATGGGTAAGCCGTACTTTACCCCTGTCTCATAGTCTTCAGGTCCGTGGCCGGGTGCTGTATGCACTAACCCAGTTCCTTCATCCAGGGATACATATTCGGCGAGGACGACATAGTGTGCATTCTTATGGGTCTTATGGATGGGTACCTCATTCATTAGTGGATGTTCATACCTGAGTCCTTCCAGGGTCGAGCCCTTGACTCTCTCAACACAACTCCACTCCTTCACCCCTGAAAGATCCATAACCTCTTTCACCCTGTTCTCAGCTATCCACCAATATTCATCGCCTACCCTGACCTTGCAATACGTTCCCTCAGGGTTGACCGCCACAGCTTCGTTATCTACAATTGTCCAAGGAGTAGTAGTCCAGATAATGAGGTAAGTGCCCCTTTCTCCTTCCACTTTGAACTTAACGTAGATGGAAGGTGATATCTTCTCTTGATACCCTTGATCAACCTCAGCATCGCTTAACGCTGTTTCACATCGTGGGCAATAAGGCAGTACCCTATATCCTTCATATATTAGGCCCTTCTCATATGCTTCTTTAATGAAGTGCCACACATGGTTTATGTACCACGCTTTCCGTGTTTCATAAGCATTTTCGAGGTCTAGCCATAGACCGATTTCCTCGGTGGCGTACTTTCTCCAGAAACTCAGGTAGTAATCAACTAACTCGTTACACTTCCTGACGAACTCATCAAAACCTATTTTCTCACCTATTTCTTTCTTATGCTTTATACCGAGTTTTTTCTCCACTTCAACTTCTACAGGAAGTCCTTGCTCGTCCCAGCCGGCCTGAGCCCAGACATTAAAGCCTTTCAGCCTATAGTACTTTAAAACCATGTCTTTATATATACGGCCTCGTAGATGACCTATGTGAGGAAACCCATTAGCCGTTGGTGGGCCTTCGAGGAAGGAATAGGTAGGTCTTTCTTTGTTTATAGATCTCCATTTTGCGGGGATTTCATTGGTGCTCCAGTATTTTTTCACTTCTTTTTCAATGTCTTTAATTCTAAACCTCCCTAGGTCGGTAATGATCACCACCTCACCTATTTGACGGGTTGTCTAATAAGCGTTAGGATTGGCTTTAAAAACCGTAGCTATTAAAAGCCCTTCCGGGAGAGGCCCCAATCACGCGGAGCCTTAAGGCTCAGTCATGGGGCTCTCCCTATTTCTATCTCTTCATCCGTTAATTAAGTTAATTCACATCGCAGGTCGACTTAATAGCGCTGAAAGCTAACTAGTTATCAATTGCTTCCATGGATTAAATTAGCCACCTCTGGAAGCCCTAGTGATTCAAGAGTATCTTTTTTGGGGACGCCGTTCTGATCCCATCCTCTAATTTCATAGTATCTACTGAGGAGCTTATCATAGCCTTTTCTATCTAGTTTTGAACCCGCTAATGGTCCTTGGGTAAGAGGCTCCTCAAACCACCTATCTGGTGGGTAGTCAAACATTCTATTCCATTCTATCCCCTTAGCTCTGAACTCCCTAATCCAGAAAGATCTTATTAATGCATATATCCTATTCGCTATTGTGTGAAGTTCATCCCATGTGAAGCTAACACCTGTGGCTGCTTTAAGGAATCTCAGGTAGTAGTCAAGGTCCAGCCCGAGTTCCACCCATGGGAGCCTGCAAGTTACGAACGACTCGAAAAGCCCTCCCCTAATGTTCTGCATCCATACAAGCTTATCCGCCTTCTCAGGAGCGTAGCTATCGCGGCCCATCTGTATTTCAAGGGATATAAACCAAGCGTCCTTATGGTGAGCTCCTATGCTGCTCGTGCCGTAAGCGAGCGCCATTCCGGGAGCTGCATGGCAGTCATATGCTGAGATTTCAAGGCCCTTCACGTGCATCGCATATCTTTCACTGCCATGCCCTAACTTTCTAGAGAGCCACGCAACCCCGTTGGCGAGGTCATCGCCCATGCCTTCCCTATGGGCGATATCGATTATGAGGTCCTTAATCCTATCATAGTCGCCCCATTCTATCTTCTCCTCGATCAACCCGTGTTGGCTCGCCTCTATAGCAAAGCCGAGAACGTTGCCTGTGCTTATGGCATCAAGCCCCATATCATCTGCTAAGTCTGAAAGGTGGGCTACGGCGTTCATGTCGGATATCCCGAGATTTGATCCGAAGAGAGCTGTAGGCTCGTAATCCATTTCAGCTATCTTCTTACTTCCGTCTACCTCATACTCTATGTAATTCCTGCAGGGCATATTGCAGTAGGGGCATGCCTCATTCCTAACTCTCAGCTTCTCCATCACATCACCGGTGATGTTTTCATAACCATCAAACACTGCTTCCCTGAAGTTATAGGTAGGCAGTGCTGAGTTCTTCTGTGACCACGCGATCGTGGACATGGTTCCTTGTCTTACCCAAAAGCTATAGGAAGGTTTCTTCTTGAGGTCTATATAGGCTTCAGCCCCGGCTTTTAGAAGGGCGTCCTTATCAGCAGCTTCAGGAAGGTTGCAACCCTCAATAATAACTGCCTTTAACTTTTTGGAGCCAGCCACCGCCCCCATACCGGGTCTACCTCCTGAACGGCCATACTCGCTTATTATGGTTGCATATTTAACTAAGTTCTCCCCAGCGGGTCCTATGTAAAGGTAGGCAGGTTTAGAGCCAAATTCCTTCCTCAATTTGCTTTCGGTCTCGTGAGCCGTAAGGCCCCAGTACTCGTCACCATTCAGGAACTCAACCCCTTTGCATGTGATTCGTATAAGCGAAGGTCTTTGAAATGCACCCTTAATAATTACCGCATCTACCCCGCTCTTCCTAAGCTCAACAGCCGCCTTGGTTCCCACATTCCCATCTCCATAACCTCCAGTAAGAGGGGATTTAGACGCTATTACGAGCTTGCCTGATGAAGGTATTGGATATCCGGTGAGGGGACCAGTGGATAATATGAGGTGGTTCTCAGGTGATAGCGGTTCAACTCCAACTGGGTTGAGATCCCAAAGGAGTTTAGCTGCGAGGCCTCTGCCCCCGATGAACATACGGAGAACTGCGGAAGATAATGAGATCTTCTTGTATTCTTCCCGACCTATATCTATATATAGTGCCTTCCCGCTCCATCCATAAACCAAGTGATACACCAAACGATAAGTTGGCCTTGGGTATAATATGAATTTACTTGGCTAGCAAAACCCTTATCTATCTTAACGGCCTAAGGAATAAGGAGGGAGCATACTAGATGGCTAAGATAAGAACTCAGCTTGTGACTTGGGATGAAGTTGTCAGATGGTCGAGGGGGTTGGCTAATAAGGTGATAGAATCCGGGTTCAGGCCGGATGTTGTGGTGGCTGTAGCTAGAGGCGGATATGTGCCTGCAAGGCTTCTCTGCGATTTCATGATGGTGAATAACCTTACCTCAATTCAGTCACAGCACTGGACAGAAGCAGCGAAAGCTGAAGAAAGAGCGATTATCAAATACCCGTATAAAATAGATTTGAATGGTATGAAGGTGCTGTTAGTGGATGACATTGTGGACACAGGGGAATCCCTGCTATTGGCTAAGAACTATATCCTTAAGAATTGGGGCCCTTCAGAGGTGAAGGTCGCCGTCCTTCAATGGATATCATCAGCCGCCAAGTTTAAACCAGACTACTACTTCATTGAAGTTAAAGAGTGGATATGGTTCCAATATCCCTGGACGAGGCTTGAGGACACTTACCAATTCTTCAAGAAGATGCTCTTTGAGGAAGGTAAGTATGGGCGTAAGAGGTGGACATATCAAGAACTAATTAAGGGGTTCATGGAATGGTTCGATCTTGATGTTGGAGAGGATTACTTTAAGGATGCGATACGTTTGCTAGTAAATAATGGCATTCTTAGAAAGGAGGACGAGACCTACATATTGGTCATGCAGTAGTAAGTGAGTATTTCTCCTTAGCTATTACCTCAGCCTCCTTAATTATTTTTTCAGCCTCAGCTGATGCACTAATCACAGTGTGTTGAGGTGCTGGAAAGAACTCAAGTAGATCACCCACTCTTTCACTAATGTCCTCCGCTATCAGTGAGAGATCTGAAATCCATTCAGTTGAACCTCTCAGCTTCTTCAAAACTTCTTTAATCATAATCATTTCTTTTACGGTCATCCCGAGGAGTCCTAAAGTCTCCAACCTGATTATAAGGAGTTCAAGGGCTGCTTCTATATTGGAAACAACTTTAAGTGCGTTTTCGTACATGCGGATATTTTCTATAAGACTCTTCTTTAAGCGTTCATCATCTATATAAGGAAGTTTCCCCTTCAACTCTCTCACCTTGGACTCAAGTCTTTCTCTGTAGTAAAAGGCCCTCTTATGCAATTGCTTCAAATCAATAACAATCTTAGCCATTTCTCTTCTAGCAACCGACCTATCTAGACTCTTCTTCCTGAACAGCACTACCATCCCTAGGAATCAACTCCTTCGTGAACCACATAAAAACCCATACCCTTATCAAGCCATTTAAACAGACGGGAACCCTTATAATCCCCTCAGTCAAAAACCTAATGGATCCCCCGGTAGCTCAGCGGTAGAGCGCCCGGCTGTAGTCAGCCCCGGAGGGTACAGGTATGCCTTACCTGGAACCAGGGCCCTCCGGCAGAAACCGGGCGGTCGGGGGTTCGAATCCCTCCCGGGGGACCAAACTACTTAATTGCTTTTTCAGTACTCCTCAAGCACTCATTAAGTACCTGAATTAACTCCCTTCTGGACTTTATATCTGTAAGAAGTGTTCTAAGGGACTCAACCACAGATCTAGCCACGTCGACCTTCCTTCTAATGCCGGGAAGTATAGGTTCAGGAAAGTCAAGGGATTTCGTGAGCTCATAGATCAGCTCGGCAACTCTGAAAAACTCCAGAGGGATCTTAAAGTCCTCTTCTCTCAGCCTGTCCAGGATGAACCTCTTTAACTCCCCTACTACGTCGAGCAGGCCTTGAATATAGTGAACACCATTCACTCCAAGGTCTTCTAGGCTAGGGATTTTACCTTCAGTTATCAGGCTATAAAACGCTATTGCCTCAACATATTCAGAAGCTATGTTATTCATAAGGCCTGAATATCTTAGCTCAGGGAACTTGCTACTTAAGTCCCAGATCTTGTTGAAGATATCTTTCATTGTCTTGAGGTGGCTTAAAGCGTCTTCCAGCCTATTGGAGTGAATTGATGTTATTACGTAGCCTGATTCCCTGATCACATCCCTTCCTAACTTGATAATGGATTCTCTAACTCCGTCTTTCTCCTCTAGAACCTTTCTCACCTCTTCGATATTTAGAAATAAACTATTCCTAATCGCCTCAACATCCATTTCCTACGCCCAAACGAATCCCTTGCCGAAGGTAAATAATTATTTTATTTATTTAACTTCGTCATAGTGTAGTAAGTCGTTGCCCTTGGAATTCACGAATTACCTACCTTAAATCGAAAAACTACATCAAGAGAAAGAACCGTTGATACTTTTTCACATGTATTCTTAATGAGGCCGACCTGCTTGCTCATGAAGAATATTGTAGGAAATTAAGTACACGCTCATTGTCTTTAACATGCAGAGGTACTGAAGTCTTGATATTGCTTTTAGGGAGTCCTCGGACGTGTAAGTACCTGCGTAAGCACCTCGGTAAGCAGCCGTTTGAGTTCCTTAAGGTCATGCACAAGTAGGTATTCTACAGGAGAAATGCTGGGACCCTCAATTACTTTGCCTACTACACATAACGTGGGGGAAGTTGGGCGTAGGCTGGAGTGACTCTAGAGGTTTCCTGAGAGAGTTAAGGGAGGTAAGTAAAGTCAGGATCGTGGACAACACCATGCATAAGGTGTGGAAATTGGGAACCGAATCAGCAGTTAAGACAAGACAGTAGCTACCGAGTGAGTTTGGAGCAATTTCTATAGGTAAGGTGTTCTGAGTTTTGGTGAGCAAACTCACTACTTCGGGACTAAGTGGAGGTCCGAACGTAATGTATAGCTCCTGAAGCATTACTTACAGCATGTACTATAAAAGGGAGGAGTATGGAGCCTGAGGAGGCTCTGAAGAATCCTACCACAAGACCTAAGATGAAGGCAAGCAAGACCACTTGGGCTATACATCTTTTTCCAGAGGACTTAAAGGGTTGGACATGGATTATGGAGAAAAGGACGGTTGGCACGAGGACTGCAAGCCGTATTGTGGCTCCATTACCCAGTAGATAGCCTTCTACTGGCCTCGGAAAAGTAGCTCTTCTCCCAGCGGTGCGGCTATGAATGCTAGGAGAACGTACTCCCAGATACTCCTTAGCTTAAGTGGGGGCTCACATTTACTAGTACTCATTCCTCCAAGGTCATATGCTACTAGAGCGATTAGTAATGCAAGAGCTACGCCTTCTAAGAGCTCCACTGGTGGAAGGGAAAGTGAGCCTAGTATGCCTAGACCTCTTGAGATAAGCAGGGCAACAATCAGTGTGAATCCTAGTATTAGTACCTGCATAAGCATGCCTAGAAGCACATCTGAGCTTTTTCTGAGCTTGTTAGTCCCTACGCTGACAATAAGGCTTGCAGGAACGAGCACAGTTATAGGTAAACATAAGGCTACAAGCACAGCTACAACAAGCGGCATGCACATCTCCTCCCTACACTCCCTACCCCCTTACTTGGAATTCCTGCTTGTTCTTAAAGATAAATAAATTTATTTTTATCTCTATAAACTAGAATAATATTATCTTTTCATTTTTAATAAGATAAAATTATTTATGCAAGATGATTCATATATGCTAAACAGCATGTGAAGGAGATCCTAGGGTAGGAAAGTATGAGGACTTCAGAGAAAGCGATATGTGGAGGATAAAGAGAAAAATGGCGCCGGGGAGGGGACTCGAACCCCCGACCACCGGGTTAACAGCCCGGCGCTCTACCGGCTGAGCTACCCCGGCTCCTAAAACCTCTTGACTATATTCGTATTTAAGCGTTAACTCTTCATAAGGTTCCTTCAAGGATGTTCTCAGCTACCTCTATAAAACCCTCAGATGAAGGCTTCAAAGTGATAATGTCTGCGACCTTCTTTAATGCTTCGTCAGCATTAGATACGGCAATCAGTTTTCCGCATGACTTCCTCATAGGGACGTCATTCTGACCGTCGCCTACGCAGTAAGCTGCTTCTTTATTTAATCCCATGCTCTCGAGGAACGCCCTAATTCCTGAGCCTTTATCACAGCCTCTTGGATAGAGATGTATGGCATACCCACTTGTAACTACGTCTACTTGATCTATGCCATGCTCTTCAAGGATGCTTCTGGCTTTCTGAAGGGCCTTTCTTTCATCCCCCACCCATTTCAACGCTTTATCACACAGTCTGAAGGGGTTCTGCCATGTGTCCAGGAATTCATCACCTTCATCTAAGAGGATCTTGTAAGCCTTATCAACGGCTTCGCAATCCCTGCATGCTCTAATTGGTTTATCAGTATAAATGGAGGCGCCATTCTCAGCGACTACGTAACCTCCTAACCCAGAGTAAATGGAGACGCCTCTTAGGACAGGCAGAGAGTTACCTGAAACGAGAACTACATAAAAACCATGTCGGACTAATTCACGGGCCATCTTAATTGCCTCTAGGTCAAGCATTGATGTTCTTCGATCAGGTGTCAGAGTACCGTCCACATCACTAAATATAAAGCGTTTCAACTCCGTGACACCGTCTCTCATCTAGCTTATGCAATAAAATCATTATGTTGATCCTGAAGAGGATGTCATAGCGAATGGGATATTCTCCTAGATACTCTATTAGCTTAATTCTTGTATTTTTTAATTAATTATTATAAAAATTAATTGTAATTACCTAACCTTATGATTGTATTCTTCATTGTTTATGAAGAATTACTTCAGAAAAGATGAAGATATTTTCTTTTAGAGATTTTTATAATGATGAAGGTTTTCCGTAACCCTTAAACATCTTAAAGTATAATGAATTATGGTGAATAATCATGGTGGCCAAGAAGAAGGCCGTTAAAGTGAAAGACCCAACCACAGGAAAGGAAGTTGAGCTTGTACCTGAGAAGGTTTGGACTCTCGCACCTAGGGGGAGGAAAGGCGTTAAGATAGGATTATTCAAGAGCCCAGAGACCGGAAAGTACTTTAGAGCAAAGGTTCCTGAAAAGTATCCTGAGGGTTAAAGAGCTCCTTTTAAATCAAAAACTGCTTTTTCAAAATTTTAGTTCTTTATCAAATCAGATAGTATTTAGGACGCTAGTCCTGCTTTTAAAGTGGCTCACATAAATTCTTTACTGATTTGAGTTGAGCGCATTCCCTTTGAGAAGAGAACTGATGCACTGGAAATTCTTTAAGGGATTTTCCGATGTAGTTGAGGGTGTGCAAAGTGATTCAGCTGCTTGTTATTTCAGATACGCATGACAGCATTCAAGCTGTTAATAAGTTGTCAATGTATCAAGATTTTAACCGTGCTGATATGCTGATCCACTTAGGCGATATAATCTCACCATTCACTCTTAGAGCCCTCCTGAAAACAGGAAAGAAGCTGGTTGGGGTTTTCGGAAATAACGATGGAGATAAGGTTATGTTGAAGGAAATATGCCCTTCTCTGAAGGATCAGCCCCACTCCTTGAAGATTGAAGGAGTTAATTTTATACTACTGCATGGCTTCGGATCTCCCGAAGTGACAGAAAATATTGTAGATGCCATTCTTAGCCAAGCCCCTAGAGGTAGCGTCATACTTTACGGCCATACACATATGTACAGTGTGAAGATGCGTGAAGGTAAAGCTGCTGTAAATCCTGGGGCCTTATCAGGTTATTTAAGTGGCCTTAGAAGTTATGCTGTGTTAACTCTTTCTACGAATTCCGTGCAAATAGAAATCAAGGATCTAGACAGCAGAAGGATTATTAAGCAGCATACATTGAAAATTTAACAAGTTTTGAAAGTTACAGGCCTTCCTTTGGGGTCACTACCCACCCTTGCAACACCTTCACACTTCCTGAGGAGGGATATATAGGAAGTTACTTCCTCATCATTAATGTTCATATAGGAGGAAATTCCCTTCCAGTATGACTTATCTGTAGATGAGAGAGCTATGAGAAGCCCTGTATTGCTTGCAGCGAACCCCCCTAGAAATTCGAGATCTTTAAGATCTTGAGTAGCAATAGCTACACTAAGTCTGTAACTCCTTCCTAGCCTTAAGAGAGGAGCTATAAGCCCCCTTAATGGCCTTATATAAAGCCATCCCTCATCAAAGATTAGTAGCTTCCAAGCTCTCGTAAAAACCCTAGGCATCTCCTTAACCATTGAGAGAATGAGATTTGACGTGATACTAACAATCATTACAACCAATTCTGGCTCTAATCCTAGGAGATAGGATAGGTCTAATATTACAGGTTTATTGAGGATTCCTGCTAGAAAATCAATTATATAGGCAATCATATCATCTCTATCATCCCTCTCTAGGAGCTCGATCTTATGAAGAACGGTAGCTAACTTGAATGTATAGTAATCATTTCCTTTCAGGCGTATGTACTCCATCAGTGAGTTGATAAGATTATGGCAACCTGACGATGTAGCTAATTCTATTGCCTCATGCAGCCTACCTGTCAATTCAGGCAATTTAAAGACACTGAATGACTGGGCTATGACATCAGTTAATACATCGCCTCTCCATCTAGGTGGGAACATGTTCATATACTTGCATAGGTCAACACCTGCATCCTCCCCTAAACGAAGCTTCACATACTTAATACCCAGGGAATCCAGCCTCTCTTTGTATTCACCTTTAACGTCTATAATTAAAGATGCGGCTCCGTATGCATCTCTAAACTCTTCCACTAGCTGCGTAAGGAATGTGGTCTTACCTGATCCTGTAGGGCCAACAACTATCACATGTGGTGATGTACTGGAGCTGGGATCCCAAGTGATTACGCTATTTCTTAGGGGATCTGTTCCAATGATGATGCCTGTGTTCGAAACCTCTGCCTCAGTCTTTCCACCTAGAAGGAAAGGGAAGAAGATTGCTGAAATGTTGGACGCCAAGATCAGATACTGCTTTGGTTTAAGTGAGTTAATAAATTCAGTTAATTTGCGAGGCAAACTGGTTGGGATGCCTAATTCACGAAAAAAGGTTTGGTTGAATTCCTCAGAGTTAGAGCTTTCAATAGGTGAGGCTCTAATACCGAGTGATGACAACACGTCCCGCAGAGTTTTAGCCCTATGTTCAAGTAGTCTTAGGACTTCATCAGAAGATGGCGCACATCCATAAATATATATTAGCGCCTCAATCTTTAGGGGGTGATTACCCTCTAGTAGGGATTTCCTCTGGTTTTCTAGTCTTCTGATTTCATCTTTGAGTCCCGTTAAGGAAGGATTATCCTCTAAGATCACCTTCAACGTGTCTATTTTCTTATCTATCCTTTCCAAGTATTTCTCAGTTGAAATAGGGAAGATCCTAGTGGATATCTCTATAGGGAAACCAACATTAAGCATGTTAAAGTAGCTCTTCAGGAAACGCTTAAGATCATCAGCTTCCATATCTGTTAAAGTTCTTGAGACACCTTTTATTCTTAAGGTGATTTTACCACAGATCTTGCTCTCATCCGAGTAGATCACAGTAAATCTCCTGTGGCTCCCTTCCCTAATATTGTAAGGTCTCCCTTTTCTCAACATAGCTAAGAATTTCTTAAGGTTCATCGCGTGAGCACCCTACGCAATTCATTGCCTGCCTTTACACCCGAGATAAGTATTTCTCTAAAGGCTTGGACGCCGTTGATCACTGATTTCCCAAGAGCTTTTTCAGCAGGGAGTCCGGGATATAGGGTATACACATACACTCCATTAAGTGCTTTGAAAATAGGGCAATGAATCTTCTTCAATACCTCACTCCCCATTGAAATGTAGGACTTCTCTCCACAGACGATAAATGATAACGCAGGCAAGCCCGTTGAGATCTTGATTAAATATGCTGGTTCCCTTATTTTCTCAAAAAGTACTCCATGAAGTTTTACATCTTGCCGTGGAGGTTTCTTCGGGATGTGCACGTCTATCTCATTATCTGTGCTCTTAACAGCAGTCTCGTATTTCGGTTTTTCACTTTCATGAAGATTTAACAGTGGTTCTAATTGCAACAGAGAATGACTTACCCATTCAAACATCCCTCTTCTTTTGATCTCCTCAACTACTATAGGTAATGTGCATTTGTCCAGGGTAACGGAGCCTACACCCTCGAAGAAGGAATCCAGGCAATATACTTTGAGATGGAAATTGCTGTTCGAGGTCTTAATTTTTAAGTTATTTCCATATCTGAAGGCCTTTATCTTGCTTACAGGTTCATTAACTTTCACGCATTTACTTAAGGGAAGCATGAGTCTGGAGAGAAGAAATTCCTCAAAAGACGATTTAAACCTGATATCGTATAAGACATACCCGCTATTAATACCTTCGGAGCCTATCCTACCTTTGATATTGACTAGCCATAAATCCTCATCTCCCGCGCTAGAAATCTTAAATGAGGTCTTGACTACATCTACGTAATGGCCTCTTATGATCAAAGTGTACTTTTCTGGGGTAGTTCTCAGAACATTGAATTTTAATGCTGTGATGGAATTGGAGCTTTCGCCAACAATATTCCCCGTGGGAGCGAACATGCAGTGATCTATGCTTATGTTAGAGATCACCGGTTTTGAAGAGGTCAGAGATATTTTTCCATTATACATGTAGAGAGGGGATTCAACATTTACGAAGATTTCACCTGACCAGCCCAACTTCATCGGCCTTAACAACATCTTAAGTGTATCACCTGCTTGGAATGTAGAAACGATCTTAACCGGCCCGGATACTTTGTAGTTATGCATAGGTCCCCAGGGACTCACTTCAACTACAGCATATGTCTTAGACGTGACAACACCTCTTAACTTGCGTACGTATTCGTCTATCCCTGTATAAGGGTCTACTGATACCAGTATTCCACGAGAAATACAGTAAATAAATCCCCCATTGCTTAAGATGCACTCATCAGCAAAGAAGTCGGAAGAAATGCCCTTGCTTAAGATGTACAGGCTCCACCTTCCTTCTTTTCCTGTGAGTACAATGTCTTTATAGCAGTGAAGCTTTTTTACCTCTCCTACAGCCACGTCATAGGACGCACCCTCTTCAATAATATGTACATCTCTGCCGTCGGAAAGGCATATGACTCCTTTATCCATACAATCCATATACTGAAAGCTATAGTTGGTTAAAGGAGTGAGGACATTCCCGTCATATCTAACGAGGAGCTTATTACCTATGTCAACATAATATTCATCACCTTTGCAATACATAAGCGGTGTTAAGCCCTTAACCATCGGATGATATCCATTAGGTGTTAGGGCAATGTTCTCCTTCTTTCCTACCGTTAGGCAAAGCCCATTACCGCAGAGAATGTTGCTGCTATTCCCTCTAACTGAGTATCTGCTTATTATGCGGTTCAGCCTGTCGCACACATTAACTCGAAGAACATTGTCAGCATTCGATATGAAGAGAACGTACCCACCTGGACGTTCCATACTTTTTACAACTGGTATTGAGTTTTGATTAGAGGGACAAGCATTTCTCCCTGACACGGTTAAATTGCCATCATCTAACTCGGGGTTTAGCTTCATGAAGAACGTGTCTCCGCTTGCCGGACGTATAATGAGATAGGGTTCCCTTTCAGAATCGTTCACTAGCTTTACTACGGTGCCCTCAGCCTTTATCTTATGAGCCTTAAGAAAAGATATGAGGTCTATTGCTGAAATAATTTTCGGCTTCAAGCCGGGTTCACCAGAAAGGATAACTCTAAACCAATAATTCCAGGAATTAAGGTATTGTTAATATCGTTGAATAATATGTAGGATGCGTAGAATCCATAACCCATAGTTGAAACGAACGTATATATCTTTAAAATTGGGTCTGGAGTGATGAAGGACGTTATAGAAGTTAGAATGAATGGAAGTGTTACAGCTAAACTACCCACTACTAAGTTACTTGCTAAAGCAACCTTAAGGTCGTGAAGAGAATCAATGATCAAGCCTGAGAGCTTAGCTAGGCTCTCCCTGTTTAGGCAGCCGTATTCTAAACCTTTTATGAGGACGTAAACAGTGAACCTTGAAATCCATGTTTTAAGTCTACTCATGCTTTTCGGGAGTGTGATTAGGGTTAGTTCCTCACCAATGTTTCTCCAGGTCTTTTCCGGGGAATGCATGAGAGCTTCCTTAATGATGCTTAAAGAGGCAGCCTTACTTAAGGGCGTCTCATGTAATATGTTTAGTATACCCACCAAGGATCTAATCTCCCTCAAACCCTCCACATCATTATAAAAGGAGAATGTGCCGTAGGCTATTAGAGCTAAGGAAGTGATAAGTAGAGTCTCTCTAAGGGTTACCAGCCCTTCTATTCTCATGATTAGAAGAGCTAAGAGAGGGAACACAATAAGTGATAAGGCTTTTCGGTTAATCCCGCGTATTATTTTCATATGGACTGGATATTGTGGTGTGATAGTCAGGGCTAGAGGTATCGCTAAGGTAGTTAATAGTAACGCGCGCTCCACGATCTCCCTTCCCAATAAAGAAGAAAGTGTTATAACGAGGGGCGGGGTGTATCCCAGTAATATAGCTGTAATAAGGGATATAGAGATTCTTCCTTCCAATGCGGCCTTAGTTCCCTTTTTTATCTCGTCGGTTACCTCCCTACCTTTTACCTGGAGCCACTCCCTAGTAGACCCCAAGCTTAAGGCGAATAGATAATCCTGTAAAAGCTCCTTAACCCAAGGGGACTTTAGGAGTTTTATATATATCCGAACAGTTTCAGGGACTGTGAAGATCCTTCTTAACGCTGATATTACCCACCCCTCTTTCTCGAGAGAGGGGAAAACATTCCTCCATATGTGAAGGGAAGAAAGATCTTCAACTAAATTAGGAGTCCCTTGGGCTATTATGGATTCAGCAATTACTACATATTTAACCTCCTTTTCAACTCTTCTCCCACGTGTGAGGGCGAGCAATTTTAACACAATGATACCTGAAGGGAAAGATATGCCCAGAATTATGAAGAGTAGGATAGGTAGGAGGAATCCCTCGTGGATCATTAAAAGCGCTCTAAAGGTAAGAAGGTTTGTAAAGAAGCTAAGGAGGTAGATTAATGTTATGCTTAGGGGAAGACCATATATAATGAGGTATAGGATGTTTGTCGTAGGATTCTCGTTAACTTTTAGTCCAGCTTCCGCAAATTGCTTAATTATAAACGAGAGAAAAGCATTTCTGGCGTCAGTTAGCTCTGCATTCAGTTTTACTATGAAATTCACTGAGGACATCACCTAGCTAAAGTAATTATGACTTCTCTTGGTTGAGACGGATTAGTTGTGTTATCTAACCTGTAAATATTCTTGAGCTCAAGACCTCTTTCAGCAATAAATGGCTTGTCCACTGAAACGACAGTCCTCCGGAGACCACCTTTATTCACTTCAAGGAAACCTAATGTTAGTATGGCATCAAACATCGTTATCTGTGTTGGGCCGAGGCTGATGGGATGAGAGGACAATCTCATGATAGCCTCCGAGGCACTGCCTCCATGAAATGTAGTAAGCCCACCTAGGCCCATGTTCATTGCCTGTGCGAGAACTCTAGCCTCTTTCCCTCTAGTCTCCCCGATTACCAAGAACTTACTTACAGACGCTCTTAAGGCGGCTTTAGTCAGGCTAAACTGATCAAGGCTTTCTACCGAACCCCAGCTTAGAGGGACTATATACCTAACCCATGATGACCCTGGAGGAGGATCTATCTCAGGCGTGTCCTCAATTATAGCTACCTTCCATGACCTAGGAACCAAACTGTATAATATTGCTCTGAGTAGGGTCGTCTTGCCTGAACCAGGGGGACCTACGATAAGTAAAGACCCTCTAGATTTTATTATCCTTTCAATAATTTTAATGATTTCATCATCTAGCATTCCACCCTTCCTAAGATCTTCTAATGTGATACTTCGGAAGGGTTTTTTCTTCCGCACAACGATCTCACCAGACATACCAGCTATATCTGGTAGGACTAGATGGATCCTATGACCTCCATCCTCTTCTGGGAGGTTACCATCAACTATCGGGTTAGCCTTTGAAATCATCCTCCCCGATCTCTCGGCAAGCAGTAGGAGGTGCTGCAGGAAGTCTATCCTGTCATCAAACACTAGGTTTGTTGGTATGTAATCCACTGAGGGATCCATCCCTAAGAGACGTGAATGCCTAACCCATATAGGTCCTGGTCCCACAGCAGAGATGTCCTCTACGTAGGGGTCGTCAATAAGCACCTGAAGCTTCCTATACTTCAGAGATTCCCTAAGTGAATAGACAATCGCAGTTTCTTGCTCTCCCTTAGTTTTGAGGAGTCTTGCAATCCTTTTAGCTATGCTGTATATTTCAGTATGTGAGGGATTGCTCATGATCGCGATTTCAGCTGCATCTCTAACCTTCCTAGAAAATTCATGGGTGTAGGGCTTGTTTATGATATATTGATATCCTCTCACAGTCTTGACCACTTGTATTTCTGCTTCTCCGACCGAGTATTGAAATATGACTTTCAACTTGATCCCTCGAGGTTCAGGGAAGGTAAAAAGAGGGGATGTTCGTTTTTAACTAATCTATGTTTATGTTCAGGGTGTATGCCTCGCCATTGTTTGCTGTAAATTCAAGTACCAGCGTCTTTACATTGTTTAGGGGAGTGCCTACTTTCACCACAGCTGTCACTGATCCGGTTGGTTTGAGCAACTCGCTTTTAACTGGTGTGAATTGAGCTGGTATTGTAGAACCATTCCGTAGAATGGCTTGTACGCCCACGTTAGCAGATGAGAGATTGTAGGAGGAGTCCCCATTATTTGTAATCTTTAAGATAAATATACTGAAATCACCCTCGCTAGACTTTCCTATGAGAACACCTTGGAGTTCTGGGGTAGTCACAAGTGAGTTCACTCTGGAAGTTTGAGCTCCTAACCAACTCTGTACAGCCATCACAACCGGTATAGAAATTGCCATGAGGGTCAGGATGACAACCAGATCACTGACACCTTTCCTTGATGGTTTACCCAGATATTTTCTTCTCACTTTTGTTATCACCTCACAAAGATACATGGTTTAAAAATTGTTCTGAAGGGTCTTCCGTTTTAAATATTCATATAATCGCAGTGCTTTGACGGTGGTTGCTTGTGAGGGGCTTCAGGGAAAGGTTAAAGAATATAATAGAGTCGATGGTAGGCCGGGTGGTAACACCAGGTGATGTAGTTGCGGCAACCGGATTACCTCGTTATGAAGTGTTGGCTACTTTCCACGTTCTGGAGGCTCTAGGGATTATCGAGCTAGTTAATGAGAAAGGGAATTATAGGGTATATAAAGTCTCCGGTTTAGGCATTAAGCTTCTTAAGGCTTTAGAGAGCGCAGAGAACCTTGAAATTGACGTGGTTTCAACGCCGGAGGAAGCTGCGGAGGCCGGCTCGTGAACGTGATCTCAGGTAAAGTTCCAACCTTGTAGTGATTGAGAAGGTGAGGGATGTGAGAAAGGATTATGCATTGAAGATCGCCTCCTCTCTTAAGGAGGTAACTCAAAACGCTAGATGCAGTGCTAAAGGTACTGTGAGAGCGGTAAATCTTCTGAAAGATACTGCCTCAGTTCTTAAACCGGTTATGGGGATGCAGAATGAGTCAACTAAGTCAGAGAACCTGGAAAAGGCAGCTATGGTTTTCTTAACTTTTCCAGCAGATCCTACTGGAGTAACTTATGCTGTAGGTGCTGCCCTCTACGGAACGGGGAAAGCGATTAAATCTGTAGAACAAAAGAATACAGGTATTAGAGACATAATAAGAGTTTATAGGAAATTGGGTATTGAGTTATATGAGCTCCTTAAAGAGTAAAAAAGTCGGCTATTTGTTGGTGGTTTTATGTGATTCAGCAGTGAATTTACCGTTGAAAGCAGTTAACCCAGTTCTGCCAAAAGGATGCTACTTGTATATTGGTTCAGCAAATATTAGGAACCCTCTAAAAAGAATTGAGAGGCATTTCAAGAAATATAAGAAACTTCATTGGCATATCGACTACCTTACAACAATGTGTAAGCCATTGGCATCCCTGATATTTTATGGAGTGAGTGAAGATGAACTTTACACAATTATATCAGGTCGAAATACAACTCAACCAGTGAAAGGATTCGGTAACACAGATAAAAGGCGGCATATATCGCATTTGTTTAGAATATCCTCCGCTGCTTGCGATCCTAGCAAACTTCTTGCCTTAGTATTTGAGATGTTTCCAGGGAAGAGATCCTCACTCGAGTTTTACTTGCCCTAAAGATAGTTGATTTACTGCCTTCAATGTTTTGAGTTGGTGGGCCCGCGGGGATTTGAACCCCGGACCACCCGGTGCCCCAGACAGAGCATTCTTATGAGTCCCGTGCCGGTATCCGGCATGCCGGGCGCTCTGCCTGGCTGAGCTACGGGCCCTACCGAGAGGAGTATATAATAGATGTTTTTTAGTTTTTTGGTCATTATGAAAGGCTCTATTGACTATATGGACTCTTACGCGTTATGCTTATTTTCCCCATCTAACACATATCACGGTGGAAAAACATGCCCCTTAAGGTAAAGATAGACTGGAATACGTGCATAGCTGATGGAGTATGCTACGCCATATGTCCTCAAGTCTTTGAGGCAGGACCAGACGGTAAGAGTCAGATTGTGGAGCAGTATAGAGCGGGCTCGGAGACAGAAGGCAACGTCCCCGACGATCTGGCTGACTGTGTTGAGCAGGCCAGGACAGCCTGCCCGACAGGGTCTATCACAGTAGAGAAGGCATGAGGAAAGAGTTGAATTTCACTGCTTTTTTTCCCATAGTTTTTCCTGCTAAATTCAAATCAAGTAAATCCAGCCACTTAATTGAGTTCCTAGCGTTTTGATCAGCATCTTCTAACCAGGTTTTTAATCTGTATCTTCATTATAGCTTAATAACCTTGGTACTTGATTTACATGTTACGTAAGTCGGAGTTGAATCGTATGTCGGAATTTGGAGGATATAGGAAAAACGAAAAAGTTAAGGTTATGGATCTTAAACCAGAAATGAATAACCTTGACGTAGTTGTAAGAGTATTAGAAGCGGGAGAGCCTAAAGTGATAAACACGAGGTCTGGTCAGAGAACCATAAGTGAGGCTACTGTAGGTGATGAGACTGGTAGGGTTAAGCTTACTCTCTGGGGTAAGGCTGCTGGTGAACTGAAAGAAGGAAGCGCTGTTGAAATTAAGGGTGCATGGACAACCACCTATAGAGGAGATGTTCAGCTAAATATAGGCGGAAAAGGTAATATAGAAGAAGCTGATGACGCTAGCGTTCCTCAAGCAGAGGAGATCCCTCAGAATAGTCCTAAAGCACCCGAAGGATATAGGCCTCAGAGAAGGAGCTTTAGAAGGCGTTCTTACGGTTTCAGTAGTTACGGAAGAGGCAACCGTTATGAGTGAGGATAAGGTACTTAGCTATGAGGAGATAAAGGGATTAAAGCCAAAGAGGCTTGGTTCAAGCGTTAGTATGGATGGAGATAACTTCGTGGTGGCTATCGACGAGCAGAAAGCCTACTCACTCACTCCGGGAGCTTACTATGTTTGGATTAAGTGCGATGGTGAGAAAACTGTGGAGGAACTTATAAACAACATCAGTAAGGAGTTAAGCGAGAACCCTGAAACTGCAATGACGCCGGATGAGCTTAAGGAACCTGTAGCCGAGATACTTCATCAATTAGCAGATGCGGGTCTAATCAACCTATGAAGGAAGGAATAAATATAATAAATATAAATTATGAAGTTCTCACAACTAAATAGCTTTGAATACTGCCTTAGATTGCCTTAACTCTTTTAAAGCCTTCCCTTCTAATTTTAGTTATTATTTTTGAGCCACAGGCAGGACATCGAATAAACGCGTACCCCTCTCCAATTTCTCTAGCTTCAAAGGCTTCCACATCGCTTCTTCTGAAGACTTTCCCGCACATCCAACATTTATAAAGGATGTCCTCCTCCACTAAATCCACCTTATAAGGTTGGTGGTACTGGGCTTATAGATTTAACTGAGGAGATATACCATCTTAATCGAAGTATTTAATTATAGAGATGTTTAAATTTCCTCCTAAAACCTTTTAAGGTCTGCTACCTTGAGAAAAATGTAGCAGGGTGGGTCATGTCGGGCAAAGATATGGAGAATATTGAAGCTCTATGCAGCGGATTACCAGAAGAACTATGTATGCAGTTAGGTGCTGAGCAGCAATTAATTAAAATAAAGATAGAAAGAAGGAAGTTCGGCAAAGAGGTAACGATTATTGAGGGACTAGATCCAGGGGTCTTTAACTTAAAGAAAGTTGCCTCCACACTTAAGGCAAAACTAGCTACTGGGGGTACTGTAAAGAACAATCATATTGAATTACAGGGAAATCACAGGTCGAGGGTGAAACAAATCCTTGTTAAGGAGTTCGGGATCCCTGAGGAGAATATAATCTTTATTGAGGCTGAGTAAATAGAAATTTATGTTTTTGCTATTGCTCTGGAACCTTGATTTTAAGGTACTGGATTAGTTCCTTATACCGATTTCTCACGGTTACTTCAGTAACGCCGGCTACTTGAGCTACATCTTTCTGTGTTCTTCTCTCCCCATAGATTTGGGCAGCAGTGTAGACAGCTGCTGCAGCTAGACCTACCGGGTCTTTCCCAGCAGTCAAACCTTTGGTCTTGGCCTCCTGAATTATTGAAATCGCCTTCTTTATTACGTTACCACTTAACCCTAAAGCAGCAGCTATTCTTGATACAAAGTCAGCAGGATCGGCTATAGGTATTTTAATGTCAAGTTCTCTCACAAGCAACCTATAACATCTAGCCACCTCTTTTTTGCTTGTCTTCGTATATTGAGATATTTCATCTAGTGTTCTAGGTATCTTGAATATCCTGCATGCCGCGTAGAGGGCTGCTGCAACTACTGACTCAACAGCTCTACCTCTAACCACCCCTTTCTCAACTGCTTGTCTATAGATGGTGGCAGCATGTTCCTTAACAGACCTGGGTAGCCCTAGCTGATCAGCTATCCTCTCAAGCTCTGTGGCTGCTTGCGTTATATTCCTGTCTATGCTGTTCTGAATTCTCGTCCTTATCTGCCATTTCCTCCACCTCATAACCTCTAACCTGCGCTTTAACTCAAGTTTCTTTCCGGAGGCGTCCCTGTCTCGCCAGTCAATCATAGTGGATAGTCCACCATCATGAATTGTTGGGGAGAGTGGAGAACCTGATCTTGACCTTTTCTCCCTCTCCTCAGGTGTGAAGGCCCTCCACTCAGGTCCTTGGTCAACAACCTTATCCTCAACAACCTCTCCAGTCTCAGTACATATGTACTCTCCTCGAAACTCATCGTAGACAATTTTATCAGGGGGGCATTCGGTTGTATGAGCTTCAGAGGAGTTTTTCTCTTTCTCATGAGACTCGTGCATTATATGATCACCCATTAAAAGTAAACCTTAAAAATCCCTACTACAGGCTTTATAAAACTTCCTCTTGAAGAGAAAAGACCAATACACCTTAAAATCCTCTCAAAGGAATTAATTTTAGTAGAGCCGCCGTAGCTCAGCGGGTAGAGCGCCGGCCTCGTAAGCCGGTGGCCGCGGGTTCAAATCCCGCCGGCGGCTCCATCCTTGGTTAATTATAGTTTTAATAATAATAATGTGAAATATTGCTTTGTCTTGGCATTTCCTGCCTTTGACTTAGGGAAATCCTTAAACCTTCTTCTGGCTTGCTTGCTTCCCTTCACTATACTATATTGTTCCCTTCTAAATCTGTTTTCTGCTTAGCTGTTTTTCATAAATAATGTTATGTTTTTTATTCTCAGTAAACCGGGGCTACCGTCAAATGAGTTTCTTAGCGATACTTGCATATATTGCTACCTCAATCATGATGCGGGCTGCAAGGAAAGATGTTATGTCGGAAGGATCTACGGTCGGGTCAACCTCAACAATATCGAAGCCTATGATTCTTTTGTCAATTAAGGTGTGAAGTAGGTTAAGGATAAATGTGGGAGTCAGCCCCTCTGGCTCAGGGGTAGCTACTCCAGGGGCATATGATGGATCGATGGAATCCATGTCGACTGATATGTAGATTTTCTCGCAGCTAGCTAGTTTGTTGCTTATCCTCGAACTTACATCCCTAGAGGTCGTTTTATTGATCTCGGTAATCGGTAGATAGGTCAGCCCTTGGATCTTAGCCTCTCTTAACTCATCCTTGTCAACAGCCCTTACACCCACCACAGTTATATCGCTAGTGCTGATGATCTCAGAAACCCTTCTAATCACGCATGCATGAGACCACTTATATCCTAAGTACTCCTTCCTGAAGTCTAGGTGTGCGTCGAACACAAGAAGACAGGGTTTGATGCCAGCCCTTAAGGCACCTTCGATAACCCCGTAAGTTATAGTATGATCTCCTCCCATGAACAGAGGTGTTCTACCTGCCCTGAAAAGCTCTTCCGAAACCGATGCTATATTCCTTAAAGTTAGCTCTGCATTTCCGTGAACCACCGCTATATCCCCTTCGTCATAGGGTGGATTCATATCAAGACTTACACCAGCTCTAAATGAGTAGGTTTCAAGACTCTGAGAGGCAACCCTTATATGGATAGGGGCGAACCTAGAGCCTCCTCTGAAGCTGTTGGTTGAGTCAAAGGGTATTCCAACAATGCTCAATCTAGTCTTTACTGGGTCACCCTGAACTCCAAGAAACGTATAAGGGGTTCTAATCATGTAGAGTTCCTTCATTACACACACCAAATAAAGCATTAAAAACCCGTTTTAAGGGTAAAGGTGGGTTTGAATGTGGAAGGCTCAGATAAGGATAAGTATGAGATTTTAATGGAACTTGCAAAGAGGAGGGGCTTCTTCTGGCCCTCCTTCGAGATCTATGGAGGTGTTTCAGGCTTCTATGACCTTGGGCCTTTAGGCACTCTCCTCAAAGAGAACATTAGAAAGCTATGGCTCGAATACTTTGTGGTCAAACACGCCGATCTCGTAGTGCCTGTGGAGACGCCGATGATAACCCCAGAGATCGTGTTTAAGGCGTCAGGCCATCTTGAAAGCTTTACCGATCCCATTGTTCAATGCTTGAGGTGTGGGAGAGTTTTTCGGGCGGATAAGCTTATAGAGGAAGCAACAGGCATGAATGTTGAAGGTCTCAAGCCAGGCGAGTTAACGCAGATCATAAAAGAAAGAGGTATAAAGTGCCCGGTATGCGGAGGCGAGCTAAGCGAAGTAAGGCTCTTTAATCTACTTTTCCAGACGTACATAGGTCCCTACAAGAGGGACATCGGTTATTTAAGGCCTGAAGCAGCCCAAGGCATGTTCACCTCTTTCAAAAGGGTGTTCACAGTAGCTAGGACATCATTGCCTTTGGGCATTGCTCAAATCGGAAGAGTAGCAAGAAATGAGATCTCTCCGCGTCAAGGTATGATAAGGTTAAGGGAGTTCACTATAATGGAGATGGAGTTCTTCTATGATCCTGAAGATCCCGGGTTACCGCCATTCGGTAAATTTGGCGGCAAGTTGAATATACTTACAGCTGAGCAAAGGCTGAAAGGCGATGAGAAGCCCGCTACATATGGTGTGGAGGAAGCTGTTCGGGAAGGCATCGTGAAAAACCCTTGGCTCGCCTACTGGATGGCTGTAGCCAAGGAATTCGTGAAGGAGTTGGGTGTTGGTGAGGCAGAGACTTTCTTTGAGGAGAAACTTCCTGAGGAAAGAGCTCACTATGCTACCCAAACGTTTGATCAGTTAGTACGTGTTAGTAGGTGGGGCTGGGTTGAAGTATCTGGCCATGCCTATAGAGGTAACTACGACCTCTCTCAACACATCAAGTATTCTGGGCAGGATCTCACAGTGTTTAAGGGCTTTGAAAAGGCGAGAGTTGTAAAGACATTGCAGGTAAAGGTGAATAAATCGGTCATTGGAAGGCTGTTCAAGCATGATGCACCTAAGGTTATTGAGGAGCTGGGCAATGTAGACCCTGCTGAAGTCAAGAGGGCTTTAGACAATGGCGCAAAGTTCTTAGAGTTAGGTCCTTTTAAGGTTCCCACAGAAGCAATAAGGATTGAAGAGATTGAGAAGAAAATAACGGGTAGGAGATTTGTCCCCCACGTAGTTGAACCCTCTTTCGGTGCTGAAAGGCTCGTTTATGTATCCCTCGACAAATCACTTGTTAGGGAAGGCGACAGAGTATATCTTCGTCTTCCGCCTAAGATAGCTCCCGTCAAAGTTGCAGTTTTTCCCCTTCTTTCACGGGAACCGTTCAGGGAAAGAGCCTACAGACTCTATTCATCCATAACTGCTTCAGGGATAATGGCGTTCTTCGATGACTCAGGCAGTATAGGTAGGAGGTATGCTAGGGCCGATGAAATAGGTATACCCTACGCAATAACAGTAGATCATCAGACGTTAGAAGACGGGACAGTTACCGTGAGAAATAGGGATACTAGAGAGCAGATAAGGCTTGAGGAGGTTCAAGTCATTGGATGGCTGAGAAAGAATTTAGAAGTTAACCTAGTCGATCTAAAGATGGGAGAGGTAAAGTAATAACCCCCGATCGCAAAAAATTAGTGCTGAGGTGTCGAGACTGTCTGAGGGCGAGCAAGGGAAGAAAAAAGACGTGAAACAGCTTGTGGCCGTGATACCACCCGCGTCTCAATTGATGATGAAGGGGGGTGGAAAGGTTAAGGAGAAGCGGGTAAGGCTTAGGTTGAGAAAAGAGGTGCCAGAGAATGAGCTTCACATATCACCCGCGCTCCTGAAGTACTTAGAGATTAAGGGAGGCATTGAGGTTTCAGTTGCTGGTAAGAAGCGCTTCAGGTTTAAGGCTGTTGAGTCAGAGCAGGTTCCAGAGAATGAGGTTTGGGCTAATGAAGCATTAATGAAGGAAAACGGTATTGCCGATAATAGCTTGGTTACCGTTAGGGGATTATAAGGTGGAGGTATCCCTCCTATATAGAGAGGTGGAGGAGCAGACTCTAAGAAGAGATGAGCTTATCTCCAAGCTGAGAAGACAGGTCGATGAGTTCAGGAGGGGAGTCACTACTTTTATGGAGGTTAGGGAGACGCTCCAAAGATTAAGGCGTGCGAGGAGACTACTCCTTCGCTCACTCTCTAATTCTAAGAAAAATCCACAGTTGGAGGGCGAATATGCGGAACTCGTTAAGACATTACTTGAGTTCACGCTATGGGTATCTATAAATGATGAAAAGGAGCTGATGCTTGAATTAAGAGATCTTATGGTATCCAGAGGCGCTCCAGAACCCGACCTTAAGTTTGTATTGAATGAATTGAGCAGTGTTGATGAATTAAAAGATGCGGCAGAGGGTTTCTTGAATAGTATAGGACATTCCTGATCTTGGTGTTGCTCTAAGTTCTTCGTTTTACAGGCAGTAACAATAACATTAAATAAGTTAGGGTTGATAACCACATGGGCAATACTGATGTCTGAGGGAAGCATAAACTTAGATGTGAGTCGTGGTGCTGAGAGAGAAAGCATTGCAGAGTCCCAGATTATGGAGCAATTAAACACCATACTTAGGAACGTGAAGGAAATCTATAGGGAACTCGCCCTCATGTTCAAGGACTTGGATAATGGGAATGTTGATGCTGTAAGTAAAAGATATAGTAGAATAAGAGCACTGAAAGATGATGTTGAGAATTACGGTATCAACCTGATGGAGTACGTCATTAAGGTTTCTCCGACACTCACCTTTAAGGACGTATATGTTAGCATAATTCAGGATTTAGTTAGGGCGGCAGAGCATGGAGAGGCCTCAGCCTACAGAAACCTCTTACTCAGTAGTAAGGAGTTTGAAAGGTTACCCGATAAGCTTTATGCTTTGCTCGATGCAATGTTAACTAGGTTAATTAATATGGTGGAGCTGGACACGGACATGCTTTTTAAGATCAATCTCGGGAATAAAGCGTTTAGGGAGCTTTATATAAAGCTAATAAAATCTGAGAACGCAATCGATGATCTCTATCGTGAAGGTGGTTTAGCAGTGCTCAGGAATTATAGCAAGGATGTTGGTGCGCTCATCCTCATTAAGGAGTTATTCGATAAGCTTGAGGATGCCGCAGACATACTTAAGCGGGTGGGGACTTATATCAGATACATCTCCCTTCACCGATAACGATGTAAGAGCGTGTGGTACTGGAAGAGCATTACTTATAGGGTCTAAGGCAGTTGTATTTGATGTTGAATTCGCAAAATGTCTCTTCGGTAGGGGCTTCTTTGGGAAGCCGGTAGGTGTGAAGAAACCTAAGACCACTGACATTGAAAGACCTTTAGAGTTATCTCTCTTTGAAGCGGCCTACCTCCTTGAGAAAGGTGTAATTTCTCTCTCATATGGCGACAGATACATGGATATAAAAGAGCTCGAGATGTACGCATCTAAGCAAGTTCCTGACTTCAAGGAACTTTATGGGACGTATAAGCAACTCAGGGATTCCGGTTTCATTGTGAGATCTGCCCTTAAGTATGGTGTCGATTTTGCGGTTTATAGGCAGAGGCCGGGTGTAGAGCATGCTCCTTATCTTGTAAAGACATTAAGGTATGATGAGAAGGTAGATCCTGGGGACCTTATAGGATGGGGAAGAGTCTCGCATAGTGTGAGGAAAGATCTCTTGCTTTCGATTGTTTACCCTTCGGGGGAAAGAATCTACATAACTTTTAAATGGCTTCGGCCATAAGGTAAAATGGTGTTAATGTTAGGCCTTTGGTGATGGGATTGAGCCCTGATAACAAGGATTATGTGCATAGACATCATTACGGCCGGCACTATGATGATAGACGTGGTGGAAGGCGGGGTTTCAGGGATAGACAAAGACAAGAACAGAGGAAGGCATCATGGAAGGAACTTCAGCAGAAACCTATGCCTATAGGAGATAAATGTAACCCTTTATGTCCCTACTTTAGGTGTAGCAAGAGGGCTTTAGTATACGTAAATAAGGTAGTTAAGGGCCACGTTCAGAAGGTCGCGATGTGTAGGTGGATAGGGGATGAGTGTCTCGGCCCTAAATGCCAGTATGCATACTGTGAGTTGGGAGCCCTGCTCCCTGACGGGAGGTGTGCTTATGCTGTCAAATTTAAGAAAAGCGGTGATGAGTTTTTCCAAGAGCTAGAAAAGGAGAACAAGGAATTTGATTCCAGGGTCAAAGATCTCTTGAGCCGTAGAACAGGTCGCAAAGGCGACTTCTACGAGTGATGCTTGGATCTCCCCACCTCACATATATGTTAGCAGGAATTTCCAGTGCATCAAATACCTTGCCAACCACAAAGTCAACGACCTCTTTCAAATCTCTTGGTCTTCCATAAAACCCTGGAGACGCTGGCATTATTATCGCACCTGCTATTGATGCCTTCAGCATGTTGAGAATATCTATTGTAGAGAGCGGGGTTTCACGAATTAGCAGCACTAGCTTTTTCCTTAGTCTTAAGAGGTTCCCACTCACTCTTGATATGAGAGTATCCTGTCTGGAATTAGCTATATCTGAAAGTGATTTCAGGGAACATGGAGCTATCACCCCGAACCCCAAGGTGAAGGAAGATGATGCAAGTGGAGAGTTTAAATCTTCGTTTGAAATGATCTCATCGCAGAACTTAGAAAGAAGTTTCATGAAATTTTCTTTATCTAGACATTCATTCTCAGCTACCTTAAGTGCATTACCAGAGACGATGCAGTAGGTATGATGGCCAAGGTCATGAAGTAGCTCTGCAATCCTCAATGCATATATTTGCCCACTAGCCCCAGATATACCTAGAACGCCTCTCATTATGAACCCGTATAGTAAAATAAACTGGATGACTTATATTTAGGGTTAGTAGCCGATGATGATGCTCGAAAGGCCTGAGAGGTGATTGACCCACGCAGGTCTGAGGCATACTTGAGTGAACGGAATTCATTATTACCTTAAAGATCTTAGAAGCTATTACCTTAGCTAAGCTTTCCCTTTAATAAGGCTACAAATAATCACATTCCGTAGTTTAGGAGTTTTTAAGCAGTCTTAGGAGATGGTTCAAGTAAAAAACTATGTGTTTATTCTAGAGTGACCTCTTCTCCAGGCGTTAACAATACCACTTTGACTTCTGGCGCGTACTCCCTCAAGGCATTCTTGAATTCTTCTGGAGAGCCCTTAATCACTGGGAAAGTGCCATAGTGCATCGGTATAACATATTTAGGCCCTATTAGAGATGCTGCTTTGGCGGCCTCTCTGGGTCCCATAGTATAATGTCCTCCTATAGGAAGGAGGGCTATTTTCGGCTTATATAGCTCGCCAATTAACTTCATATCGTAAGTAAGGCCAGTATCTCCTGCGTGATAGACGATATCGTCATCCTTACCGAAGACAACTCCTGTTGGATTACCGTATGGCGAGGAGTGTGTCGCGGTTGTGAGAACCGCGTAGAACCCCTCACCCAAGTCTATAGGTCCTCCAATGTTTGCATCTATCACTCTTGAGGTGTCGCCTATCTCTTTGGCAATGTAATTAGCTAACTCGAAAATGGCTACAGCCTTAGCCCTGGGATATTTCTCTAAAAGCTCTAGGGTATCTCCTAAGTGGTCTCCATGTCCATGGGTAACAAGTATGTAGTCGGGGTTTAATCCATCCAGAGTTGTCAGGGGAGACTTAGGATTCCTCAGCCAAGGATCCACCAAGAATTTCTTATTTTGAATTTCAACCTCAAAGGCAGAATGCCCAAACCACTTAACCCTTATCATTGTTGTCTCCCAACCTATCAATTATTATTAAAGCAATAAAGGCATTACCGGCAAGTCATCCTTTAAATTTCTATATTATATCCTCATAACTAGTAGTGAAATGAAATGGTCGAGGAGGAGGTAATAAGGAACTATATTGCGGCCGGGGAGATAGCGTATAAAGCTAAGCAATACGCTCTTAAGATAGTTCAGCCCGGTAAAACTCTCTTATCCATCGCAGATGAAATAGAGGCATATATTATCGAGTGGGGTGGAGGTTTGGCCTTTCCCGTGAATTTATCCATAAATCAGGTAGCCGCGCATAGAACCCCGCTCTTGGATGATAGTGAGGTTTTGCATGAGAACTCTGTTATTAAGGTAGATCTTGGAGTTCACGTCAATGGCTACATAGCTGATACTGCGCTAACCATAATTTTTGATGAGAGGTATGAGAAGCTTGGCGAGGCTGTTAAAAAAGCTTTGGAGAAAGGGTTGAGTAAGGTTAAACCCGGTGTGAAATTCAGCGATGCGGGGAGGGTTGTGGAGAAGACCATTAGGAAGGCCGGTTATAAGGTTATTAAAAACTTAACCGGTCACAGCCTAGACAGATTCATCATTCATGCTGGGGAGTCAATACCCAATTACAGGGATCCGTTCTCTCTAGGTAAGTTTAGAAAAGGTAGAGCATATGCAATGGAGCCGTTCGGAACTGATGGTAAAGGATGGGTAAAAGAAGTACATTCTTCAGTTCAGATTTACTCCCTTAGGAAAATGCCAAAGGAAGGTGAGGGTGGAATTACTGACGACGAGTTCGAACTTCTTAAGTATGTGCAGTCGAACTTTAAAACGCTTCCTTTCTGTGAGAGATGGTTGAAGGAGCTGGTGAAGAAATATGGCCTTGAGGAAGTCAGATCTATGTTGAGGAAGCTATCTTCTATGGGATATATCTACAAATATCCTGTTCTGGTGGAGGCGGGTGGTGGACACGTAGTGCAGTTCGAAGAGACATTTATAGTGACCGAAGAGGGCCCTCTCATAACCACTAACCCGGTGTTAAATGAAACCATTAAAAAGGCTTAATCCCTCCTAAATTGTTAGGAATCCGTCACTTTAGTCAGGAGGTAGGTCACGTGATGAGCAATGGCAGTGATTGGACTACGACGCTGTTCGTTATACTTATCCTTGGATCTTATCTACTAAGCTTTACTGATCTTCCTCAAAGGATGCAATTATGGAGATACTCATCCTTTATAAGGAAGAAGATAGTGCAGCTGACTGAGCTAGAAGAAGATAGCAAGAGAAAGGCCGTGAAGTATTTGATGAGTCTTGGTGTGAAGGAACCTAAGAAGGTCTTAGAGGGTTTCACTAATAACTTCTTTCTTATTAGCCCAGTAGATGTGGAACCTACCGACATTATAAAAAGGTTGAGGCATTTGCTAAGGTCTAGAGATAGCAAGGTCAGGGCCTACGTTATGGAGAACTTACCGGGAGCTGGCGAGGTAATATGGGAAAATACGGAGGTGATACTCGAGATCTCATCTGCTTTAACACTAATTAACAAGATAGTGAAGCATTACTACAAGTTAGGTCTTAAATATAATAACTGGATTCTTATGATGCAACTAGCACTTGAGCTTCAGCAAATAGTTGGCCTTGCAAAGTCATATGATGATGCCATTGACGCTTTTATGAGGGGGATCCCTATAGGAGATGGGGCAGGCCCACTTGTCGCACACTATCTTGCAGGTAATTCCCAACCTGAAGAACTGGTTAAGGAGACAGTCGTTTATAACATCCAGATAGATGGGAGGAAGGTATATATTATTAAGGCAAAAGGTCCGGGCTCAACCGTAGGTTATCCGGGTGAGGCAGTTGAGAAACTAGTGGAAAAGCTTGGAGGCAGGGTCTCGAAAATTATTACTGTTGATGCAGCTCTCAAGCTGGAGAGTGAAGAAACTGGTGAAGTAGCTCACGGCATAGGAGCAGCCATAGGCGATCCAGGACCTGAAAAAATAGCTATTGAGAGGATCGCAACCAAGTATTCAATACCGTTGGAGGCGGTGGTTGTGAAGATGTCTAATGAGGAGGCAATCAATGCGATGACTAAGCAAATCTATGAAGGTGTTATAAAGGCATTGAACGTGGTTAAGGATATAATCGAGAATACCGTTAAGGAAAGCGAAGCTGTTATCGTGGCCGGCATCGGGAATACTGTAGGAATAGCTTGAGGTGTCGCATACATTGGATGGAATAAGTCTTGATCCCTTTACGTTGGTTACAATTGCTCTAACACTATTTGTGCTGGCATACTTTATAGCCCTCTCTCTTGGAGGCAGGAAGAAGCAACAGAAAGTTAAGAAGACCTACACCCTCCTTAAGTGCACCGCATGCGAGTACAGCGTGGAGAGGGAGTTCAAGGAAGGGGATTACGTAGGCAAGAAGGAGGGGACCTGCCCTAAATGCGATGGTGAAATGATCATTACCGCAATATATGTTAAGGAGGAAGACAACTCCGGTAGTGCCTCTGAAAAGATCATAGCTTCTAAGTAGATTGAGACATCCAAAAAACCTAAAAACCCTTGATATCCTTACTAATCTGGTGGCCCCGACCATAGCGGCCAGGAAACACCCGGACTCGTCAGATCCCGGAAGTTAAGCTGGCCGCGTTAGGTGGGGCAGTGGGGTCCGCGAGGCCTCGCAGCCCCACCTAAGTTGGGGTCCCGCCACCATGCTATTCTCCATGAACAAGCCTCCCATGTTTCAAGCAGGTTTATCGTAGGGAATGATTCATGAATTGAATTCACGGTAGTTGCGTTCTAGGCCCTTCGTTCGATTTCGGTTCTTAAATGCTAAGGCATTTAATACGTCGTAGGGGTTTTATGAACTCTTAGAATTCACTCAATACATGTTGACTCCCTATTCGAAGATACTATAGGGTGCCTGAGTTTTATACTCCTGCAGTCACATATGTAGGTTAGGGAGGGGGTGTAGTCAACATCATGGTTCTTCAGTATATTGTTGAGGGCGTTATGGAAAGAAAATTAGAGGAGGGTGAAGATAGAATAATTAGTGCTATCTGTAAAGATTTCGTTATCTCGCTCTCAGCAGCTCAAATACTTAGAGAACTAGGTATGAGTCAGCTTTCTCAGGAGCTAGCTAAAGTTGCTAAAAGTTTAGCTGGTGAAATAGCCTTGAAGCTAAGCACGGGGAGGTATGTTGATGGATTAGCTACAAGGCTTAAAGAGGAATTAGGCACCTTCTGGACTGTGGATATAGACGATCATCTACTGGAGTCTTTGCTGAGGAAAACAGTAGAGCTTAAGATGGGCTTATGTGTCCTACCCAATGAGTATAAGGCGGTTTTATCCGAAGAAATACTTAGAGACTTAGCAATGGTGTTTAATAAAGGGATGGAAGAAGTTCCCACGGTATGTGAAATTCTAGGTCGAGGAGATCCTGAGGAAGTTATTCAAACAGTTGCAACTGCCCTTGTCGTAGGAGTAGGTGGTTTATATGGGGTTTAAATTGTCACGTATAGATATTCTCTCTGAAAAGTTGGTAGAATTCGTGGCTAGGGAGGCCTCAAGAATAAGGTATGATAAGCAGAAACTTCAAGTGGTGACAGGTCCCACTCTCGCTGGTCTTTCACTAGATACTATAAAGGCTGTAGCTTCAGAGGTTGTTAAGGAAAGGAACGGTTTGCTTTACTGTAATCTGTGCAGAAAAGGCCCTTACACTAAGAGGGGGATGTACCTTCATCTAATTCGTGTCCACCGCTACGACTTAAAGGTGATGATCTCTGAAGAATTACGGGAGAGAATTGCTAGAATAACGTAACTGCAAAAGCTTAAAACCAACCTAAAAATTTCTCTAATGGTGCCGCCGTAGCTCAGCCTGGTGGAGCGCCGGACTCATACGGCCCTTCCTGGGAGATCCGGAGGTCCGGGGTTCAAACCCCCGCGGCGGCACTAGCAGCCGGGTCGTCTAGCGGCCAAGGATGCGGGGCTCTGGCCCTTGCCGCACGGGGAGATCCCCCGTGACCGGGGTTCGAATCCCCGCCCGGCTACCACCTCTCCTATATACTCCAGAAATCTCGCTAATTGAATACATTCACTTAATAATGAAGAAGTTATGCTAGATGACGAAGGTGATTTTAAATGGGCTGTGGGGTGTATGTAAGAGAGTATAGTGTATCGACAAACAAGAGATTCGAGGTAGTTAAAATTACAGAGTTAGTTGAAAACACCGTTAAGGAATCAGGGATTCGTAATGGTTATGTGCTAGTGTTTATCCCTCATGCTACGGCTGCTGTGATCGTGAACGAGTACGAACCTAATGTGGCTAGTGATTACCTTGAATGGATTAAGAAGTATGTTCCGCCGGATTATGAGTGGAGACATAATACAATCGACAATAATGCGCATGCACATATAGCTTCATCAATTATAGGAGCTTCTCGTATTTTTCCACTTATTGACGGCAGGTTGGTTAGGGGGGTATGGCAAGAAATAATGTTATTAGAACTTGACGGCCCTAGAAGATCGAGAAGGATCGTAGTGGAAGTTATGGGTTCCTAAACTCTTTTACTGGCTCAAATTAGGGGAAACAGATCTTCCAAATTTTTTCAGCCAATCTAAGGACTGAAGGTTTAATTTTATTCCAGACATTATTGTCGTATGTAGATACAAGGAAATTATTACTGGTAAAGGTTACCTTAATAGGCACCCTCCCTTTAGGCGTGTTCAGCTCTATTAAGATATGAATTCTTCTGGATGGCCTCACACAGGATATGGCTAATGTAGCTACGCTCCTTACGTCGAGGTCTATGTCCTTAAGCAGTGATCTAGGGGCATTCATCACTGGCTCCTTAATATAGAGCTCAGTTAATTCGCTAGTTATCCTAACGTCCAGTAGATGATCATCGCCCTTATCTACAGAAATTATGGAGGTATCTTTCATTAAACTTATGGAGAACCCGCTCATCTGTTCTCTTAGTAAAGATAAAATTTTTTCCAGGTCGTTAGCTGAACTGCTGAGGAGTGTATTGATCACCCTGCATCGCACCTCTAGGGTACAGTTCCTTCACCGCAGAGATCATGTACAACAGCCTTGATTTTCCTGAAAAGCTCCTCCGGCTTTAATTCACAGTGGATCCCCCTAGCTTGGAAATTTACTGCTAAAAGCTTTCCAAACACTTCTGCCCCCGAAAACCTAACCGAGGGCATCTCCTCATCATTTAGGTTTATCCAATCGCTCCAAACTACTTTGCCGTCGTTGATTCCATGAGCGGAACTCACCTTAAAGCAGAAAGGCCATCCAGGAAGATCGCCTACAGCATCTCCTCTCCCAGAATGAGTATCACAAACATAGACTAACTTAAGGTAGTTGTAAATAATGTAATTCTTGACCTCTATCATTACCGGTTACCGACAACTGTCCTCGTATTAGAGGAGAGGGACAAGTTCTGCACCGCAGTAGGGGCATCTTCCATGCAGGACTTTATAGTCTCCAGAACAGAAATACACTTCCCTACCTTTAGCCCTACATTTAGGACAGGTATATATAACGTCCTTGCCAACAACTAACTTTCGTCCGCAGATAGAACACCTCTTTGTAGCCCAACCTAAATGCCCACCTGCAGTCACTCCTTTTAAGTACGTCATACTTCACACCCACACAACAAAATCAGTTGCCCTAATAAGGTTTCACCCCTCTAAAGACTTTCTCTCAGATGGTTGGCCACCTCATGAACAGTCTTAACTCCATATAGGGTTTAAATGGGTAGGTCTGTGAGATGGGCGTTGTCAGAATATGCGCTGTTGGCGATGTGCATGGGAGAAGGTACTTTAATATTTTTACAGCTTCACTTAAGGCAATAATTGGATTCAAACCGCATGTATGTATCTTTGCAGGGGATATGATAGATGAGGGAAAGGTTGAGGATCTGGACTTAATAATGAATGAAGTCAGGTCAAGATATCCAAGCGTGCCTATTATATCAGTATTTGGTAACGAGGAATATCACGAGGTTGAGAACCTTTTAATTAAGAGATATCCTGAAATTTTATGGCTTGATGACTCTCCTGCAATCCTAACTCTAAACGGCTTTAGAGTCGGATTTGTAGGGACTCGGGGGGCCTTGGAAAGACTAACGTATTGGCAGAAAAGACATAAGCCCGAACTGGAATTCATTTACAGGGAAAGACCAAAGGTCATAGAAAAGTTGATAATGGAGGTCCGAAAATATTCTGATTTGGTAGTTCTAGTATCTCATTATGCCACTACATATTTGACGGTAAAAGGCGAGCCCAGAAAACTTTACCCTTACATGGGTTCAAGAGAGATGGAGAGGGTTATTAAGGAGGTTAAGCCTGATATAGTTATACATGCTCATGCGCACAATGCTAGGGTTACAGAGGCTTCCATAGATTCGGTGAGAGTTTACAATGTATCATTACCTGCGAGGAGGGAAATAGCAACCATCGAAGTTAGGCCGAAAAAGAAGTTTGAGCCTGTAGCAGGGAGGAGCAGTGGGGTTACCAGTTGATATAGATGAAATAGCAGGGGTTTACAAGGGCAAGCCATTTATTACGTATGGATTGATAATCATTAATGTGCTGGTTTTCTTAGCATTGAGGATATACTCGGCTATGCTTGGAATTTCCTGGAGTGACGTTATGGCGACTTTTGGGGTCTACCCTGCTGACATTCTAGATCCTCAATCTTTTCATAGGGTTTTAACTGCCATGTTTACGCATGCTAATCTTCTACACCTTCTCGGCAACATGTTCTTCCTATATATCTTCGGTAGGGATGTAGAGACAGTAATAGGCCATTGGAGGTATTTCATTTTCTACATGCTCTCAGGGATGGGTGCTGACGTATTTAATTTGTTGTGCGTAGCAGTCCTACCCGATGTAATGATTACATATTCATCATATGTTAATCCATGGCTAGTTCCTGCAGTGGGAGCTTCAGGAGCCATCAGCGGTATTTTAGGTGCTTACCTTATCCTCTTCCCTCATGCAAGGGTTTTATCAATTTTTTACTTTATACCGCTTCTCATGTCGGTAAAATTCTACATAGGGTTATGGTTCGTCTTCCAGCTGATTTTTGGTATTATAGCTCCGACTGCAGGTATAGGTTTCTGGGCTCATATAGGAGGCTTTATTTCAGGTATGGCTTTTTTGCCATTATTTCTCAGGGGTAAAGATGTGGAGGAATTAAGGAGGAGAGTAGAAGTTATTAAGTCTTCAGGAATTTAGGCTAGCTCTCACGTGGGAACTCAAGTCTTAATAGCCCAAGGAAAACGCTTTCGTTTAGTAAGGGAAGCAGGAGGTTGAGTGATATCCTCTTTTTCACTAATTCGTTATCAAGCTTGAGCAGTCGTATCAGATCGTCCTTACTGTTAACTTCTAGGTTTTCATTAATTCTTGTGACAGTCTGAAAGAGAGGAGAGTATGTTTTAATGGTGGCTTTATTAAAATCACCTGTATCAAGGTACTTCTTCACAAACAGCCCGGAAAGCTCACTTGCTGATGGACCCATGCCTACCGCTGTTTTAGCGAGTACATTGGCTTTGCCAATCTCATCTAATAGATCCCGTAGGCTCCATCCTTCTGTCTTTATTTTGCCTGGAGTTACAGAGGCGTGCCCTAATATCTTTCCCAAAAGGGAGTTAGATCTTCTTATAACCTCATAGACTGCAATGGTGTTATCAGTATTTGTATAAAGATAAAGTGATTTGATGCCCTTCTGGTAAAGATTGAGGTCTAGGTAGCCAGAGGACTCAATGGCGTAGGAAGCTGCTATCATGGAGGGTAGAAGGATGAGGTGGTACTCAGGTAGCGCTGTGAGCTCAACGAATCTTGCGCTAGCTTTAACCGCATCCTTAATTAAGGAACCTACTTCGGAGTCTTTAAAGCCGAGCTTTCCTTTAGCTATTAAAGTCCCTATCTCCCAGGCTTTTCCATATACTTCTATTGCTGATGTCACTACACGAACATACTGGTGAAGGTCTTTATAGTGGGTTGAGTATCTATGTACAGCAGCGGGTTTTACATAGGAATATATGGTTAAATCCACAGACTCTATTAGCGTCTTAAGCAACTTAAGCAACTTCTATACCACCTAGAATAAGTCGGCAGTTGCTGTATTATCCTTGTTGGTATCCTAGTAACGTGGTTGCCTGGGTAGGTTCCCATAGTTTAGAGGAGTAACCTAAATACCATGCACCTTACGCCTATCCACGTAAAAAGGCTCCATCCTTAAAATCACATCAAGATTTTAGAAGAATTCAGGGGATGATCTTGAGGTATAATGAGATTGCTGTATTTGCTATAGCGTACTTGTTTATGACATACTTTTCTGAGTGGCTAGGATTGGACGTTAATACAGCTCCTATAGTCGGAAGTGCTCTCACGTTGTTTCTTTATCATTTTTCAGATGTAAACATTGGTCTGATGAGAAAGGAGTTCAGTGAGAACATAATTAAGCCTTTCCTGATTGAGGTCGACAATCAACGTCTCATTCAGCAGGTAGGATTTAACATTAGGTCTACAAGTGAACTCCTTATAAATGTTTCAGGAGGTATCATTCCGCCTGTGCTGGGCATCCTCGCAGCCTATAATGCTCTCATCAATTACGGATACCCTCTAACCAGTTATAGTATACTGCTTTTGTTTCTGATAATAGCTTACAATCGCGTTACGCAGGCGATTAGAGGAAGAGGTCTAGGTGTTCCTCTAGCTACAGTCCTTCTGTTGACGGTGTTTGCCTCTTTAGCTATGACCTTTCATTTGAAAGATCCTCAGGTTGCTTCACTCATCACATTCTCAGCATCAGCAATAGCTTCCTTAGTAGGGATTGACATCCTCAACCTTAAGAAAGTCACCGCTTTTAAGTCAAAGTACATTATTGTTGGGGGTATGGGGGTTGCAGACGCGATATTTTTCATACCTGCGCTCTCATCTATTATTGTTTGGGCTATTGTATTTTGTCTTGGGGCAGGCCTTTAAGACGTTATAGTCTAAGAGGTGTGTTATGTTAATAATTAATAGAGCCGGTAATATCATGAGTAGTGGAATGATGTCTCCAGGCAGGAGCTGATTGATGATGTCTACTCCCAATCTGACTTACACTTAAATTCAATTCCCTCTCCTGTATTTAATCCCCTCCTCTTTCAAGAGGTTATATAGCAAGGCGTTAATCTTTACTAATGCCTCGGGGTGCGAGGCCTCTATTCTAATAATTGCAACCTCGTATAACCTTTTACCCATTGATGTGGCGGCAACATCCTCTTTCAGCGGGAGTACCTTAACTAATACTTCATTTCCCCCACAGATGTATTCGTGATCCTCGGGCGAGCATATAAAATCAAATCTTTTTTCAAGTTCATCCTTAAATCGCTTAAACATATTTAAAACACGGCTTAATTCGTCTATATTGGCAGAGATTATTAGATCTGTTGTGAATATCTGCTCACACATGTTTAACAACCTCTATCCCTAAGCCCTTTAGATCACTCAAGACCTTCTCGACAGCTTCGCTAGAGGGAGTCTCTAGTAGGAGTTCAACTAGAGCGAATCCAGGACTTACAGAAGGATCGAATCTGTCATGCCTTATGTCTATGATATTGCATCCGCTTGAGGCCACTGCACTTAATGCTTTGTGGAGAGCCCCAGGGGTGTCCTTCAGCTTGAGAGTTATTTTCGTTATTCTGCCTTCTGAGGCTAGTCCCCTTAAAATGACCCTATAGAGGGTGGTAAGGTCCGCATTCCCCCCACTAATAACTGCCACCACCTTCTTCCCGGGTATTTTAGTGGGGTGCTGTAGAAGTGCTGCAAGAGGAAGCGCGCCTGCCCCTTCAGCCAGCAACTTAGTCCTCTCAAGCAACAAATACATGGCTTTAGCGATATAGTCTTCTGATACGATGACTACGTCATCTACGGTGGACTGGATGACCTTAAAGGTAAGCCTCCCTACTGACCTTGTGAGCACACCATCAGCTAGTGAGGGCTTAGGCGTGATACTTATTGGCTTTCCAGCATTCAATGCCCTAGTAAGCTTAGGGTCTGCTTCAGGCTCAACTCCAATCACGTTAAGTTTCCTATCCCTGTAGAGGTGTTTAAGAGTTAGGGCTATACCGGAGATCAGCCCCCCACCGCCAACGGGAACCAAGACGCTGTCAATTTCAGGAAGCTCCTCCGCAATTTCAAGCCCTATAGTTCCTTGACCAGCTATAACATATGGATCATCGAATGGGTGGATGAAAAAAGCCCCCGTCTTTTTACTTATTCTTAGGGCCTCTTGATATGCGTCATCGTATATCTCGCCCTTCAACAATACTTTAGCACCATAAGACTTTGTGGCGTTGATCTTGTAAGGTGGTGCTGTTCTAGGCATTACTATTATGGCCTTTACTCCTAAACGGCTTGCTGAGTAGGCGACACCTTGTGCATGATTACCTGAGGATGCTGCTACTACACCACGAGTTCTGACTTCAGGGAGTAGCGAGCTGATCTTGAAGAATGCCCCCCTCACCTTGAAGGATCCTGTCTTTTGCAGATTTTCAAGCTTCAGATAAACATCTTTTCCAGTAACGCTAGAGAAGTACGTCGAGTAAGTTAGAGGGGTTCGATGAACATGCCCTTTAAGGGCGTTCTGAGCCTGTAGAGCTAAACTAAACAGTGAATCTAAGTCGTCCATGAGTGAAACGCCTGCCACTGAATTATAGCCTAACTCACATTAAATGCATTGACGCAAGTGACTAGCATAGATATTACTGTTTTTAACACATGAAACCTAGGTGATGTGGAGGCATTTCATAATGCTGGAAGTAAGTACTGCTAAGGAGTTGAGGAAACTCGCAATAATGCTTTCCAAACGTATGGAGTGCGGCTCAAGGGAACAGATACTTCTACATAACGTGCATCTTATAGAAGAAGCCCCTAGGTTCTTTATTGCCGTCAATCTATCCATAACAGATGCAAGGGAGTATAAGAATGGGATAATAATGACTATCGAGAACAGGTTCGGAGAGAGGTGTTCATCAGGAAACTCTTACAGATCATGAGGTGATGAAATGGTCCCAGATGAAATTGACTTGAAAATACTCTCAGCTCTCTTAAGAAACTCAAGAATACCCTATAGAAAGCTGGCTAAGGAGTTAGATATAGGAGAGTCCACGGTATACACTAGAATTAACAAGCTAATTGATTCTGGGATCCTTAAATCCTTCACAGTTGACGTAGATTTAAGGAAGCTAGGCCTTACCGCAGAAGTAATAGTGGAGATCAAGCCCTATCCACAATACCTCGGCCGGGTGAAGAGAGCACTTGCTGCGATAAATGAAGTTATTGAAATTCTCCTTATAGGAGGAGATTATCCTATCCACGTACGCATTGCTGCAAAGGACAATAAAGAACTATCACGTATAATTGATAATGTTGCAAACGTTGAAGGGGTTATGGACTTCAAGATAAGGTATATTTTCGAGAAAATCCTCTCAAGGAGCGAGTCAAGTATAATTTCAAAATTACTTGCCTGAACTATTTTCTTAGCATTCTAATTATGAGCTCCGCTATTTTACCTGCAGGACTCACACCCGTGCCATATGTGAATCCCTGCCAATTAGGCATAGTGTTGACCTCATACACGACGTAACCTTCATCCGTCTCACCTACATCTACGCCAGAGTAGTTCAGGCCTAAAACGCTAGTTGCTTTTAAGGCTAACTCCTTTAACTCGCTGGTAAGGTATGCTTTAGATACCTTGCCTCCTTGAGCAACGTTGGTTTTCCATGTATGTAAAGGTGCATACCTATATATACCTCCAAGTACCTCGTTTCCCACCACAAATATTCTTAGGTCTCTGTCATACTTTCTGGTGTATTTTTGAATTAGGAGAGGTTGCCCGTAAGACTGCCAAGTTTTAGCTATTATGAAGGCCACGTCAGGGTCAGTAACTAAAGTCGATCCGTAACCCATGCTTCCCATCAAAGGTTTCATCACTGCTTTCCCCCAATCTCTGACAAGGGAGGGTACAATGAAGATATCTTCAGTTATGATGGTTTCCGGGATTGGGATACCAGATAAGGCCAGTATCTGAGATGCCCTATACTTGTCTCTCGCAAGGAGAATGGAGTCAGGCGGATTCACCACTGTTTTCCCCATGAGCTCAAGCTGCTTGAGAGTACTGACGCGCTTGAATAGTATTTCGGCACTTGAAACCACACCCAGGCCTCTCACTATAGCACCGTCTAGGTCATCTTTGAAACTCCTTCCGTAAAGGGTCTTGAGATCATTGGAGCTTGCATATGATGACAACTTAGGTAGCCTAAGATATAATGACGAGGCACCCCGTTTCATTAACTCTATAAGAAGCTCTCTAGCGGTTGGAGGAGGTACTGGAGCATCATGTATCACCGCTATCTTCATCTTCTTAAGCCATGAGAGTAGGTTATTAAGGAGAATTTAAGCTATACAAGAACATAGCGGTGGTGTAAGTGGAGAGCATCTACGCTATCTACGCCTTTAACCTCATAGCGACTCTGCTCGTAACCTACATTGTTTACCTCTTGGAAAGGAAGTTAGGCTTGGTTGCCCGAGACGTCTTCAAGAAAGGCTTCCCTAGCATACCAGGAATGGGAGGGGTTTCACTGCTCGTCATATTCACCAGCGATCTCGTGTTCTTCCTTTACTTGAATGATTCTACTATTATATTTTCAATCCTTGCCTTGGTAGTCGCAGGCCTTCTAGGCCTATACGATGATTTTAGAGATATAGATGCTAAAATGAAGGTATTGGTCTTCACCCTGCCGGCCCTCCCAGTGATTCTTTCAAG
>WAKQ01000001.1 GCA_015523295.1 Desulfurococcales archaeon | reverse complement strand
TCCCACGACCTACGGTGAAGTCCGCCCCACGGGGCCAGCGTCAGGGGTTAGGTTGCTCCCTTCCGGGCCTGGCCAGGTTCCCCCTGTAAAGGCGGTTAACGCCTCCCCTCCAGGAGGCGCTCCGCCACCGCTGGCCCCGTGGGGCGGACTTCACCGTAGGTCGTGGGACGGTTAGGAGGCAGGTAGCAGATGCTCCGGGTTACTGGCCCCGCATTTCGCCTTCGGCTAAGGAGAGGCGGCGACCCTCCCAGCCCTACCCGCACCAGAAGTATATATCGATATGCACATTAATTAACGTTAGGAGGGGGATATCCTGAATGATCTTAGAAAGTATGCCGGGGTTATTCCCTGTAAAGCCTTATGAGTGCTACCCCATTCTTAACGCGGATAAGCTGTCTTCCCAGTTTAGGGATGTGTTGAACAGCAACTTTCTTCCTAATTTTTCTTCCTTTATAAAGGAGTGAAATGCTAACTGAAGCACCTGAGGTTCTTTCGACGACGATGTCCTTTTCTTTAGAGCCGTTAGCCTCAACAAGGATATCAACCTCCGAGCCCTTATCCCTAACCTCTATTATAGGCTCATTGGGGAGATATCCATAGCGCATGTAGCTATCTAGTTCTACATCACCTATGGGTCCCTCACCTCCTCGGTCGTTTCTCTTCTTCCCCATTCTTACCCCAAGGTGGTAGGTTTTACGGCCGTATAAACATTTACCTTCACATATGGGGGTGTGGGAATACGTAGGTGATACGGTTTACTTAAAAATATGGCAACTAACTTCATAACTTCAAGGTATTACTGGCATTAATTACTTTCATATTGCCCTTGTTTTCAACGATTATCTTTATACGTTGTAAGACGTCATCCTTGTGGTGGTAGCATTGCTTGATGTGCTGAGGAAAGCTGCTCAGGAGGCTGTTAAGTATTTAAGGAGTGCTCGAAGGCCATCCAAGATAGTCGGTAGGGGTTCCTTCGGAGACGTCACTAAAGAATTTGATAAAGTTGCTGAAGATATAATAATCAATAACATTCTTTCAGAATTTGGGAAGGAGGCCCTCATCGTAAGTGAGGAGGTTGGTGTGAGGGATTATGGTTCTGGAAGACCTAAGTATGTCTTCATCATTGATCCAGTGGATGGTAGCACAAATTATGATGCAGGAATACCTTGGGTTTCTGTAGTGATTGGTGGTGCGGAGTTAAAGGATGGTAAAGCATCGGTTAAGGATATTAAGGCGGCTGTAGTGGCGGATGTCTTTGGCGGAAGGCTTTACGAGTACTCTGAGGAGGGCGGGGTGAAAGTAAACGGTTCCAGTGTGAGGAGGAGAGAGCCTCCAGCAAAGGTATTACTTGGCTATTTTGAGGTGCCTGAAGCTTACGAGGTCGTTCCGAGATATTGGATGATCAGGGGGAGGAGAGCTGCTCTCAGGTCCTTAGGGAGTGCTGCGCTAGACATAGTTAATGTTGGTCTGGGCAATGCAGAGGCCTTTGTGGACGCGAGAGCGAAGCTGAGGAATGTGGATGTTGCTGCAGCCCTAAAGATTTCAGTGGAGTTAGGTGCTAAAGCGGGGGCATGTGGGGGGATGCCGGCTGAGAAGGTAAGGATCGATAAGCTGTTGAAGGTTGAATGTCTTGCCGTGGGCTATGATGAAAACTATTACGAGAGGATTGCAAGAGCGATGAACTTTATTCAAGGCGAAGGTCCTTAATGGCTTCCTCAAAGGACTCAGTGGGTCTTAACACGTATTTGAGGTAGACCCCCGTCCTACCGTATCTGTCTCTTTTCCTGAGCACTCTAACACGTTCTAAAACAGTTTCAATAGAGACCCCGAGCTGCTTGGCGGTGAAGCCCTCATACCCTATTACGGGGGCCTCCAAATGTCCATCCTCGGATGGGATGATGAGTATAAGGTTTTTGCTCACTCCGGCCACCCTCACATTCTTGAGGAGGGACTCAAGGGTGAGTAGGCCTCCGAAGTTGTAGAATTCCCATTCTCTAGGGCTTAAGCTCTTCAAGGGAAAGGAAATTGTTTCTTTTCCCTCCGGATCCAACTCTATGTAAGCCTTAGGGGTTGATGAAGGGGTGGCCTGGACGATGTACTTCAAACTTACATTTAAGCCTGCGTTCTCCAAGCAGAGCTCGATCCTGTAAGGCTCCACAACGTAAGGTATCACAATATCTATGTCGCTCTCCCTCGTAACATCTCCTCTAGCAATCGATCCGTACGCGACACCTCTCATCCCGCACCGCAGCAATGTCTTCATTATTTCAGCAGCCCTGTATCTTAACATCTTAAGCCTTTTCCATCTCTCAGGACCATATACCACTTTCCTGAACTCAGGGACATGAACCACCTTATGCCTAGGAGACCTCAACCGCTATTTCACCTTCCTGAACTTAGCGTAAAAGAACCCTATAGTAGGATGTTTATGCGGCCATGCACGCATAGTCCCCTTAAGAAAACCCGGCTCGTAAGGCCCTCCTAACTCAACTAACTCTACTTTCCTACCTTCCTTAGAGAGGAGCCTGGACACTACATCTTCATCTTCCTCCTTAAGCATTGAACAAGTGGAGTAAAGCATAATTCCTCCAGCCTTGAGCAGTTTAAGGCCGGCCTTCAGAAGCTCATACTGTGTCTGCGCGAATTTAGAGACTTCATCCTCCATCAACCTCCACCTGAGATCGGGGTTCTTCATGATCGTTCCATCAGAGCTACAGGGGGCATCAACGAGGACCCTGTCAGCAACACCCTTTCCCAGCTCGGAGGGCGCCATCCTCCCGTCCTTAACATGGATGACGACATTCTCGATCTCCGTCCTGGAAAGCAATTTTTTCATCCTCTCAACCCTCCTCCTGTCTATGTCATAGGCATGGATCACACCTTCACCCTTCATCAGCTCCCCGAGAAGCTCAGTCTTCCCTCCAGGCGCTGCGGCTAGGTCGACAACGAACTCCCCTGGCTTAGGGTCCAAGAGCACAGCTGCTAGTGCAGCGCTTTCCTCCTGAATAATGAACTTACCCTCCAAAAACGTTTTAGAACTGTCAAAGTCAAAGGGGCCGCTAAACCTCAATACTCCAGGGACAATACCCGATATTTCGATATCCTTTACTCCACTCTCACGCAATTCTCTCAGCACCTCATCTACAGTTCCCTTATGCGTTACCCTCACACTGAGCTTAGGCCTTCGATTCAATGCTTCGAAGTACTTCTCAGCCTCCTCCCTCCCGATAAGACCTGTAATTCGCTTAACATACCACGAAGGAAGAAGGTACTTAAGCTCTAACTCCTCCTCCCAGCCTTTTGGCCTAGGTCTATATTTCCTTAAACCCCATGAGACATCATAGAACCACATTCCCGCATATGGATGGGCTCTCCTCGATAAGAAGGCTGATACCCTCCTCCTAACTTGATAGGGATCGTTAAAAGAAACCCACCTTCTGCTGAAGACTTCAATCTCCATAAACAGCCTTAACGCAGACCTCAACCACGCATCCAATAGGAGAACGTTATTAACACCAGTAGCTTCCTTAATCATTCTATCTAATATGCCTTGGCGCATCATCACCCGGTAGAAGATAGAGGTAAGTAGCGGATCTCTATCGCTACCTAGAACCCCGTATCTCCTGAACACCTCCCTCTTAGCCTGCTGTGAAGGCTTCACCTCCTCAGCAGCTTTCACAGCATGGACAAGAATCATCATATCACGCCAGTTAAGTATAGCCTTCTTCAACATAATGCCCTAACATGGAAGGCTCTCAATCCCTTTAAACCTTGGTTAAACATGTATTTCCTTATTCTCTATATTATTTAACGTACATTACTTGCTAAATTCAATACAATTATTATTATTTACGTTTATATTAGTTGCTAGGCATTAAATTAAATTAATTTGTTTACATATGTAAGAAACATATGGTAGACTTTATAAGTTTCACCCCTAAATATACTACACAAGGGGCAGCAGAAGGTAGGTCAGTTTTACCTTTCGAAGGATCTTAGGGGGGAGAAACTCAGATGAATAAAAAAGACTTCATCGTCTTCGGTGTGGAGGCATTAGACCCGTCGTTTCCAGGTGCTTTAAGGCCTGGGACGATGATGCTTATAGCGGGACATCCTGGTGCAGGAAAGACCACGTTTGCAGCTACAATGTGTTATAGAAACGCTATGAAGGGTTATCCATGCCTCTATATTTCCTTTATAGAGGACAAGGATAAGTTTGCATCCTACATGGGTAGCCTAGGTTTGGACTTCAGGCCGCTGGAGGCTCGTGGCCTATTTAAGTATATGAAGTTGCCGATACTGACTGAGAAGTCAGGCCTAACAGACCTCTCAACAGCTATCTTCAATGAAGCCGTGAAGGGGGGTTTTAGACTTGTTGTCTTGGATAGCATCACCTCCATAATATCAGTATTCTCTCATGAGACGCCAGAGTTCAGGTCAGTGCTTCAGAACTTCCTTCATATGATAGCTAGGCAGATTAACGGGGTGCTCGTAGTCATCGCTGAGCTACCGTATGCTACAGTCAGGCTACCTATCCAAGACGTAGAGTTTGTCGCTGATGTAGCCATAATGATGAAGCACAGGATAGAGAAGGCGAGACTGGTGAGGGTAATGGAAATACGGAAAATCAGGGGTTCGCCAGTGAACGTTGCTGAAGTCCCCTTCACCATAAGGGAGGGTGAAGGGATCAGGGTCTTCATCCCGCCAGTGCTGGAGGAGATAAGCGGGCTAAATCTAGAGCTAGAGCTTAAAATGCCATGTAAGGCACTGGATGAAGCCTTCAAAGGACATATACACAAAGGAATGATCACATCGCTAATCATTCAGCCAGGTGCTAGGTACATTCCGCTGTCCGTAATCGCCTTAAGTAAACTCATTATTGAAGAGAACATGAAGGTTGCCCTCGTCAGCTTTAAGTATGTAACTAACGAAATGTTGCACTACTTCAGCGAGCAGCTCAACTCTCTAGGGCTCGAAAGTGTTGCTGCAGAATTCATGAAGAAGATAGCTGCTGAGAAATCCTTAAATCCTGCAGGCTTCAGTATTGAGGAGCTGACTCATCAGATCCTAGACCTCATAAACAGTACCTCCTTAGACGTCCTCATCCTGGACGGGGTTGAAATCCTGTTTAAGGTCTTTGAGGATGAGGAGAAGGTTTTCTCATACTTCCTGAACATACTTCATCACCTTAAGTCCAGGAATATTTGGTCGATCCTAGTTTACTCAGATGTTGATAAGAAAGTAACGAGCCTTCTCAGAGACGTCTCCGATGTCATTATCGAAGGTAGATTTAAGGAGCCTGATGTGCTGGAGTCCGGTGAGCTTAAACCTTATGAGGTCTTGTGGAAGATAGGTTGCCCTCCCTACGTCCTAGATTCTAAGGCGTTGATGGGTTGCATTAAGGAAGCATACGGAAAGAGGTGATATATACGGTGGTCAGTGACAGCAGTTTCAGAGAGAGGTTGAGGAAGGCAGCTGAGATCTTCAGAAAT